>JASJED010000165.1 GCA_030065585.1 Desulfobacterales bacterium | reverse complement strand
GGCAAAGTGGACCTGGTTTACCGCGGCGTCGCAGATAAACGCGTCAAACTGGACGTCTTTATCCGCGATTTGGATCCCCTCTACCCCTATCGACGGGAAATCGCCTACCGCTTAGCCAAGCAGGGTTTCCGTCTTGGCGGGGTGCGCTTCGAGCTGATTTCCGCCGGTCGTGCCAAGGCCAAACTGGTCTGGATTCGCAAAGGCTGAATTCCACGCCCTCAGCCGATACAGGGGGCCTCAGCGACCTCGGCCTGCAAGTTATGGCCCCACGGTTGCCTGCCCACCAGTACACTTGCGCTGCCGCTGGCGATCGATTCATCCCGCCTTCATCTCTTCGTTTCACAAAGCGCACGGCGGCTAATGACCTGATCGTGTGCTCCCGCGCATCGCATCGTTCCGATCCGAACCGACACCGCCCATGATGGCGCAGCCAGTCAAATGATTGGCCGCCGCGGTCGAGCCGGCTTTGGGCACCTGCCTTATATTGCCTTCGAGCCCGGCAAGCCATTCCCTTTGGGATTTGATCGAGGAGCAAGTCCCAGCGGCCCCTGGGTCTGGCTTGCCGGTATCTCCCCCTGAAGATCCTCGCCCCCTTTAACATGTCTTCATGCAACCATTCCGGGACAGGTATTAGATATGGACGGCGGCGCGACGGCTGGCGCTGGGGGTTTGACCGGTCCAGCGCTTGTAGGCCCTCGAAAAAGAGCTGTGCTCGGAAAACCCCAGAAGAAAAGCAATTTCGGTAAGATCGACGCCCGGGTCCTGAATGTATTGCTTGGCCAGTTCCGCGCGCGTCGTGTCCAGCAACCTGCGGAAGGAAGTTCCCGTTTGCTGCAACTTGCGCTGCAGACTGCGCTCGCTCAGATAAAGCTTCCGGGCGACTTTCTCGTCGGAAACATTGCCGGAGGGCAATAGATCGATGATGGCCGTCTGGGTACGGTGAACGATGTCGTCATTGCTGAGCGACGCCAGGTAGCGGATGATGATGCGGTCGTTGATCTGCGCCAGATGCGGATTGCCGCCCGGCAGGCGCTGGTCGGCGTCTTTGGTTTTAAGAATCAGGCAGTCATTGGCGGCATCAAAGTAAACCGGACCTTTGAAGAAAGCAAAATACTTTTCACTGCAGGCGGGCTCGGGGTGAATAAAATGCACACCCACGGGTGCCAGGTTGGGGCCGAAATTGAGCCGGCACATGGCCATCATGGTGGCCAAGCAGAAATCCATGCGCACCGGGTTCTCCAGTGCGCCCGACATGGTGAAAGTCAGCCCATCGGGCGTATCGTCCAAACCGACGTTGATATCCTGCGTGAGTACTTTGATGTAGCGCTCGAAGCGGCTCAAGGCCTCGCGCAGGGTGGAACTGGCCAGCCAGGCATAGCCCAGGGCGTTGAAATAGGAAGGGTGCCAGAACCTGGCCGCCCGCAGCCCCAGGCAGGGGTCCTTGATCAAGGTGGTGGTTTCATCCCACAGGTGCCTGAGGGTTTGATGGGCGATGCGGGCACCCTGCTTGAAGAGCATCTCGCGTGTTAAACCGACACGCGAAAAGACTTCACCGGGATCATGCCCATAGCTTTCGATGATCTTCCAGAGAATATCTTGCGGTGCCAGCAGATTGGTCGGGGTCATGGTCTTGCTCCACTGCTAAAAACTTAAAAGTTGAAAAATTGTGGCTGAACCGATTCGCGAAGTTTCGGCCCGCCGCGGATTGTGGTGACGGATTCACGCCCAGGGGATACCCACCAGGGGATCAAATTTTTGGCGTGAATTGTCAAGCGAAATTGTCTGGCATTTCTTAAATTAACTCCCTATCACTCTGGTGCGGCCGCCGGCACACCGAATTTTACCAAGAAGTAAATCGGACCGGCGGGTCATCAATCCCTAATGGACGATCGCGCCGGAGACATGTTGAAGCGGTTCGCCGTACCCGCCGTGCTGGAGAAACCCGTATGGCTCAAACAATCGAGGTTCGGAAATGAATGACCGACAAAGACACATACTGGCAAAGCAAATCCAACCGGCGCTCGATACGCATCGCGGGGGGATTTCCATTCCCTTGACCAGCGCCCTGCTCGAAATGGAGGAAGCGCATCTGCGTCGACTCGAGAGCGAAGGTCTGTTCCCCGTTCGTATCAGACGTGAAGACGGCTCCCGCGGTTACGAACTGGAAGAAGTCTATAACTGGCTCAAGAGTGCAACCCATGCGCCGCAGTAAGGTTTCTCATCATATCATCACTACGCTGCTAATCGGGGACGTCGTCGTGGGATTGTGGTTGCTGCCCGTAAATTAAGACGAGACGACCGCCGTAATACCTGCGGAGCGGACGAACGACCGTCGCCGGCGGCACCGGCGATGAGTGACCGGGTCGGCATCCCGAAGATTTACTCGCCCCCTGAGGAGATCTTCAGCCATGCGCGGCCGTCATAGGTCCACAAGCCGTGGGTTCCGAAATTGACGGCCAGACGGCCGTTCCCCCAGGAGGCCATGTCCGCGGGATTAAGACGCGACAACTGAACCCAGGCGCCATTGTAACTCCAAAGTCCCCGGGCACCGAAATCGACGGCCAGATCATGATCGCCCCAGGCCTGCAGACCCTCCGCTATCCAGGATGACGCTTGGGGTTCGACCGCCTCGGCGACCGAAGCCCATGATAGCATCGAGGCCACGCTCATTGATAGCAGAATTACCATAACCAGGGGAATGGTATTTATTCGAATCGACATGGCTTCCACTCCTCACATGAATCGGCAAGCGGCAGCGTTGCGGATCACCGGCAGGTCAACCTGCCCATGACCCTCAGCCCGGAAGTACCGGGCATCGACGCGGGTCCATCACTAAAAGTTTACGACCCAGCTGTATAGGTCTAAGCCTGCGGGCAGGGATGTCAATGCCACCGACGGCGATGTCTCGGGCCGCCTCCCGGGGTATGGAAACCTTCCGCTATACGCAAAGAGACCCTCGGTCGGCTGGTTTTGGGATTACCCCCTGCAGGCGGCGGGCCATTCCGGTGCGTCGCTTGCCGCTCAATTGCCTTCCCGGAAGTTGAGGCTCTTGGTCCGGGTCAGATGATAGTAGCCATATGGCGATAAGCTAACCCCCCGCCCGCTGTCCTTGACGCCGGACCAGGGTAGGCCCGGGTCCAGATAATCGCAACGATTCTGGTAAACGGTACCTGCCTCCAGGCGGGTGGCCAACCACTCGGCCCGCTGGCGGCTGCGGGTCCAGACCGAGGCGGTCAGACCGTAGCGCGAGTCGTTCATTCGCTCCAGCGCCTGGCGGTCGTCGATGACCGCCTGCAGCGGCAGGATCGGACCGAAACTCTCCGCCTGCATGACCTCGGCCGCATTGGGCACATCGGCCAGCAGGGTCGGCGCAAAGAAATTCCCGGTTCGGCCCCTCAACCGCTGACCGCCGGCCAGCAGACGGGCACCGCGTTGGAGTGCATCCTGAACCTGGGACTCCAGTCGATCCAAGGCCCGGCGGTCGGCCAAGGGGCCCAGCGTGGTGGACGGATCCATTGGATCACCCGGCCGCAGCGCGTTGATCGCCGCCTGCGCCTGGGCGGCAAAGGCCTCATACAGGTCGCGGTGCACATAGACCCGTTCCACGGCGCAGCAGGACTGCCCGGCATTGTAGCAAGCCCCCTCCACCAGATTGGCCGCCGCAAAGGCGAGATCGGCATCGCCGGCGACGTAGGCCGGGTCTTTACCCCCCAGTTCCAGACCGGCACCGATAAAACGCTCGCCGATGAGGCCCTGAATGTGGCGGCCGCCGTTCACCGAACCGGTGAAGACCACGTGGTCCACTCGCGGGTCCCGAATCACGGCCGCCGTATCCTCGTGAGACAGTACCAGATGGTTTACCAGACCCGGATAATGGGCCCAGGCTTTCTCAAAATACCCGCCGCACAGTGGGGTCCGGGCACTGTGCTTCAGCAGAACGCTGTTGCCGGCCGCCAGTGCCGGCACCACCACGTTCACGGCGATCAGGAGGGGATAGTTCCAGGCCGCGATATCAAAGATGACGCCCAAGGGTTCATGCCAGACGCACCGCTCCAGGCCCGGTTGGGCCGGTAGAACGTCGGGGGCCAGGACTTTCGGCGCCGCGGCCAGCATGTGGTTGGCCCGCTCGAAAAACCTGTCGAGTTCGGCGCGCGCCTCGCGGATCGGTTTACCCATCTGGGCGGTGATTTCCGCCGCGATGGGTTCCCGGCGACGATCGAAATAGTCAAGCCCCTCCTGGATAATCGCAATGCGTTCGCTCAGAGGAACACGACGCCAAGTTCGGAAAGCCTCTCGCGCGTTGTGGATCTTGCGGTCCCGCTCTTCGGGCCGGTCGAAGGCCATTTCATGGTAAACCGTCTGGTTGAAAGGGTTGATCACCTTATGACGCATGGCGCTTCCTTTACGTGGATATTGATTATTCTGCGGGCGATCGTTAGACTGGCGCGGCGGGCGGTCCCCTTTAATCCTGTCTGCCGGGTATAATGGGGCCAGTTGGGCCCGATGGCAATCGATGATCCCTCGCCATCGTGGGCAGGCGTGAGACGGCCGGAAACGCTGCCGGGTTGCGGCCGCTCCCGGGTTTCCGCCCCTGGTGGCAATCGCCGCCAACTGTCGGTCCGACCGCCCTGACCTATTCCGCGATGCGGCCAGCTTATCCGTCCCCTAAACCCCACTGAGAGGAAAAGATCGGTTATGCCCCCCAATGATCAACCACCACCCGATGAAGTGCGAGACCAGTTGGACCAGCTGCGCCAGGCCATTGACGCCATCGACCACGACATGGTGGCCCTGCTCAAAGAACGCCAGGAGCAGGTTGACAAGGTGCTGCAACTGAAGAAAACCCATGGTCTTTCCGTTTACCATCCGGCCCGGGAAGAGAACCTCATTTCGGAAAAGCGGCGCATAGGGCGCGCCGTGGGCCTGGATACTGATTATCTGGAGGATATTTTCCGTCGTATTCTGCGTCAATCACGGGTCGAACAGACCGCCCAACTGTCGCGGCGGGGCAGCCGCCCCGGGGCCATCGTCCTGGTGGTGGGCGGACAGGGCGCCATGGGCGACTATCTTTCCGGTTGGTTCGGGCAAGCCGGATACCGGGTGCGCTGCCTGGATCGCGACGACTGGTCCCAGGCCGCGACCCTGTGCCGCGGGATCGACCTGGCCCTGATCAGCGTGCCCATCGAAAGCACATCGGCCGTGGCCCGGCGATTGGGGCCTTATCTGCCGGCCACCTGCGTGCTGACCGATGTTACCAGCGTCAAGCAGCAACCGCTGGAGGCCATGTTGGAAGCCCATCCCGGGCCGGTCATCGGGCTGCACCCCCTGTTCGGACCGGCCACCACCACCCTGGACAAACAGGTTGTCGTGGCCACGCCGGGACGCGACCGGCCTGCCTGTCAGTGGCTGCTGGACCAGTTTGCCGACTGGGGGGCCATCGTTCTCACCACCCGGGCAGAGGATCACGATGACATCATGGGCATTGTCCAGGCGCTGCGCCATTTCGCGACCTTTATCTTCGGCCGTTTTCTTTACGAGCAGCGCGTCCGTCTGGACGAGGCCCTCGAGTTTTCAAGCCCCATCTACCGGCTCGAATTCGGCATGGTGGGCCGGCTTTTCGCCCAGGATGCCCGGCTGTATTCCGAAATCATCTTCGCTTCTCCCGAACGTCGGTCCCTGCTGAAAAAATATCTGGCCAGTGCCCAGACCAACCTGGATTTGATCGCCAATGACGATCGCACAGGTTTCGAAGACCAATTCCGCCGCATTGCCGAATGGTTCGACCCCTTTAGCCGCCAGGCCTTGCGCGAAAGCACCTATCTGATCGACAAACTGATCGAACGCTTCTGACCCTCGATGGCCGCATTGGATTGCCTCCTGTCCGCGGCAGCCAACCCGTTGGATTTTTTCACCCCCATCCGATGGGCAGCCGGCCCTGCCCGCAAGTCTTCCGAGCGTCGCCGATCGCCCGTCGAATCATGGGCGGCGGGTGTTTCCAAGCGTCACCGTCCCCTCACTTCACAAATGGAAAAACATCCGTATAGCCAGCGATGTCCGTGAACAGAAGAACCAGGAAAACAATCAGGAGCGAAATGATGATGACCTCCAGGGCACCGCGTCCTGCCGGCATCGAATCGAGGTGATCGCTAAGGACCGCCAATTCCGCCTCATTCAGGGTGTCAACCCGCGCCCGGGCTTCATTCGGATCGACGCCCCAATTGATCAGGCGCTGCGCAATGTCTTCACGGCCCAGCATCGCTTTGAGCCTGTTCCGGGTGGCCTCGCTTTCGGCCTGCTGAATCGACTGGGAGGTGCTGACAAGCGCGGCCCGGACGGGCGGAACCAAAAGCTGGCTGCTGATCAGCATGCAGACGATCAAACCAGCGATCCGCCTGTAGAACGGAAATAGTGTTACCATGGTAGCTCCTTTACTGGATTGGGTAGGTACTTTGCCGCATTTTAAGATGATCCCGTAGAAGTGATGTTTAGGACGGTCTCGTATAGCGTTCGAGAGCAAGGCTTGCGAATCTCGAGGAATGAAGCCTAACGCCGATATTTATCCGCCTCAAGCGGATCGGACTTTTTACGGGGCGTCTTCAAAAATGCTCGCGCAATACAGCAAATACGGCCCTTCGTAATTCGCCGGCGTTTGTTGACCGCCAGCGCAATCCTAGTCAGGACGTTTAACAAGCGGTTAACCCCGCTGTGGTTAAGTGGGTCCTAACGTGCGAATTTAGGTGATGAGATCGCTTCCCAGCATGGGATGGTTCTATAGAGCGGCGCAACCACGGAGGTCAATGATCTCTTGGCGCCGTCTGGTGTCACCCAGATCGTTTGGTGGGTATCAGAAAAAGCATGCATTCCTCGGTTGATTGTGCTAAGGGGGTGATATCTTTCGAATAGGGGCTTGACTTCCGTTCCAGCGGTTTAATCATACGACTTTAAAGACGCGCATTCTGATATTTTCCATTTGTTCTCGCAAGACCCTGAACTATTCCTCCGCGTCGACATCATTGCCGTGTTGACCGCGTCAATCGATATTGGGTTATCCCATGGTAAAACGAATCAAACCCGGCAGTGGAAAAGCCAAACCGGCGGCGCCGATCCTGCGCCGGACCCTCAACAACCGCTTGCATGCCCGCACGCTCTGTTCGGTGGCGACACACTTTGCCGCCAACCGGCAACTTTTCAGAGGTGTTATCAAGAATCTCAGTGCCGGTGGCACTTATATCCAGGTTAAAGGCCGTTTTGCCGTCGGAGGTGATGTTATCGTGGCCGGTCCTTTTGCCGCCGATCAGGAGGAAACCAAGCGTCACGGTAAAATCGTGCGTCTGGACGCTAACGGCATTGCGGTGCGCTTTCTTTCTTGAGCGGCGGTTCTACCACCCTCTCAAACCCAGACCGGTAACGGGCGAATGAGGGCGCCTCGAAAGCCTCGGTGATTCGTTGCGGCCATGTCACTTTTTTGACAACTTGTGCCACCAATTCTGCCATTGTTCCCGCCTTTGACCCATCGCTCCGCACAAAAGCTTACCTAACCATTTGATATTAAATGAAAATTATAATTTTTTGAATTTGGCACTATTATTGCTTATTCAATAGCCGACGACGCCTAAAAAGCACGTCAGCCTCCTTCCCTCCTCCAGCGGGGCAGGGCTTTAAGCCCTGCCCCGTTTACTTTCAACCGCGATTGACGATGGAGCGATCGATATGATCGAGCGCATTCGAATTCCCTGAGGATTGGCCGTCTCGCGGCTCGGCTTTTGCAGGATGGCCCACCGCGCAAATAAAAAAATTTCCTCCCCATTGCCATCACCGCAATCATGCCTATTATGCTTTTGATGGATGCCTCCAACGTCCATCGCTTTTCCTCAAGGGCAGTCGGTATAAACTGGCTGCCTTTTACATTGGCGACGAGGACACCCACCTCACCCTTTGCGATCACAATCCCGCGGACAGACCTTCGACGCCGTTTTAAACGAAAAGCCCCGGGGGAAGCGCCCCCGGGGCTTTGAAGCGTGATGCGCATGCTGCCGCCGTCAAACGGCGGGCATTTATGGTTCTGGTTTTATTCCTTCGATGCGCAGCGCTTGGCCTGTCGCCCACTGCGCCAGGCCGCATGGCGGTAACAGTGATGCTTCTGATCGGGTGTCAGCGCGGGAGCGTCACAATGATGCAGATCTTTTACCAGTTGTTCATGCGCCTGTTTACAACACGCCTGGGCACGTGATTTATCTTCAGTGGTCATGGGGCAACCTCCTCTTATCGGATTGAAATAGGGCGTGCGATCATAATTGGTTCACGCCGCGGCGTTAAAGTAAATTAATAATGCCGAATCATCCGAAATCAATGGCAATCAACATTGATGGACTCGTAAAGGGCATGTTTCAGACGGTTTCGGAGAAAGTTCGAGATGCGGCCGCAGTTGCCCGAGAAATCAAGCGTACCGCAACAAACCTCCCCAAAGTGACAGATTACGGCGCTTCGACTGACAAATCCTGTCAATGACGCCCATCCTCTCGGGGTCCGCTATTTCGATCTTGCTGTTATCCCACTATAAATCGGATGCCACCCGAAACGGCACGGTGCTTGCTTACACTCTTTTCGAATGGCAATCGGGGGGCGGGAAATTTTCGTGTTGCCGAACTGCTTCAGACTGAATCGCTAATGGACTCCCGCCCCCTTGATTGCCGACCAAAGTTCCTTTTCCGTTTTCCCAGAACCCGGGGCGGCAGGACTCGCCAAGCCCCCATCAGACATCGGCGAGTCGGGCGGCCTCATTCCGATCAACTTCCTTTTCCCAAGCGGGGTCCTGGCGGCCCCGCTTTTTAATAACCATCATTGAGCACACACGGTTGAACCGTTCCCTGTCCACCACCATCCTTCTCGAGCTTTGTTAAAAGATCAATTCGTAATGCCTTCCCTAGCCCAACTCCGCGGCGGCCCGTCGCATGAATGCGCCAATGGCCATGCGCTGCGGACATCGGGCTTCCGCCGCCGAGAAATCCGTGTGCATCAAACGCTCCCGGATTCGGGGCGGTAATTGGGCGAACGCCTCCCGCGCCATCTGGTAGTCGTTGTAGCTGTGAGCGTACATCAGGCAGCGCATGACGTCACTTACCGGCAGCGGATCATCCAGG
>JASJED010000164.1 GCA_030065585.1 Desulfobacterales bacterium | reverse complement strand
CGCTGATAGGTCAGGCCGGCCATCTTGGGATCCTTGTTGATCTGCTCCATCGTGGCGGCAGGCAGTTTCTCCAGACTTTCGGGATACTGCTCCGGAAACATGGCAATCTGCTTTTGCATGTAGCCCTTGTAGGTCTCGGTGCCGTAGAGCGGCTCCAGACCGTCGATGTCCTCCAGGTCGTAGTTGCCCCAGGGGACCCGGAAGTTGGTCACCTCTTCAAAGCCCCAGGTATGCAGGTTGCCCTGAATCTTGCCGGCCTCGGTGTTCATCAGGGAAATCTTGGCCCGGTAGACGTAGCCCACATGGCAGACCCCGCAGGAGTTCTCGGCAATCCAGATCGACCCGGGATCCGGATAGTAGCCCTTGGGTCCGGGCGCCAGTTTCAGTGTCGGCGGAATTCCCTTGTGGGCCTCCTCCTTGACCGTGGCCTTGGGGTTGCCGCCGTGGCAGATCACGCAGCCGTCGGGGTCCCCGTGCTGGGAGCCGTTGGCCTTGATCGTGCGCATCATCTCGCTGTCTGCCGCCCGGATGTCGGCGAGACCCTGATGGCACTTTTCCGTCGAGCAGCCGCCGGCGGCATGCGCCGAAAAAGAAATGGCTAAAACGCCGCCGATGACCAGCGTCATCAGCAGCAACCTTCTCACCGTCATCATAATGCCTCCCTTCATCTTGCGTGGGGTTGCCTGGCAACTCGTTCGTGTCCGTCCATAAAAGGCATCTTTCGGCCCCGGCCGGCGTTCGCGCTCTTTTGAAATCTTCAACGTAGCCTGACTACGCATCGCTTCGCGATGCCGAATGCGTCGTCGGTATAAAAATCGCTGTGGATTGTTGAACACCGACCGTCGAATAAAAATCGATGTGAAATCCCGCCGCAGGGCGGGGACCGGAACTCAAATCGACCATTTGTGGATGGACACTAATTCGGTGCTCTCCGCCGTAGGTACGCCTCCTTTCTCATGGGGTGTTCTGTTGATTGACAATGGGTAAAGACCCTTTCAGGAATATCGTATAGACCAGGAGCCCGAAGGCCCAGATACCGATGCAAATGATGATTTCGTTGGCCGACGGAATGTACTGGACGAAGTCTCCCAGCGTGGAAGGGATAAAGCCGGGAACGACGAACCCGAGACCCTTCTCGATCCAGATCCCGACAACGATCATGATGCAGGCGACGATGAGGGCGATGGGGTTGTTACGGGCGGGAGACAGCAGGATGACGGCGGCCAGGATGTTCATGGCCAGGGAGGCCCAGATCCAGGGAGCCAGCAGGCTGATGCCGTGCAGGCCGAAGAGATGGCTGATATGCACCGTGTGGGCGGACTCGGCGTAAAACTCGGCGAACAGTTCGGAGCCCGCCAGAAAGATATTGATAAGCAGGCTGACCGTGACGATCACGCGGATCCGGCGGATAACGGTCGACTCGATCGATATGGCCCCCAGGCGCTCCAGGACGGTGAAAACCAGAATCATGAAGGCCGGACCGGCGGCAAAGGCCGAGGCCAGGAAGCGCGGCGCGATCAGGCCGGTATTCCAGAAGGGGCGCCCGCCCAGTCCCTGGAACAGAAAGGCGGTGACCGTGTGAATCGTGGGGGCCCAGGCAATGGCCAGAAACACCACCGGGATGTAGAGGATCGGCTTGGGACGGCGGCCGTGAAACGATTCGTAGAGAAAATAGGCGCAGACATAGAGATTCAGAATCAGATAGCCGTTGAGGACGATCACGTCCCATGTCAGAAGTGAGCCGGGCCAGTTGAAATACCCTATTTTCGGGACCATGTGATGGATGCGGTCGGGGCGGCCGAGGTCAACGAAAATGAAAAGCATGCACATGATCATGGCCGCCACGGCGAACAGTTCGCTGAAGATGACCACTTTGTGCATTTCCTTGTCTTTGAAGATATAGGCCGGAATCACCATCATGACGGCCGCCGCGGCCATGCCCACCAGGAAAGCAAAATTGGCGATGTACAGCCCCCAGGACACCTCGTCGCCCATCCCGGTGGAGCCCAGCCCGTGGGCCAGTTGCCGGGCGTAGGCATTGAGACCCACCAGGGCCAGTGCCAGGAGCACCGTGAACCAGACCCAGTAGGCCCGGCTGCCCTGAAATACGGAGCGAAAACCGTGCAGAATGAATGCGATCATCTTTTTTCCTCGATCCTCTATTTAGCGAAGACGTAATAAAACCGGGGCACGGTGCCCAGGTCCTGTTTGAGCACGTAGACCCTCTCCTTATCGACGATCCGACGGATTTCACTGTCGGGATCGCTCATATCCCCGAACTTGCGGGCTCCGGTGGGGCAGACCTCCAGACAGGCCGGGTACCGTCCGGTGCGTGTCCGGTGCAGGCAGAAGGTGCACTTCTCCATGACCCCCATGAAGCGGGGGCGGTTGGACAGATAACCCATGTTCGGATTCAGTTCCGCGCCGGGCACCCGCGGCTTGGCAAAATTGAACCGGCGGGCGTGGTAGGGACAGGCGGCCTGGCAGTAGCGGCAGCCGATGCACCAGTTGTAGTCGATCACCACGATGCCGTCTTCTTCCCGCCAAGTGGCCTTGACCGGACAGACCTTCACGCAGGGCGGGTTCTCGCACTGCTGGCACTGGACCGGCATGTAATAGTAATTCTTGTCCCCGGCCTCCTCCTGGGGGTAGTCGTGTACCGCGCTTTCCAGATCGATCCCGTGCCCCTGCTTTTTCATCTTCAATACCCGGATGTACTGGATCTGGGGATCGCGGGACAGGTTGTTCTCCTTCATGCAGGCATAGACGCATTTGCGGCAGCCGATACAGCGGCCGATGTTCAGGGCGTAGGCAAAGTGGGCGTTTTCAAGCGGCTGCGGATCGCGGATGGTGGCCTGAACACCGTGGGTGGCCAGGATCCGCTTTTCCAGACGCGCAAAGATCGCTTTCTTCTCCTCCGGGGTCAGGCGTTGGTAGTGCTTCTGGAGCACATCCTCGAGCGGCGGGATTTCTTCGGCTCTGATCAACGGGCTCAACGCGGCGGCGCCGGCACCGGCAGCCGCCAGGGTTACGGCCATTCCGGCAATGAAATCGCGGCGGTTCAACTTGCGGTCCGGTTTCTGACCTTTTTCCATCAACGTCTCTCCTTGGTCTGTGCGACTATTCAGTCTTTTCGCTGGGTGGCGGCGCTTCGGCGCGCTGACGCTCAATCTGTTCCGGCCACACAGGCGGCGGGGTGTATTTTTCAAATTTAAATGCTGGTGCGTGGGGGTCGTGGCAGTGGGTGCACTTGAAATTCTGGCGCTCGAAGGCGGTCGGCGTCATCCATTGACCGCGTTGGACCCCGTGCGTACCGGCCACCCAGTCGTTGTAGATCAATCCGTGGCAACGGGCGCACAGTTGCTCCACGTTCGTGTGCATGATGCCTGATCCGTCGTTGGCTGTATATTTGTTGCGGTCCTGGATCAGGTGGCAGTTGTAGCAGCGGTCGTTGGCGCCATGATCCAGTTGAATGGCGGAGTGGGCAAACTGCGGACGCACCACATCCGGATCGGGAAGGCCCGTCCAGTAGGCATGGCACAGATAGCAGCTGCCGACCATGACCTTGTTTTGCAAGTCCTCGCCCCGGGCGGTCGTCGGGGTAAACCAGCTTGGTTCAAGCGGCTGGGCAACGGTCGGCTCGTCGGATGTCGCCAGGGTGAAGACGACAAAAAGGATAAACAATACGGCGCAGGCGGGCACGACCAGGACCAGGCCCCAGTTCTTGTCCCCGCTGGAACCAGCAGCGGAATTGTTCATTGGGAAACCTCACGCCAACGAAAATGGTTGATCACACGAAATTAGGGTACGTTACGTTGATGTTTTCGGTGGTGGCGAGAGGTGCAGCAGCGCCCCTGCATCGCACTATTCCGGTTTATCACCGGATTCAGGTCAGACCGCCGGCGGTTACCCATCCCACAGAATGGGAATCCGCAAAGCGGCGCCGACTCAAACGCAGATGGAACTCGGGTAGGAATGGGACTTTTTTGATTATCAATATTGAAGTTTATTGTAAAGAATAAATTTGCATCATTAATTCAAATCAAAGTCATTTTATGTCTTGAAAATAACGTATTTATTTATTTGTTTCATATACTTGTCGGCTTCAGGGCGCTGTTGCGATGCCACCGCAAAAGGATGCCTCGCCGGAATCCGATTGGACAACCGCCATTCGGGCTGCTTATGTTGGCACCCGCGGCGGCTAGGAAAGATCAACGCCGCTACACACCACCGAAAAATCCACCCACAAGGGGGACTGCTGAATATGAAATCCCATCGGATAGTGTCGATTGTGGCATGCGGCTTGATCATGCAACTGCTCTCCGGAACCGCCGTCCGCGGTGACAAGCCCGCATCGGACGCCGCCAAGAAAGAAGCGGTTTACCGCATGTACGCCGACTACAAGAAAGAATTTCCGAAGGTCACGGATATATCGGCCCGCCAAGCCATGGCGCTGCAGGATCGGGGCGAGGCGGTCTTCGTCGATACCCGCAAGCCGGCTGAAATGGCCGTCTCGACGCTCCCGGGCGCCGTTTCCCAGCAGGAATTCCTAAACCATCGCGATCGGTACACGGCAAAAACGGTAATCACCTATTGCACCATCAGCTATCGCAGCGGCGTGTTCGCCCGCGACCTGGCAGCCCAGGGCATTACGGTCATCAACCTGCAAGGGGGTATCCTGGCCTGGATTCTGGAGGGCGGCACGGTCTACGACGCCCAAGGCCAGCCCATCCGACGGGTTCATGTCTACGGTGAGAAGTGGAACTATGCCGCGGAGGGTTATGAAAGCGTGACCTTCAGTATGTGGGAGCAGATGTTTTAAAGGACGGGTTCGTAAGACGTCCGATAGCGGCGTTATACTGCGGCCCTCGTCACTGCGGCGTACGGGCGTACGCCTCATTCCTCCGGCCTTGCAAGCCTTGCTCTCGAACGTCTTACGAACCCGTCCTAAGGATGTTTGTTTTTGCAATATCGGCACGCTTGGCAATAGACCGATAACGGCGTTATACTGCGGCCCTCGCCACTGCGGCGTGCGGGTGTACGCCTCATTACTCCGGCCTTCTGATGCCGTATCTCGAACATTTTACGAAACCGTCGGCTTTGGGTTTTCGACCTGCTGCCACTTGGACACGGCAACCCATATGGGTGAAGCGGGACACGGGCGCCTTCTTTGGGTTACTTTGCTTTGATGAACTCGTAAAAGGCATTGTTTTCGTCATGCTGGTCCCGGATCAGGTCCGGGATGACGTATCCGGCATCCAGATCATGTTGGAATTACTGGCTTCTGACTTTCGCCAGAATGACAAGCCCCGGACAAATTCGACTTCTTGTGAAACCATTTTTTCTTTCCCGCGAAAGCAAAATAAGCCTATATTACTAACCGTCGATGAGCAGGCCGGTCGTTTAATAGGTGTCTATCCAGAAAAGGTAGATTTTGGTTCAGGCCAAGGCTGCAGCCCTTTTAAAACCGCAGGTGTGGTCAGGCTGCATCGAGGATTTCAACAGCGCGAGAACGTCGGCCTTGGGCCGTAAGATGCCTCTTATGGATGGAAACTAGATGGTCGCACGGCACCTGATACGCTTCACCGTGCGTTTATCGAGAGGTGAAGTTTGGATTCCTGAAACTAACCCTGAATCCTTGGCCCCACTTTTCAATCTCATTGGGTAAAACCACCCATTGTCAACCATCGATGGGCTGGCTGGTCGCTCAGCCTTTGTCCAGTACCTTGCGCACGTGCTCGGACAGTTCGGTAAGGTTGAAAGGCTTCTGGATGAAGCCCCGGCAACCTTTCTGCAGGATGGTCTCGGCCTGGCCGTCGAGAGCATATCCGCTGGAAAGCAGCACCGGCAACTCCGGCCTCATTTCCTGGATGGCGGCGAAAACTTTGCCGCCGTCCATCCCCGGCATGATCAGATCCAGGACCACCAGATCGAGCGTCTTGCCCATGGCTCTGATCTTCTCGATCGCCTCGGCACCGCTTTTGACGGCGATCACCTTGTAGCCCAGCTTGCTCAGCATGGCCGTGCCCACATCGATGATCATCTGCTCGTCGTCGACCAGCAGAACGGTCTCCCGCCCCTCACGCAATCCGACCGCTATCGCGTGCGCCGGCTGGATGTTTTTGTCCGACAGCGGCAAATAGATATCGAAGCGGGTGCCGTGGCCCAAGCGACTGGCGACGGTGATCATGCCCCCATGATTCTTGATGATGCCGTAGGCCGAGGCCAGTCCCAGACCGGTTCCGCGGCCTTTTTCCTTGGTTGTGAAAAAGGGGTCGAAAATCAGCTGGCAGGTGGCATCGTCCATACCGATGCCCGTATCCGTTATCGAAATCTGAACATAGCACCCGGGGGCGATCCGGTGGGGCGCGCATTGAGATTCGTCCAGTTCGATTTTCTGGGTGGCGAGCTGGAGCTGGCCGCCATCGGGCATGGCCTGCCAGGCGTTGACATAGATGTTCAAAAGCACCTGTTCGATCTGCCCGCGGTCGGCTTCCACCACCATGGCACCGGGCAAGGTCGCGATGTCAATCCGAAGCTCCTTGCGGGTGCGGCCGAACATGTCGGCGCTGTCCCGCATCAGTTCATTGATGTCGAACGGTTTGACCTCGTATTTGCCGCCCCGGGCAAGGCCCAGCAGCTGCCGGGTCAGGCTCGACGCGCTGAGGACATAGTCCTGGATGGCCTGGAGGTGTTGGCGATGCGCGTGGGAGGGCGCCATTTCGAGGGTCATCAAAGACGCCCGGCCCTGGATGCCCATCAGCAGGTTGTTGAAGTCGTGGGCAATGCCGCCGGCCAGGGTGCCCAAGGATTCCATCTTCTGGGCGTGCTGCAGTTGCTCGTGGAGGATGCGGTTTTCAGCCTCGGCCTTCTTTTCCGCGGTGATGTCGCGCAGGTGTTCGATGACTTTGACCAGTTTGCCGTCTTCATCCAGGATTGGATAAGCGCGCACGTCCAGCCAGGCATCCAGGGCTTCCTCGTAACGCTGGACCGAGGCCGGTTTTCCGGTGCGGTAGCACTCCGAAGTGGCACAGTGTTCACACTCCCGGGTTCGACCAATGAGTTCGAAACACCGTTTGCCGGCGACCTCCTCAGGGGTCATGTTCAAGAACCGGTAGCCCGCGGCGTTGTAGCGGATGATCCGGTGCTGATCGTCTTGGATCCCCAGGACATCGGGAATCGCATCCAGGGTGGCTTCAAGCAGGGAGGACGTCTGTTCGAGGGCTTCGGTACGCTCCCGCACCATTTGCTCCAGCCGGGCCTGGTAGCGCTCGAGCTTCTCTTCGGCGCGTTTGCGGGTGTCGATATTGACATGGCTGCCCACCATGAGGATCGGACGCCCCTGGCGATCCCTTTCGACGACCCGGCCTCGCCCCAGAATCCACAGCCAGTTGCCGGATTTCGTGCGCAGCCGAAACTCGACTTCGTAGCTTTCGCGCTTGCTGTCGATATGTTCTTTAACAAGGGCTTCGGTCGCCGCCCGGTCTTCCGGGTGCAGCAGATGGACCCAGGTGTCGTAGTTGGCTGGAAGTTCATCCGGCGCATAACCCAGCATGGTGTAGTAGCGCGGACTGAAATAGGCTTCCCCGGAGGGAATATGCCAGGCCCAGACGCCATCTCTGGTGGCTTCCAGCGCCAGCGTCGAAAGCTTGTTCGACCATGACCGCAGCAGCTTTACATCCAGGCATTCTATGTCTGGGTCGTGATCGTTATTGGGATGTTCGGCACGAATGCCTTCGGGATTCTTCACCTTGCGTTTTCCTGGGCAATTCCGTTTTTGATGAAAATCCTTAGCCGGATCAAACGTTTTTGAGATTGATAATAAACAATATCGTCGGAATTTAAAGACTTGGTCATTATCCGGTTTAACCAAACCCCATATCCCCACCCTCGGGGCAGGGGTTTCGTGGTTGGCCAAGGTAATGAAGACCATCTACGCGGATGAATCCAAATCAGCCGCCAGCGCTCCCAGTCCGTCCAGATCAAAAGCATCAGCCAGCGCGCTAATCTTCCGGCTGAGGGACTGTTTGCTTCCCGACTGGCTGTCCAGATCGGCGGCGATAGCCTGCAGTTCGGTCATATCGCCCATTTCAGCCGCCTCTCGTACCCGCGCGGCCAACGCCTTGCGATCCTCCGGGGGAATCCCATCGGCCGTATCGCCCTCGGGCGACACATCCTCGTCAGGACTGCCACCGATCGTCGCGACGGAAGCGCAGAGGATGTCCACCGCGCGGTTGAGCTCCTCAAATGCCGTGTTCAAGGCGTCCAGAGATGGCGCTTCATCCGGGTTATTCTTCACCAGATGCTCCAGGGCCATGGCCGCGCGCTGGACGGCCTTGGCCGCCAGATTGCCGGCGCTGCCCTTGATGCTGTGGGCCTGCTGCAGCACATCAGGGTAGTTCGCCTTGGCGATGGCCGTCTTGATCCTTTCGATCCCGTCGCGGCAGCTGACCGCGAACGTCAGAATCAGCTTGCGGTAAAGCTGGCGATTGCCCTGCAGGCGCGACAACCCTTCGGCCAGATCGAAGCCCGTGAGCGTTTCCGGCAAGTCCGTGTCGATGGAAACGACTTCGGGCTGGGGCACTTCCGTTGCGGGGCGATCTTCATCCGGTCTTGGGGACGGCACGATCCATTTGAGCAACTCCGCAAAGAGCTGGTCCGGGTCGATGGGCTTGGTCACGTGGCCGTTCATGCCGGCCACCAGGCTTTTCTCGGCATCCCCGGCCATGGCATGGGCGGTCATGGCAATGATGGGGACGCGCGGTGCGCGTGCTGAAAGCTGGGAGCTGAAAGCTGAAAGATCATCGGATCCTTCCTCTTTTTGCTTTGCGCTTTGAGCTTTCAGCTGCTCTTCACTGTTCTCTTTTTGCTTTGAGCTTTGAGCTTTCAGCTCCTCTTCCCATTCCCGAATTTCCCGCGCCGCAGTGTATCCGTCCATCACGGGCATCTGGATATCCATTAGAATGGCAGCGTACTGGCCGGTCTTTACCGCATCCACGCCCTCCTGTCCATTGTTGGCCAGGGTCACCGTAAAGCCGGCGCCCTCCAGGATTTCCCGGGCCACCTGCTGGTTAATTTCGTTATCCTCCACCAGCAGAATGCGGGCCCCGGCGATAGGGGTCAGATCCATGTTCTGCTCCC
>JASJED010000163.1 GCA_030065585.1 Desulfobacterales bacterium | reverse complement strand
GCCAACATTGCCGAGTTTAGACAGTTGCTCGGAGCCGAGACATCCGCCCATGTCGAAATCATCAATCCCTTTCAAAATTTAACCATCGACGACGATGCATTCGATTCAGCCTATGTTCAACAAATTGCCCCGCAAGCCACGATTTGCATGGGGCTGGCCATCAGAAAAGTGGATGATAAATGATACGGATTAACCTGCTTCCCTTTCGGGCGGCAAGAAAAAAAGAGAACGTTCGACGACAGGTCTCGGTTTTTCTACTCTCGCTGGTGCTGGTTTTAATTGTGCTGGGTTGGATTCATATCTATCTTCAATCCAAGCAAAACAAGATGACCGAAAACGTAGCGGAAGTTAAAAAAGAGTTGGAGCTCTACAAGAAAAAAGATCACGAGATGCGTGAACTGCGCCAGAAATTAAAAACCCTCGAGCAACGCAAAGGCGTCATCGACGGGCTCGAGGCCCAACGGTTCAAACCGGTGCATGTCTTAGACAATCTGACCCAGAAGATCGTGCCGAATCGAATGTGGCTGACCAACCTGACGCTTAGGGGCAGTCGTCTCCAGCTGAGCGGCATTGCGGTCGATAACAACACCGTCGCGGATTTTATGGACAATCTGGAAACCATCCCCGCCATGCGTCCCGCCGACAAATCACCGGCGGCGCTATACGGCCGGGTGCAGCTGACCAGCGTCCAACAACAGCAAGTGCGGAGTATCAATCTTAAAAAATTCGATATGACCGCTATCGAGAAACAACCACCGCCCAAGAAGGCGCCCGCTAAAAACAAGAAAAAGCGCAAATAGCGATCGAGATATGACAATGGAAAATTCCGCGGCCTCTAAAAAACTTGATCAACTTTTCGAACGGGTCGAAGCCCTGACGCGAATCCAACGGATTCTGATCTGTGTTGGGGTCTTCACGTTGCTTGTGGCCTTGTTTGGAGTTCTCTCCTACTGGCCGAGCTGGCAAAGGATTGGCAAACTAAACGCTGATTACCAAAAGCTCAGCGCTGATCTGGAAAAGTCCAAAAAGAATGCTCGCAAGCTGGTGGCGCTGCGCAAGGAGTTCGAATCCAAACGTCGTGAATTTAACCTGGTGATGAAATCCCTTCCCGAAACCGAAGAAATTTCATCGCTCCTGACCGGCATATCCGAATCGGGCCAGGAATCCGGATTGGATTTTTTGCTCTTCAAACCCGGAGCGGATGTCAATAAGAATTTTTACGCCGAAATCCCGGTGTCCATTCGCGTCACCGGCGGGTACCATAACTTTGTTCGCTTCGCCGACCGGGTTGCGCGACTGTCGCGGGTCGTCAATATCCGCAATATCAGCATGGCTGCCAATAAGGGTGGCACATTGACGACGACCTGTGAGGCCGTAACCTATAAATTCATAGAAGCGGCGGCGCCCAAGCCCGCAGCCAAAAAGAAAAAGAAGAGATAACGCGTTGATAGACTGAAGTTTGCCGATTACCTTACGATGCAACACGATAAGCGATGAAAAAATACCAAACGATAGCAAGGCTCGGTCTGGTTGCCATCTTAGGATTTGGCCTGACCATTACGGTTTGGGGATGTAAGGGCGAAGCGCAAGGCCCTGCGGAACCCGTCATTACCAAAAAAATAGCGCCGGCGCCCAAGGCGCCGCCCCAAGCGCGCCCGCCGGCCGCCAAGGGAACGAATAGTCCGAATGCGCCCAATCCAAATACGGAGGCGGAAAGTGCCCCCCCGGCTAAGATGGCCCGGCTGCCTTACGATCCAACAGGCAAAATGGATCCATTTAAGCCTCTCTTCCGCGAAGAGCCCAAGCCGGAAGAAGAAAAAGTGAAGAAGCCCAAAGCCCCCGAGCGCCCCCGCACACCGTTGGAAAGGCTTGATTTAGGTCAACTGCGCCTAACGGCCATTGTCTTTTCGCAGAATCGACCGCGCGCCATGGTCGAAGAAGCGACCGGCAAGGGCTATGTGGTCGAACTTGGTACGCCGATTGGGCTGGAACGAGGACAGGTAACCAAAATTACCCGTGATCGGATTGTCATCGAACATCTTAAAACCGATGATTTTGGCAACACAATTCCTCAGCGACGTGAATTAAAACTTCAGAAACCGCCTGGAGATTGATTAGCATGAGTTCCACAGCATTGTTCAGAAGCCGATTAAATACCCTGTTGCGTTTGTCATTGATCGCCGCGTTGGCCCTGATGGTTAGCAGTTGTGCCGCCAGTTATTCCGCTTCGCCAAACCAAGATGCCTCGCCGACCGGTGTGGCGGAACTCAAGCAGATCAATTCACTAGCGATTACCGAAGAAGATCACAAAACGATTTTGACCATCACGGGCAGCGCCGATCTTCTTTTCTCTGATATCCGCAAGTCCTCGCCGCCCACGGTTAGCTTTTACTTCCCGGGAACCGAGCTCGTTGACATTCGTGACGTCTATACCGTGGCGGCCCCGCCCATCCATGACATCCAAACATCGGAAGTGGTGGCGGACGGGCACACGGCCAAGGTAACGGTAAATCTGACGCAGGATGCGCTTTACAGTGTAGCGCAAGACCCCAACGGGATTACCGTGGCCTTCTCGCGTGAAGCCCTCATCGAAGAAAAAACCCTGGCCAGCGCGGAACCTTCCGTTACGGAGGCCCCGGCACCCGTGCCCGCCGAGGCGCCCATGATCGATCCCCAAATGATTGAGGCGGCCGCCAAAGGCACCTGTCTTGAGATGGTCGATTTCAAAGAACAATCGGACGGTATCGAAATCGTTATCTTGGCGGATGGTACGCTCACCGACTACTCGGCGTTTACGGTCGATGATCCACCCCGCATCGTATTTGATATTTACGGCATCAACAGCCCCTATAAAGGGCTTCAGAAGGTTGAAATCGAATCCCAATGGGTCCAAGGCATTCGGCATTTTTGTTATCCCGAAAAACTACGTGTGGTTTTGGACACCGATCGCAATTATCTAACCACCTTCACGTCCCGACCGGTCAAAAACGGTTTGCTTATCAGTGTCGCCGAAACCAAGCCGATCCTTGACCAAGAACTCATCCAAACTGTCGCCGCAGACGCCGACGACAGCGTGGCAGTGGTTGCACGGCCGGAAGTCACCACGGAAGTCGCAACCGTCGAAGTGCCGGCCTCACCGCCCGCCATGGAGGAAGCCCCGCTGCAATTGGCGGCGGCCCATTCCTCCATGGCGACCCAGGCTTCTGAGGAACCGACGGATGCCATGCCAAGCGCCCCCGTCCCTGCCGAGATGCCGACCGCTTGGCTCAACAAACTCGAGTTCACCAGCGTCGATCAGGGGGCTTCGCTGGTCAGTATCGGAACAACCCACCCTGTCCGCTACGACATGGAGCGCCTATCCGAGCGCAAGCTGCAGTTAAAACTATTTAATACCCGCATCCCAAAATATCGCAAGCGCCCTTTGATCACGACCCGGTTTAAAAGCGCGCTTGATCGCATCACGCCGATCGAGGCGGACCCATCGGCCGATCATGCCGTGGTGGTATTTGAACTGCGGGAGGGCGTGCCTTTTGAAATTGCCCAGATGGACAATTTCATCAATATTCGTTTCGCTCCTTCTACGGTACCGCCCAAACCGCTCGAGGATTCGTCGGCCCCCGAATGGAAACAAGCCCTGGAAGGAACGGCGGAAACCGAGGAAGTCGCCCCAAGCGACCCCGCATCTGAATCGCCTTCCGAGATGAGCACGGCTCCGTCGGCGGAAGTCCAGGAAGTCACGGCCGATGCCAGTCGGGTGGAAGCGGACGCGCTCAGACCCCCCAAAACCTACACCGGTGAAAAAATTGCACTCAATTTCTTTGACACCGATATTCGCAATGTTTTTCGGATTATCGGCGAAATATCCGGTGAAAACTTCGCCATCGATAAAAACGTCAGTGGCAAGGTCACCCTCCAGTTCGACCGGCCGGTTCCCTGGGATCAGGTGCTCGATCTGGTTCTTAGAATGAATCAGCTCGGCCTGCGCAAAGAAAACGGTATTTTTCGCATTGCCACCCAGGCCACCCTGGCCCGGGAAGAGCAGCTGGAGCAACAGAAACTCGAAAGCCGCCGCAGCGCCGAAGAGCAGCAGGAACTGGTCACCGAATTCTTCCTGGTAAGCTATATCAATGCCCAGGAAACGGCCTGTGCGCATCTGGCCACCTCCTGTACCGCCGGTGGCACCGAGGTTGGCTTTCCCAGTAAATTCAGTCCCCGGGGATCGATTTCGGTGGACACAACCAAAAACATGATCATCGTCAATGAAATCCCCAGCGCCATCGAGCGCATTCGGACCATCATCCGCATCCTCGACCAAGTGACCCCGCAGGTCTTGATCGAGTCGCGCATCGTTGAAGCCAGCAGTGATTTCCGGCGCGATGTCGGTTTCGACTGGGGATCCATCGAAATCGGTGAATTCGACCTGGGCGATGCTTTCACCGTGACCGGGATTGATATGGAAGCGGACAACATCCCGGCGGATGCCCTGGACAATGGGGCGATTAACTGGGGGCTCAGTAAAATATCGGGGACCTCGTTCGATATTATCGACGCCCGGATTCAGGTCGGTGAAACCGAGGGCAAGACCCGCACGATTTCGGCACCTAAAATTCTGACCCTGGACGGCCGCACGGCCCGGATCCAGCAGGGTTTCCAGATTCCATATCTGGAGCGTGATTCCGCCGGCGGCTCGTCGGTCGAATTCCAGGACGTCGATCTGGAACTCTCGGTGACGCCCAACGTCACCCCGGACAATCGGGTTCTTCTGGTGGTGGATATCAAGAAAGACGACGTTTTGGACGTGACCGCCACCCAGCCGCCTTTGAGCACCAACAGTGCCCATACGGAGCTTCTCATGGAAAACGGGGAAACCGTTGTGATCGGCGGCGTAATGAAGGCCAACACATCAGAGGCCAGCGAGGGTATCCCCGGGCTGCGCAAGATTCCGGCCCTGGGGTTCTTCTTTGGCTTTGACAATAAAAATGACAACCAGACGGAACTGTTGATCTTCCTGACCCCGGAAATTGTCCAACTGGCCCAGAGAGATGTTCAGACGGCGGGTCTGGAGACCACCCAATAAATTAAAACAAACGGCGGCATCCAAAGCCACCGTGCAGAATCAAACCCTCCGCTGCTGGCGGAGGGTTTTTTTATGGACCCATCCCCAAGCCACCCCATCTTGAAGCGGTGTTATCCGGAAACAATCAAATGGCCCATCGGATTGAATAAGAGGTTGCCATCACGGAGGGACAACGCCCCACGCACCTTCAGGTGGATGGCGTGATACGACGACCGGCTACGGTGACAGAAGAGCCATTTCGCGCGACGCCGTTTCCGCAATGGTCGAATCCGGCGCCAGTTCCATGACTTTGCGATAATTGATGCGGGCCATATCCTTGAAACCCGCCTTATGGTGGGCACGCGCAATATCCAGGTAGATTTCCGGCCATTTGGGCGCCACCGTCTGGACTTTATCGAAATATTTAAGCGCCTCGACCGGATCGCCCGTGTCGTAGTAGGTCATCCCGAGGGCACGCAAATTCAGAACATAGATACGGTCCTTGGGAATGCCGGCGGCAAAATAATCGGAAACCTCCCTAAAATACTGCCGGGCCTTTTCATACTGTCCTTTGTGATAATAGGCCAAACCCAGGTTGAATTTGGGGTAATGCGGCGTCATGTATAGATCGAAACCCTGATCTTCGATCAACTGCTCAAAAACCTCGATCGCCTTGTCGTACTGCTGCGATTTGTTGTAGACCACCCCTAACCCGTTTTTCGCCGGTCCCATGTCCGGCTTCAATTCGATCGCACGCTTGTAATGGTAAATGGCCTTTTCATAATTGGCTTTCTCTTTGTAGACGATACCGAGGCTGTAATGGGTATCCGGATCGGGTTCATATATTTCGATGGCCCTGGTATAAGACTGCAGCGCTCTTGTGAAATTGCCCTGCGCCAAGTAGGCATCGCCCAATCGCCGGTGGGCTTCGGCATTTTTGCGGGCTCTTTCGGTTTTATACTTGGTGGCACAACCCGAAAAAATGAGAAGCCCCGCAACCGCTATCAATATTTTCCCTTTGGAAGTCGTTTTCATGGCCCTTTCCTTAGGTCAGAAATCCATTTTACCATCCGCCTTAACACCATTTAAGCTTTCGATTGTAGCAGGGGGCCTGGGGGGCCTTCGCGTCGCGACGGCCGGTGCGACATTGCGGTATTGAGAAAGGCCTTCAACGTTCGGTCAGGTCTAAAATGGCGGCAATTTCCTGTGCCACTTGATCGACAAACTTTTGAAATGCGTCGCCTGAGAGCGGTTTTCCCGGCTCCGGCATACGTTCCAAACCGGAAGGCTTCACCAGGATCGGCGTGTTGACCAGTTCCGGGCGGGGTGTTACTTGAAACTCCTCCGGAAAGCTGTCCTGAAAATACATATCCTGAAATCCCCCGAATTTAAGCGCATGGGCGGTTGAATCCACAATGGCGGTTTCGTATTCGGCCACCAGCCCGCTTTGCCTGGCTTGGGCCAGCCCCGCCAGGCACTCACCGCCATGTGTGCAGGCGATATGACCGTTGCGATTGGCGCGCAGTTCCCAATCCATGATTTCCTGTTCAGCAACCTCGACAAAAAAGGCGTGCGTTCTGTCTGCCCGCCGGTTGTATTGTTCCACCAGTTTGATAACGCGCGGCATGGACACGGGATTGCCGATCATGGCAGCCTGGGCCACGCTTGATTTTACCGTGACAGGGGTGAATTGGCGTTTGGCCGGATCGGGCTCACGGTAATAGCGACAAACCGGATTGGCATGGGCGGACTGCACACCGACAATTTTGGGAAGGGTGTCGATGATCCCGGCATCGAAGAATTTGATGAAACCACGCATGACGGCCGTAATATTGCCCGCGTTACCGATCGGTACCACGACAACCCGCTGTTTGAGATCATATTCTAAATCCTGCGCGATTTCATAAGCATAGGACTCCTGCCCGAGTATCCGCCAGGCATTCTTGGAATTGAGCAGGGCCACCCGGTAATGATCGGATAGTTTTTCCACCACTTTCATGCAGTCGTCGAATACGCCGGGGATTTCAAAAACACGCGCACCGCTGCCGAGGGGCTGGGAGAGTTGTTGCGGTGTGACTTTCTTGTGGGGCAGCAACACGGCCGATTTGATATTGTTCTGGAGATAGGCGGCATAGAGCGCGGCGGCCGCGGAAGTGTCTCCGGTGGATGCGCAAATAGCCAGCACCTCGGAAAGCTGACCACTGTCCAGCATATATTTAAGATAGCTGAAGGCGCTGGCCATCCCCCGATCCTTAAAGGAAGCGCTGGGGTTCTGGCCATCGTTTTTGAAGTAGAACCGCAGGCCGACGGACGCCTGAAGCGTGTGGTTGGCCTCGACAAGGGGCGTATGGCCTTCTCCCAGATACACAATGCTATCCAGCGGGATAACCGGGCCGATAAACTCATGGTAGCGATAAATGCCCTTCAAGGCCGGTATGGAAAGCATCTTGCGATAATCGAAAATCTGGCGCCAGGATTCGGCCGAGCGGTTTTTGAGACGCACGCTGGCGGCATCTTCGATCAATAGGACCGCCTGACATTTGGGGCAGACATAGTGCAGCGATTCGATCCCAAAGCGGTTGCCGCAGCCCAGACAGCTGTAGACCAGGTCGCCCGTGGGCGCGGGGATCAAATCGGACCTTATAAACTCTGGAAATTGTTCTATTTTCATGACACAAGCATCTCCATGCCATGCATATAGGGTCTGAGCACGGTCGGGATTAGGACCGAACCGTCGGATTGCTGGAAGTTTTCCAATAGCGCCGCCAGTGTGCGGCCTACGGCCAGTCCGGATCCATTGAGGGTGTGGACGAAATGGGTTCCTTTCTGGCCCTTGCGTCGAAAACGGATATTGCCGCGACGTGCTTGGAAATCTTCGAAATTGCTGCAAGATGAAATTTCGCGATAAACGCCCTGGGCCGGCATCCAGACTTCAATATCATAGGTCTTGGCGCTCGAAAAACCCAGATCACCCGTGCATAGATCAACGACACGGTAGGGCAGCTCCAGCGCCTTCAGGATGCTTTCGGCGTCCTTCAACAAGCTCTCTAATTCATCATACGATGATTCCGGTGAAACAAATTTGACCAGCTCCACCTTGTTGAATTGATGCTGCCGGATAAGCCCCCGTGTATCCTTGCCGTGTGAACCGGCTTCGGAGCGAAAACAGGGGGTGTAGGCCGTGTAGTAGACCGGCAGTTGATCTTCGGATAAGATTTCACCGTGGTGAATATTCGTGACCGGCACTTCGGCCGTGGGAATCAGAAAATAATCCCAGCCTTCGATTTTAAAAAGGTCCTCCTCAAACTTGGGCAACTGGCCGGTATGGGTCATACTTTGACGGTTGACCATGAAGGGTGGCAGGATCTCGGTGTAGCCGTTTTTCCTGGTGTGCCGATCCAGCATAAAGCTGATGAGGGCGCGCTCTAGCTGAGCGCCGGCGCCAAAATACAGCGGGAAACGCGCTCCCGTGATACGGGCCGCCCGTTTAAAATCGATAATGCCCAGGTTTTCGCCAATGTCCCAATGGGCCGCCGGCGCAAAATCGAATTGCGGAAGCGTACCGGCGGTTTTTAATTGAAGATTGTCGTTTTCATCGTGACCTACCGGGACACTCGCGTGCGGGGGGTTGGGAATCCGCATCAAAATCGTCTGGATCTGCTCTTTCGTTGCGTCCAGTCGGTGATCGAGGGTCTTGATCTGGTCGGCCACCGCACGCATATCCGCAACAGGCTTGTCTGCGGGTAGTCCTGCTTTCTTCATTTTGGCGATTTCTTCCGACACAATATTACGCTGGTGGCGCAGTGTTTCGATGGCCAGCAGATCCTTTTTACGGCGCTCATCAAGATCCATGAGCCGATCCCAATCGATGGCTTCGCCCCGGTTGGCCATGGCCATTTTCACCTGGGCCAAATTTTGGCGGATAACCTTGATTTCAAGCATTTTAATGCCTATTTTAACAGTTTATATTATTTAAATATCAGTGATGGGATCCGAATAAGAAAAAAAGGCTAACACCTGTGTTTTTATTAGTCAATTATTATTGCGGGTTGAATCAGCCGACCCATGTCACGGGGATGATTCGACCATGGACGGTCCGGGGGTTGATCTATGGAGGAAATTCAGGAAGCCAAACAGGTTTTACGC
>JASJED010000162.1 GCA_030065585.1 Desulfobacterales bacterium | reverse complement strand
GGTGTCAGGTTTCAGGTTTCAGCAATTGTATTCAACCTTCCGCTTTTCTTTGCCTGACACCTGAACACTGAACACTGAAACCTCAATCAACCCGAACCTAGAACCCCGAACCCAGAACCCTGAACCCTGAACCTAGAACCTGGAACCTAGAACCCGAACACCCACCGCTTCGAGACCCTGGATGATCCGGTCCGTGATGTCGTCGAACTTGATGAAGTGCCCGATCAGCATGCGGCCGCGCTTGGGAAAGTTGGGTTTGCGCTCGAGCAGTTCGGCTGCGCAGCGTCGGCCTTCTTCGATACGGCCGCAAAGCCCGCATGTGGCGGCTTTGGCCAGATGATCCCAGAAGTGCGCTGAGCGGGTGAGTTTCATTGTTTCCTGGCGGGCTTGGTCATATTGCTGCTGCCGGAGGCAATTGACCCACAGGGCGTAGTGGACATAGTTGCCGTAAAAGGGGTTTAGCCGGATGACTTTTTCGATCAGGCCGGGGCCGCGCTCCCAATCCCCCAAGAGGGTCATCAGGTAGCCGATCCCATCGAGTGCGAAAAGGGTCTCCGGGCCCAGATCCAACGCCTGTTCGGCTTTCGCAAGCCCTGCCGGCAAGTCGCTGCGCAGCAGATGAACGAAGGCCATGATGGTGTGGGCGCGCTGGTCGTGCGGCAAGATGCGCAGCGCCATTTGCGCAAACTCGAAGGCCTTCTCCAGCGGGCGTTCATAGCCCGGGATATCGAGGGCATGAATATCCGCAAAGAGCGCGGCGCGAATGGTCCAGGCCTGGCCGCAGTCGGGATCTCTGGCCACGGTCTTCTCCGCCGCGGTCATGGCCCGCTGAAACGCCTCCGGGGTCGATGTTGCTTTGTATCTATCGTAAAGCAATACGGTTTCGTAAGTTTGCGCGTATTGAGGTAAACGGTTTTCGGATCCGCGCTCCCAAACCTTGGCAATCCAGCCGCGTTTTCCGGCCACGTTTACGGCCACTTGCCGGGCAATGTTCTCCTGCAAGGCGATCGTCCGGGTGCCCTCGGCCCCAAATCGGTAGGCATGGCACCAGATTTGCCGGGCGGTTAGGGTGTCCGTCAGCCTGAGATTGAGCTTGATGCAGGTGCCGTCGCTGCGGATCCAACCATTGAGCGCGAAACGTGCACGGCAATCATCGTCCTCCGTTTCCGGGTTACCCGCACCGCAGATCAACACCCGGATGTTCGGGTAATGATTCAATTCATCGACCAGTTCGGTGACCAAGCCAAGGCCCCAGGAATCGAGATCCGGATCACCTGAAAGGTTACACAAAGGATGCACGACAACCGAAGGCCAGGCACTTGCGCCTTTCACTCTGTCAATGGCCCTGGTGATTTGGGTATCCGGTAACGGGGCATGCGGTTGCTTTTCGAACACCGGCACATAGGTGCCCTTGGGGATGTCGATCCTCAAAGTGTCGTGCCGCCCGCCCGCCTGGTAATAGTGATCCAGCGCCAACCGCAGCCGGGCCGCCTGAATGCTCACGATCGGATCGATATTCTGGTCGAAGTCCTCCCTGCGGCCAAACACCTCGGTGGCCACGGTATAGCCCTTGATCCGGTCGCTGTTGCCGGCCAGGGACTGCGCCACGACATATTTTAAAAGGGCGACCTGCTGCGGCGTCCCCTTGAAATCCGGGCTGGCCAGAACATGCTCAAGCGAGGACCGGATTTCATCGTGAGAGGGTGATAACGAGTCAAGGCGTTGAGGTTTCATCATACCCTCCATTGGTTTGCAATTCCCGCATCGTCGACGGATCTTGTATGGCGGAACCGCATCGATCGATGTGGATTCCTGGTAGCGGTTTCATACGCTCACATCGTCGAGGAGCAGCGCTATAAACGGTGAAGCTCCATGAACTTGGGCGCCCTTAGCGATGATCGCCCGAATAGCGTCGATGCCATCGTTGTCAGCGAAAACAAGGCTGGAAAGATCGATGACACAAGGCCCCTCGATTTGATCGAAAGTATCCTTCATTTGTTGGACCGCCAGGTCACAGAGTCGGCCGGCGATGGTAATGACAGTCTGGGAGCTATTGTAATGGCAGTCGATGCGAATACCCATGACACCTGTTAAATGGCAATATCCATGCCGGCGACGGAGAGGATAGACTATTATGAATATCTTATTGATATCGCTAAATTTACTTCACCACCTCTAACCATCATCAACCAGGGGAACAACTGGGGGTGCCGAAATTTCGGCCAATGCAATCTTGTTTTCGGCCATTTATGTTGACATTTCGGCCATAGATGCATAACTGCGCAAAAGGTTCTAGGTTCGGGGTTCTGGGCTGATTAAGGTTTCAGTGTTCAGTGTTCAGGTGTCAGGCAAAAGAAAGCGGAAGGTTGAATACAATTGCTGAAACCTGAAACCTGACACCAGAAACCTTCTAATGGTTTCAGTGTTCAGGTGTCAGGCAAAGAAAAGCGGAAGGTTGAATACAATTGCTGAAACCTGAAACCTGACACCAGAAACCTTCTATTGTTTTCAGTGTTCAGGTTTCAGGGGTTGGCATCGACTTCGGCCTCCGTGTTTCCTGACACCTGAACACTGAACACTGAAACCTCAATCAACCCGAACCTAGAACCCAGAACCTAGAACCCAAAACCTCCGACGCCCGACGAAGTGATTCACCAGAGGAGCAAAATGAAGCTAAACAGTGCAGAATCGGAAAAAGGCACCACCCTGGCCCGCCTTATGACAGGGCCCCCTCTGGGAATGAACCGCGTCCTCTCATTGGTCATTAATATTACCGATGCCCTGGATGCTATCCATCGGGACGAGCGGTTTCATGGTGGCCTCAATCCAAAGATCATAATGGTGGACCCGGAAACCTGGCAGGTTGTGCTCCCGGAAAACGACGGACCGCTGGAAACCGACGGTTATGCAGGTGACGGCAACCTGGGTTACATATCGCCGGAACAAACGGGCCGCATGGACCGCACGGTGGATTACCGCACCGATTTCTATTCCCTGGGAATTATCGTCTATGCGCTGCTGACCGGCGCCCCTCCCTTCACCGCCGAAGATTCGGCGGAGATGATTCACTGCCATATCGCCAAAAGACCAATCCCGCCGCACGAACTGAATTCCGCTATCCCGGAGCAGGTTGCGGCCATCGTCATGAAACTGATGGCCAAAAACGCCGAGGACCGCTACCAGTCCACATCGGGACTGAAGCACGACGTGAAAAAATGCGCTGACCTGCTGAACCGAAAGGGGGCGATCGAGCCGTTCGATCTGGGCCGGAGCGATATATCCGGTAAATTGCAAATCCCGCCGAAACTCTATGGCCGGAAAAAAGAGATAAGCCGGCTGCTGTCCATATATACCGAGGTGGCCGAAGGCGGGGCAAAGCTATGCTTGGTAACCGGGTTTGCCGGTATCGGCAAGACCGCTTTCGTGTATGCGGCCAGAAGACCAATTGCCGCCCAACAGGGCTTTTTCGTCGAAGGCAAGTTTGATCAGTACCACCAGAATGTTCCCTATTCGGCCTGGATCCAGGCCTTCGACATTTTGAGCGAACACCTTCTGACCTTGAGCGACGAGGCGATCGCCGGCTGGCGGGGTGAATTTGAAGCGGCGCTGGGCGCCAACGGCAAAGTGATCACCGACGTGATCCCCAGTATGGCGCTGATCATGGGAGAGCAGCCCGAAGTCCCCGAACTCGGCGGTGCCGAGTTTCAAAACCGGTTCTATTATGTTTTCCGTCGCTTCATCTCCGTGATTGCCCGCCCGGAGCATCCTCTGGTCGTTTTCCTCGACGACCTGCAGTGGATCGATCCGGCCTCGATGCAGCTTTTAACCCTTATCCTTCAGGACCCCGATCTTACGCACCTGCTCGTCATCGGCGCCTACCGCGACAATGAAGTGGACGAAAATCACCGCCTGATGAAGGGGGTCGATGAACTCAAGCGGGGCGGTGTCAATCTGGAACACTTCGAAATTGCCAACCTCGTGGTTCCGAGCATGGGCGAACTGCTGGTGGATACGCTTTTGTGCGACGACCAGGAAGTTCAGCCGTTGGCCCGGTTGATCCACTCCAAGACCGGGGGCAATCCTTTTTTCACGCACCAGATCATCTATTCACTGGAAAAAGAAAACCGGTTTCGATTTGACGTGCAGGCCCAAAGATGGCGATGGGATTTGAACGCGCTGCGCAGCGCCGACATCACCGCCAACGTGGTGGATCTGCTTTTGCGGCGGCTGGATAAGCTTCCCCCGGAAGCCCAGAACGTGCTCAAGCTTGCCAGCTGCATCGGCTTCCGCTTCGAGTTGCACACTTTGGGCATCATATCGGAGCGCTCGGCCGAGGCGGTAAAGCAGGTGCTGGATCTGCCCCTTAAAGAAGGGATGGTGATCGGGACAGGCAGTGGGTACCAGTTCACGCACGACCGTTTTCACCAGGCCGTCTATTCGCTTCTCGGCCAGGAAGAAAAAGCACAGACCCATCTTGGCATCGGACGCATTCTGCTCGGCCACCTCACCGATGCGCAGTTGACCCAGAGGATCTTTGAGGTTGTCGAGCACTTCAAGGTGAGCCTGCCGCTTGTCGACCGCAAAACGGAACGCGAACATATCGCGCGGCTCAACCTGAAGGCCGGCATCGAAGCCAAGCACGCCAACGCCCTGTCCGTGGCCATTGAACATTTCATTCAGGCCCTTGAACTCGTTGAAGGCGATGTCTGGCAGTGGGACTATGAATTCGCCAAGACCCTTTTTGAAAAGCGGGCCGAATTGTTGATGCTGATTGCCGATTTTGAAGCGGCTAATCAGGATATCGATGAACTATTGAATCATGTGCATTCCACCATCGATAAATACGAAGCTTATGAAATTCTGCTACAGATCCATGCGCTGAAAAACCAGTATACCGCTGGGATTGAATCAGGGTTGGCCTACCTGAGGGAGCTTGGACTGAAAATTCCCAATCTTCCGGACCAAGCCTACATCGATGAACTTGTGGCAGGCGGCAAAGCGCTTATGGCAAGCTACACCGACCAGCAGTTGCTGGACCTTCCGCCCATGAACGACACACGCCATCAAATTGTCGTTTCAATTCTAACGCGGATGGTGGGGCTTGTTTATTTTGGAAACCCGATGTTGCTGCCGATGCTGCCATGCATCAGTTTGCAACAGTACGTTAAGCATGGGCAGTTCACAACCACACCGGCAACGATGAGCATGTTTGGATTCTACCTGTGCAGTCCGGCGGTTGCCGACTATGACTTGGGCTATCGCGCGGGATCTTTGGCTGTGGCCTTCTTGGAAAAACAAGACAACAAGCAGATGCATAATTTTGTGTATGACTGTATGTACGGCCAAGTCTCCTTTTGGAAAGCGCCTTTACATAAAAGCATCGCTCCACTCAAGGAAGCCTTTCGCATGAGTCTGGAGGTGGGTGATAACGAATTTGCGACCTATTCATTCTACAATTATCTTTCAGCCCTGTTATCTTCCGGGCAACCCCTCGAAAAGGGAATCAAAGCGTTTGAATCCAACAGCCTTACACTTCGGCTCGTTGGGAATAAAGAGTTGAACTATTACAGCAGCTGTACCTACAAAACGATGCTTGCCCTTGCGGGGAGATCCAAACCCATTTCTGATTTAAAGGTAGAATTGTATGATGAAGATTTCATGTATGCTGCTTTGGTAAAAAGCGGCAATGCAGAGGGGCAGTTCGTCCACCATGTCAATCGTCTGATCAAGCACTTTTATGCAGGTGACTATGCAACCGCCTGTGAAGAAGCAAAGAATGCCAAGGAGCACATTGGTGAGATTGCCGGTATCAATTATGTTCAACAACTTCCATTTTACGGAGCGCTTGCGCATCTTGCGCTTGCAAGAGCGTCATCCTCAGATGATCGTTCAGAAGTCCTTAAGCAATGTGAGGCTTTTGTTGCCTTGTTAAAAGCCTGGCATGAACAGACACCCGATTTGTTTTCCAATAAGCTGTCCCTAATTCAAGCGGAACAGGCCCGCCTTGAAGGCCTAGATCGCGAGGCGCAGAAGCTTTATGAAGAAGCCATCGCTGTCGCGAAACGAAATGATCTCCTGCACGAAGCGGCGCTGGCTTTCGAACTCGCCGCGGATTTCTATCGAGCGTGCGGTCTGGATACCATCGCCCACGCCCTGGCCGGCAAGGCCAGGGATGCCTATGCCGGGTGGCAGGCCATGGCGAAAGTCGAAGATCTGGAGCGGCGCTACCCTCTCCTGCCAGCCAGGCAGACCAATGACAATAAGGGGCTTTCCCTTGATTTGACGGCCGTGATCCGGGCGTCCCAGACGATTTCGCAGGAAATCAGGTTGAATCAGCTGCTCACCTCGCTGATGAAAATCATCATTGAAAATGCCGGCGCCCAGACGGGGGTGCTCGTCCTGCCCAAGGCCGGCAGGTGGTTGATCGAGGCCCAGTTCGATATCGATAAAAGCGACATCCAGGTCCTGAAATCCATCCCGGTCGAAGAAAGCGACCGGATTTGCCAAGCCATCATTCATTACGTATCCCGCCTTCAGGAAAGCGTTGTTCTCGAAGATGCCGTCCAGGCGAGCGACTTTTCCCAGGATGCCTATATTCAAAAGCATAAAACCAAATCGGTACTGTGCCTGCCGCTATTTCATAAAGGCGAGCTGAACAGCATATTGTATCTGGAGAACAATCTCATCACCGGTGCTTTTTCACCCAATCGGGTCCAGCTTCTGGAAATGCTGTGTTCGGGGGCAACGATTGCCCTGGAAAATGCACGGATTTACGACGAACTGGAGCAGCGGGTCGCACAGCGAACCCAAGAGTTGGCCCAGGCCAAAGAGGTCGCCGAATTGGCCAATCGTTCCAAGAGCATCTTTCTGGCCAACATGAGCCATGAGCTGCGCACGCCGCTGAATGCCATTCTGGGGTTTTCGTCCCTCCTGGCCCACGATGCCGCCGTCCCATCCGCTCAAAGGCAGAAAATGGCGATCATCAATCGATCCGGAGAACACCTGCTTTCCATGATCAAGGATATTCTGGATCTTTCCAAGATCGAGGCGGGGCGAATGGATCTGGAAGCAACGCCCTTCGACCTGATTGCCCTGCTCGAAGACGTTAGCGCGATGTTTCAGTCCCGCGCTGGGGAAAAAGGGCTTGATTTCGCGGTGGAATCCGAAGCCGTCCGTCAGCCGTATCTGAACACCGACGCAGGCAAGCTTCGCCAGATACTGATCAACCTGTTGGGCAATGCCGTCAAGTTCACCCGTGAAGGCGGCGTGACCCTGCGGGCGGCCACCGAAACGCTTCCGGAATCACGCACGCGCTGCCAGATCGTGATCGAGGTCGCGGACACCGGCCCGGGCATCGATCCCGGCAGACAGGAGAAGATCTTCGAACCTTTCGTGCAGGAACAAAGCGAATGGACCCAGCCGGGCACCGGCCTCGGGCTGGCGATTTGCAAGAATTTTGCTGATCTGATGAGCGGTCGGATCGAGATGGAAAGCGAATTGAACCAGGGCGCGCTCTTCCGGGTAAGGGTCCCGGCGGACATTGTGGTGGCTGAGGATATCATCGTACCGGAAACCAAACCGCGGGTTGTCGCTCTGAGCCCGGCACAGAAATCCTGGCGCGTTCTGATTGCCGATGATCACAAGGAAAACCGGCTCCTGCTGAAAATTCTCCTCGAAGAAGTCGGTTTTGCGGTTTTTGAGGCCGAGAACGGCCAAGAGGCGCTGGACAAATTCCAAAATGAGGCGCCGGACTTCATCTGGATGGACATGCGCATGCCGGTCATGGACGGTTTTGAGGCCGTGCGCCGGATCCGACGGCAACCTGGCGGCGATCAAATTCCGATCGTCGCGATTACCGCCAGCGTCTTCAGTAACCAGCGTGAAGAAATCCTGGCCGTGGGCTGTGACGATATGGTCTTCAAACCATTTCAAGAACACGAGATTTTTGAAACCATGAACCGCTTCCTGGGCGCCACGTACGTCTATGCGGAATCCAGCGATGCCGCCAACCCCAAAAATGAAAAAGAGCTCACGGCCGCCATGCTGGCCGAACTGGCCCCGGACTTGCGGCAAGCCCTGGACGAGACCACCCTGGTGGCGAACCGGGAAGCCATCTTCAAAGTAATCGAGCGCATCCAGGATCAGGCACCCGAGACAGCAGCGCAGTTGCGAGTGCTCGTTCAAAATTTCGAGATCGAGCGCATTCGGGAGCTCCTTGCGGAGGTGGGTTAAAAGGCGGTTCGGGGTTCTGGGTTCTAGGTTCGGGGTTCTCGGTTAAACGCGGTGTGATCCGGTCAGCTCTGAACCGGGAGACCAGAATGCTAAACCTTTTGATGGGTTCAGGGTTCTGGGTTCTAGGTTCTAGGTTCGGGGTTCTAGGTTCGGGGGTCAGAGGTTCTGGGTTGAAAGGTTCTGGGTTCTGGGTTCTGTGGTTCAGAGTTGAAAGCTTGAATTCAGAGGTTCAGGATTCGCGGTATAGATCAATTTAGCGTGGAACCGTAAACATTAGAGCAATGCAGAGGTTAGCTGATGCGGATTGATCGGTTTGAAGATATTGAAGCGTGGCAGTTGGCGCGTGAGTTAACGCGCGAGATTTACAGGCTGACGAAAAAGCCGCCGTTTTCGAAAGATTACGGTTTGAAGGACCAGATTCGAGCAGCGGCTGGATCGTCGATGCACAACATTGCCGAAGGCTTCGATGCGGAGACGACCCCTGAATTCATCCGATTCCTCAGTTATGCCCAGCGTTCATGCACGGAAGTTCAGAGCGAACTCTACGTGGCTTTGGACCAAACCTATATTGATGAAACTGAATTTAACGCAACGTACGAACTGGCCGGCCGCACCCGTGCCGCCATACGCGGGTTCATGAACTATCTGCGAAGGTATGCGAAAAGTACAGTACCCAACGAACCAACTTGAGCCCGAACCCCGAACCTAGAACCTAGAACCCAGAACCTAGAACCCCGAACCTAATACGGTAACCCCATGCCCGC
>JASJED010000027.1 GCA_030065585.1 Desulfobacterales bacterium | reverse complement strand
CAGACGGTTTCGTAAAACGTTCGAGATCAAGGCTTGCAAGGCCTGAGGAGTGAGGCGTACTTGGGTACGCCGCAGCGACGAAGGCCGCAGCGTAACGCCGATATCGGGCGTTTTACGATACCGTCACGTTAGATCTCGTGCTTTTCCAGCAGCTGCTCGCCCAGTTCTACGTTGGCCCGGTCGAGGGCCTCGCCGGAGGCGATCACGGCCGTCGCCCGGTTTTCGGGGGCGCCAACAAAATAGCGTTGGGCCGCGGCCTGGAGGGCCGGGCGGTCCAGGGCCAGCAGACGTGCTTTGAACTGCTGCCGGGCCTCGTCGGTCAGCCCGAGCATTTGGCGGAAGAAGGCTTTGCGGGCGGCCGCGCCGGGGGCATCCGGTTTGTCGATGTCCGCACACACCTGCAGAATTGCTTCCTTGATATCTTCGTTAGTAAAGTCGCCGGCGGCAATGAAATCGCTTGCGCCGCCGAAGATTTGGATGGTCCGCACGATGTGCGGATCCCGGTAGGAGCCCAGGGCGAAGATGCCGTCTTCCGGGTTATAGAGGGCAAACCCCCCGTAGGCCCCGCCCTTTTCACGTATTTCCCGGTGCAGATAAAGCGAGCGCAGCATCTTGGCCATGGCCGCCAGCGCCGGTGCGTCGGCGTGCTGGTAGCGCACGCATGCGAAGGCCTGGGCCACGAAGGCAACGGCCGTGCTCGTCTGCCAGCCTTCGCGGACGCGTTCCTGTTCAGTGGTGTAGATGGTTTCCGCGTCTGTCCCGCAAGGCGCAGGCAGATGGGTTTTAAGATCGGCGACCCGGGGTAAAGCCGCTTCCAGACTCATGCTGCCGCCCGTGAGCGCCAGTTCGAGATTCCGGGGTTGGAACAGTTGGCGATGCAGGCGGGACAGGTCCTCGGCCAGACGCGCCATATCCGCCTCCGCAACTTGGTCGCTCAGCGCCTTGATTGCCCGGAGTTGATGAACCCCATACCAGCATTCGTGCAACCGGGCGCTGGGCGTAAGATTGCGGCTGGCCAGGGATATGGCCAGACGGTGACCGTTGTTGACCACGGCCCGTTCAAGTCCTGAACGATATTCCAACAGGACGCGCCGCAACTGGGCCAGATCGGTAAAAACCACTTCGCCGGCCAGTTCGGCGAGCAGTTCGAAAAGCCGGGGCTGGTGGCGCTCGAGGCACTTGCCGTTGAGGGTCAGAAACGGCTGCGGGGTTCCCGCGGGATCGTAAAGCGTGCGCGTTTGCAACGCAAGATCGATGCCGCCGGTGTAGCGGTCGATCCGGCGGGAAAGATCGGCATAGTCGCGTCGGCGGGTACCCAGGCGTGTGAAGGCATAAGCGAAGAATGATGTCAGCGGCAGATCGGCATCGGCCAGCGGCGGCAGGCGCAATGCACCGGTGAGGTAGAAAATGCCCCCGGTGGGTAGATCATAGCAGCGAATGCCGTCCGCGGTCCCCAGGGGCGAGGCGGCCACTGTCGGGACGACCGGCGGGATGTCGCTGCGCTTGAGGGTCGGCAGCACCGCCAGATCTTCCTGCGTTTCCTGGCGTTGCTTCAGCGCCTGGGCATCTTCCCGGATTGTGGCCCGCTCGGCATCTGTCAGACGCGTTTCGATTTTCTCCAGACGTGCCGTTTCACGCGCTGCTTCGGTCGACTGCATTTGATCGTCGGGGAGCAACTGAAAGCGTACGCGGTGCGGATTATCCAGAAAATAGGACCGAATCCGTTCCTCGAAAAAAGAACCCCGGTCCAGCGCCCGCTGCAGTCTTTGCAACGCGGGGTCGAGGTCCAGGAGCGATTCGGGCTGGCCGCCGTGAAGCCAGGTGCTGGTGATCAAGAGCAGTAGTTTGAGTCCGTAGGGGTAGGGGCTGTTGGTGATCTCACGGCGATGGAATTCGATCTGATGGAGCGCCGATTCGATCAGGGCCGGGTCGATCCCCTCGGTGGCCAGCGTTTCCAGGGTTGTCAGGATTAGCTTCTCGATGGCTGGGGCGTCCTCCGGGGCCACGTTCTTGAGACCGCAGAAAAACAGCGTATCGCGATTGTCGGCGTCGAAACCGCTGGCGTCGGCCAGGGACGATCCCAGCTCCGATTGCATCAGGGCCTGGCGCAGGGGGGAGGCTTGGTTGCCCAGCAGGATCTGCTCCAGCAGGCTCAGGGCCAGGACTTCGAACGTGTCCTGGATGTCGGCGGTCAGCCAGCCGAGGCCGATCTGGCACCTGCGCGCCGCATCTTCACCGGGGGCGATGGGGTAGTAATAGGTAACCTCGCGCGGTGTCGTCCAGCGGAGTTGATTGGCGACCGTGGTTTGGGGATCGATCGCGCTAAAGTGCTGCAAGACCTTTTCCTCGATAAACGCCAGGTGATCCGCCAGGGGAAAACTGCCGTAGGAATAGAAATAGGCGTTGCTGGGGTGGTAGTGGCGTTGATGAAATTGTTGCAGGCCGTCGTGGGTCAGATCCGGTATGGCCCGGGGATCGCCTCCGGAATTGTGGCGATAGGTCGTATCCGGATAGAGGGCGTTCAACAGGGAGCGTCCCAGCACCTGATCGGGGGATGACATGGCGCCCTTCATCTCGTTGTAGACGACCCCCTTGAATACCAGAGCCTCCCGGCCGTCGGCTTCGGGTTCAAATTCCACACGGTGGCCTTCCTGGCGAAAACTGAGCGCGTCCAGCCGCGGGAAGAAGACTGCATCCAGGTAGACGTCGAGGAGATTGTAGAAATCCTTCTGGTTTTGGGTCGCGAAGGGGTAGAGGGTCCAGTCCGAGGCCGTAAAGGCGTTCATGAAAGTGCTCAGACTGCGTTTGAGCATGGCGAAGAAAGGATCGCGCACCGGATAGGCTTTCGATCCACACAGGACGGTGTGCTCCAGGATGTGGGCCACACCGCTCGCGTCCTGGGGCACCGTTTTAAGGCCGACCCCGAAAGCATTTTCGCCATCGTCGCGACTGATATGGATATAGCGTGCCCCGGTCGCCCGGTGGGCCAGGGCATAGCAATAACCGCCGATCGCATCCAGGGGCGTTACCTTCTGGACTTCAAAGCCGTGGTATGATTGTTCCGTATGCATTTGCGGGTTCAATGGGTCGGTCCCCGGATTGGTCATGGCCGTTGCCTTTCCTGAGTATCATCGGGATTTATCGGAATATAGGGCGGATCCGCCGGATAGCACGCGATCCTTCCCACCCGCCGGACAGCCAGCCGGTCATCGAAGTCGCCTGGCGACCGGATCGTCAGCGGGAAACGGGCGAAAAAGGTTGTCGTTGGGATTACTGGGGTTGCGATGAGCGGGCGGTGTAGATGCCGCGGCTCTGGCGCGTAATCTTCTCGAGTTTGTTCAGACGAAAGATGATATTGCGGATTTTCTTTTCGTCATAGCCAGTTTTGGATTGGATATATTTGTAGGACGCTCCGTTGCGTGAGCGTTTGATGACGTTGTAGACGGTATCCATCGCAGTGGTGCCGCCTCGGCCGCCGCGGCCCGCAGGGACCGTCGCACGGCTGCGTCCGGATGCCGCCGTCGACCGGATCAGCCTTTCAAGCTGGTCGATTCTTTTTTCCAGCCGATCGAAGTCTGTCTTGGTGGGGATCTTATAGTTCTGCAGGAAAAATTTTATCATGGCATCAAAACTGATCGGTTTGCCCTTTTTGCGTGTCATCTATCCTCTCCTTGGCTGGGTCCGGCGGTTGCGGCCGGTGCATCATCGTCAGCTTCAACTTACCAATGAATCGGCCAAAGTCAAGTCGGCATAGAGCTGATAAACCGGGGATTCAATAGGCTTTTTCAGCCGATGTCCATCGATCGGGAAGACTTGCTGTTTGGCATAATGCGGTCCATCCCAATGAGAATCAAGACGGTCCCGAAAAAAGTCCGATATCGGCGTTACGCGTCATCCCTCGTCATTGCAGCGTACGGTCAGTACGCTTCATTCATCGGGATTCGCAAGCCTTGATCTCGAACTTTTTACGAGACCGTCAATCAATTAAGCGCAAGCGCTTCTCATTGGGAGGCCTGAAGACAACCGGACTTGAAAGGCCACCCACATCCGTATTAGAGGGCGTATGCGTGCGGGGGCTGGATGAGGGCCTTCAATCCCTATTCAGTGTCCGCCCCGCAATGGTTTTTTTGGCCCTGCTCGGCGTCCTCCGCGGGTTTCCGGCTGCGACGCACCGGCGTATGCCTCGCCACAAACGCTTGTGCCCTTATGGTCGTAGCCGAGCCAAAAATTCGCATTTCTGGATAGTGCCGTTTGCCAATTTCATCATAACCGTGGATGGATAACTTCACCGATAACGGGCAGGCTCCGATGATATCGCCGCGAATTCTTCTCCAATCCCGGGATTTGAAGGCCCGCAAGCACCTCGGGCAAAATTTTTTGACCAGTGCGGCGATCGCCGAAGCGATCGTCGCCAAGGCCGCCATTGGTCCTCAGGACATGGTGCTCGAGATCGGGGCCGGTCTGGGGGCCTTGACCGTGCCGGCCGCCCGACAGGCGGGATCCGTGCTGGCCGTGGATAAAGATCCGCGGATCTTCGACTTGCTGCGAAATGAGTTGGCGGCCGCCGGGTTGACCAACGTCGCGTTGATCGAGGCGGACTTTCTCAAGCTGCCCCTCGCGCGCCATTTTACGACGGAGGGCCGGCCGGCCATCGTGATCGGCAACCTGCCCTACAATATTTCTTCGCAGGTCTTGATTCGTTTGATCGAAAACCGCGGCTATTTTCGACGGGCCGTACTGATGCTGCAGAAAGAAATGGCGGCCCGGCTCATGGCCGCCCCCAACAGCCGCGACTACGGACGCCTGTCCGTGATGCTGCAATACTGCGCCGATCTGCGCAAAGTCATCGAAGTCGACCCGGTTCATTTTTTCCCACGCCCGCAGATCAGTTCGGTGGTTATCGAAGTGCTTTTCCGAACACGCCTGGAAATCCCGGCGGCCAGCGAGCCCCTGTTGTTTCAGGTGGTCAAGGCCGCCTTCGGACAGCGGCGCAAGACCCTGCGCAATGCGCTGCGCGGCAGTTTTCTGAAATTGGCGGCTGACACGGTTGACGCCTGGCTTGGGGAAGTCGCGATCGCCCCCCGGCGACGCGCGGAAACCCTGACGGTGGCTGAATTCGTGCGGCTCAGCAACTGGCTCCACCGTTACAGGGCCGCAAGCGGTTTCGAAGCCGTGGATCGCCTTCGAGGGCCAAACGCCGACTGATGCGAAGTGCGTATTGCGAAGAAGACGATAACGCCGCCATCGCTCGTTCGATGGCGTTTGGCAAGCGCTTCGATAAGCAATTGACATATCTCCATAATTTAAATACAAGCGTCGTTGTTCGGCCCCACCGATGACGGGGGCATGGGGTCGCCCGCCGATTCATGACGGCCCAATGTGCGGCGGAGGATGGCGCGCGGCTATCGATTTCGGAATGGAAGGTATAGAAAGCGATTTGCATGGATAAGATGACCGATGCCAAGATCCGCGCTTGGCTGCAGCAAAACGATACGTTTGTTCTGGATGCCTATAATCAATACCTCGAGGGGGCGCTGGCGGTCCTCGGCCCGCCCTCGGCCGATACATCGACCGCACCACAGCCCTTGCGAAACTGGCTTGAAACCCATCACCCCGAGATTCTGGATATAATTGCACTGCTGTAGTGTCACCATCTGTCGCTACGCCCTCATACCGCCCGGTTACGATTAGGGTTTCAAACCCCAGACGACTCGACCCGTTGCCATCCGGACAGGGATCTTGGTGGCCATTCGACGTCCGTGTGGCCCCATTGCACGAACCTGAAGGGCGAAACCATACCGATCGATTTGCACTCGGACCGAATCTGTGATTGAAACGTATTATGGGCCTGTATGGATATGGGCCGGGCGGTCGCAGCCGGTTTGACGCCAAACCCCGGGGTTTGCGCTCGCGACGCTTTTATTCCGGGACGGATCATCCACGATGACCTTAATAACCGAACGTCGAGACAAATACCGGCTTTTGACCCAGCCGGAAACCACCGAAAGCCGTCAACACACCGGACGGGCCAACCGGCGGGGTCGCGCGCGGCTGCGACTGCCGATCTGGCTGCAACTCTCGCTGATGGCGATTTTCCTGGCGCTCATCGTCATCTATATGATGAGCTATTTTTTCCTGAACCGTCAGAAAGATCAGCTCTACCAGCAGCTGGTTCACATCGGCATGCTGGCCTTGAACCAGTATGCCCAGCAGGCCCGCCTGCCCCTCATCGAGCAAAACGATCTCCCCCTCAATACGCTGATCAAGGATGCCACCCAGATCGAAGGGCTGGTGTTGGCCTATATCGTGGATCATACCGGTATGATCAGGGCCCACACGGAACTCGATCGCCTGCATACCCCGTCAGCCGAATGGCCGGCTGGCGAACGTGAACGCCGTGAGGGGGAAACGATCTATTTCAACACGGTATCGGAAACCGGTGCGCCGCTGCTGGTGCTCCGACGGACCGTTTGGTTTCGGGAACGGCTGCTGGGACAGATATATGTCGGTCTGTCGCTCGATCATATCCAGGAAGTCATTCAACAGGATCAAAAGTCGATCCTGGTGATGATTCTGCCCGTGCTCGTGATCGGTATGCTGGTGGCGATTTCGCTGGGCCTGTGGTTTTCGAGGCCTATTTCGCACCTGGCCCAGGCCACCGCGGAAATCAGCAAAGGCAACTATATCTATCGGATCAGCCTCAAACGCAACGACGAGTTGGGGCATCTGGCCAAGGCCTTCAATCACATGAATGCCGAGTTGCTGCGCAAGGATCTGATCGAAAAGCGCTTCGGTAAATATGTCGGTCTGGAGGTGGCCGAGCTGATATCCAAACAGCCCGAAAAAGACTGGCTCAAAGGCAACCGCTGCGAGGCCACGATCGTCTTTACCGACATCCGCGGATTTACCCGCCATGCTGAGAGCCGCGAGCCGGAGGAATTGGTCGAACATCTCAACGTCTATCTGGAAATCGCTTCGCACGTCATTTCGGACCAAGGCGGTTATGTGGACAAATTTATCGGCGATGCGGTATTGGGGGTATTCGGGGTGCCGGTGCCCAACGACGATCATGCCGATCAGGCGTTGAAAGCGGCCATCGAGATGCAACGGCGTTTTCATGCGGCCGATTCCGGCAACGGGCTGCTGGATGCCGTGGGCATCAGTATCCATACCGGTGTCGTAGTGTCCGGCAACATCGGTTCCACGCAGCGACTGGAATACACCGTGATCGGTGATTCCGTAAACGTGGCCTCGCGTTTGAACTGCGTCGCCGGCCCGGGTGAGATCGTCATCACCCAGGCCTGCTATGAACATCTCCGGCAGACGGTGGAGGTTGAAAGTCTACCGCCCCAGATGGTCAAGGGAAGGGTCTCGCCAATCCATGCTTACCGTATTCCGCAACGCGATGCCGCAAGTTGACACGCCGGCTGACAGTCGGCGGCCGGGTTGGGCAATGCGTTGGGTGGGGTGGATACCATTATTGGTCCTGTGGTTTTCTGCCTGTGCGCCCCCGCCGCAGGTGCGCCCCCCGACCGAGTTGATGGCGGTTTCGGTCGGCCCCGAAGATGATCTCGACGAGTTGGCCCGCCGCCACCTGGGATCACCGGCCCGTAAGTGGATTATTAAAGATTTCAATCAGATCGAGGATGTCACCGAGGGACAGTTGGTTTTGATCCCGCGGCGCAACTACCGGCCGGGCGGCCTTGCGCCCGACGGCTACCAGGTGGTGCCCGTTCTGGCCTATCCCGACCTGGCGGCGGTCAAAAGCGAACAGGCCTCGCGGATTGTCGATCGTTTCCGGGAACAGATGGAATTCATTCTGGCCCAAGGCTACAATGTGGTCGACATCCATCAATTGATCGCCTTTATGAATTTCAAGGCCACGCTCCCGCCCCGGGCCGTGGTGCTGACCTTCGATGACCAGTCGCGGCTGTTCTACGATTTGATCTTCCCCATCTTGAAATATTACCAGTTCACCGGGACGCTTTTCGTGTCGCCTGCGACGGTGGGGGAGGAATCCATGGTCAAATGGTCACAGTTGCGCGAAATGATGGCATCCGGGCTACGCATCCAGTGCCGCTTCCTGAAGGCGGATGCCGCACGGCTCAAGCCGTCGCCCTTTCCGAAAAGCGCCCGCCTGGCGGCGGTCGTCTCCTCCCTGGCCGCCGATCGCATCCGCATCGAGACGATCCTCAGCCAGCCCTGCCCCTATCTGGCCTATCCCGATGGGCAGGTGGCGGTCTTGATGGCGCTTCTGGCGGAAAAAGCGGGCTATCAAGCCGGATTCAACCGTGCGGGCGGCAGCAATTCCTTCTACCGGGATGTGTTCGCGGTCCGGCGCACACCGGTAAAGTGGAGCGAAGATCTGGACCATTACCGGAAACATTTCGAGGTTTTCAGACAAGAGGCCCTAAAATGATACGCCCGTTGCGGACCATCCTGCATCTGACCATCGGTCTGTTCGTGCTGGCCGGGTGTGCCGCCGGAAAATACCCCTTATCCCATACGGCGACGGTGGACCCCGCGCCGACCATCGCGGCCCTCACCGCCAAGGCCGCCGTCTACGAGGCCGCCGATGAAATTCAACTGGCCTTGATGTGCTGGCGCAGTATCCTGGATTTCGACCCGGACAACGTGGAAGCCCTCGACCACCTCAACCGTCTGGAGATGTTGGCGGCCCGGCGCGCCCGTGAGGCCTACCTCGAGGGCCAGAAGGCCCTGGCCCAGGGCCAACCCCAAATGGCCCGGCGGTCGCTCTTGCTGACCCTGCGGTTGAACCCCAAGGCGCTGGAAGCCCGTCAGCAGCTCCATGGACTCATGAACGCGCCCAGTTTCCGATGGCACAGCCTTCAACCGGGTGAATCCCTGGCAAACCTATCGCTGCAGTTTTACGGAACGGCCGCCGGCGCTGACCTGATCGCCTTTGTCAATGACATCCCGGCCAACGCGGAGGTCCTTGTGCCGCGCCGTCTGAAAATACCGCGCCTGGCGGCCCCCCGACCATACAAAACCCAAAGGACGAAACAGACATTGGCCCGCGCGCGGGCACTGTCTCAGGCAGGGCAGCATGCCAAAGTGCTTTCGATCACCGAACCGCTTCTGCGGGCCAATCCGAAACTATCCCAGGCCGTGACGCTGCAGAACCAAAGCTGCTATATATTGGGCAAACGCCTCTTTCAGGAAAAACGCTACACCGAAGCCCGGCAAATGCTGGCCAAAATCCAAGGCGCCCAGCCCGGGCTGGAAAGTCTGCGCGCCGAATTGGATCAAGCCATGCGGCAACAGGCCGAGGTCCATTACCGTGATGGCGTAAAGTATTTCCTGAACGACGAACTCGAGCGTGCCGTTGAAAGCTGGCGTTTGACCCTGGAGCTGGATCCGGAACATCAGGAAGCCGCGGCCGGTATCCAAGACGCCGAAACCTTGCTGCAGAAATTGAAAACCGTCGAAGAAGAGTAACGATCCTCCCGTTCCCATGAGCACGGAAGCGATACAATTTGGAAAATACACCCTCCTGGACCGCATTGCCTTCGGTGGTATGGCGGAGCTTTACCGTGCCAAGATCACGGGCGAGGAGGGTTTTGAAAAACTGGTGGCCATCAAAAAGATTTACACCCACCTGCACTCCCAGAAGGAAATGGTCAAGGCCTTCATCGACGAAGCCAAGCTGGCCGCCTATCTGCAGCACGCCAATATCGTCGAAGTCTACGATTTCGGCTGCCTGGAAGACACCTATTTCATCGTCATGGAATACCTGCGCGGCAAGGATCTGCGCTCGGTCAGCAACCGCCTCCAGGACGCCGAACAATCACTGGGGCTGAACAACAGCCTGCTGATTGCCACCTCCATCTGCGCAGGGCTGGAGTACGCGCACCAGCTGCGGGATATCGCGGGCAATCCCCTGAACATCGTCCATCGTGATGTCAGCCCTCAGAATATCTTCATCACCTACAGCGGGCAGGTCAAAATCCTGGATTTCGGTCTGGCCAAGGTCGCCGGGCGTCAATCGGCCACCGAAACCGGAACCCTCAAGGGCAAACTGGCCTATATGGCCCCCGAGCAGGCCCAAGGCAAGGTGATCGATCGGCGCAGCGATATTTTTTCGCTGGGAATCATCCTGTATGAGATGCTTTCCGGTCGACGCATGTACGAAGGCGACACGCTCAAGCTCCTGCGGCAGGCCCAGAACAGATCCTTCGTACCGCCTGAACTGATCATGCCCGAACTGCCGCAGTCGCTGCAAGGCACGCTGCACCGCATGTTGGCCTTTGCGCCGGACGAGCGCTTTGCCGACTGCAGTGAGGTCCTGAATGCACTGGAGGCCTGCCAGGCCGATTTTTCCTACCGCAGCCAGGAACGGCAGTTGAGTCGCCTGATCTGCGAACTGTTTGCCGACGACAAGGTCGAGGAGGAGCAAAGACTGGCCGAGCACCTGCGGCAGGGCGCCGATCCCATGCCCAATCCCTACGTGCGTCCGGACACCACCGAGATTGGAAACGGGTTGGACGGCGATTCAGCGCAGCGGGCTGAAGCGATGGCGGGCGCGGTCTTGCGCCGCCGGTGGCTAGCCTGGGCGGCCGCTGGTTGCGGACTGCTGCTGCTTCTGGCCGGCGGACTCTTTTTCGGCCTGAACCGTTCGGTGAGCACCGCTGAAAAAGTGGCGGAGGGCAAGGAGGCTTTCGAGGCCCGTCGGTTTGCCGAAGCGGCCGACCTGTTTGAAGACGTGCTTGCACAGAAGTCGGTCCCTCCCGGCGACGTCGAATCGCAGTACCTGACTTCCCTGGAGCGGCAGGCGGAGACCCTGATGGAAACCGACCCCGAGACCGCCCGCCGACTCTGGCGCAAGATCCTGGCGACCGCACCGGATCATGTGGCCGCGCATTACAATCTGGGTCTGCTCCATATCGGGGCTTCAGAATACCAGCCGGCCATCGCTTCGTTTCAGGCGGTTCTCAAATATCAACCGCAGATGGCGGACGCCCTGTTCAATCTGGGCTATGCCTATGCCAAAAGCGGCCAGTACGACGAGGCGGTGGCCAGCTACCTGCAGGCGGCGGCCCAGAGCCCTCCCTATCAGGACGAGATCCTGTATAATTTGGCCACGGTTTACGAGATCCAGGGTGATTGGCAAAAGGCTTTGCAAAAACTCGAAATGGCGGTAGAATTGAACCCCGACAATGAACGCGCACGTGAATATCTTGACAAGGTTCAGCGCAAATACGCCCAATCGCCATGACCAGAGCCCACTACCGCCGTGCCTGCCTGCTGCTGGCCGTTTTCGTATCGATGCTGCTTGGCGGCTGCACGACCTTCAAATCGAAGGTTGCCGTTCCACCGCCGCCGGAGCGGCCGGCCTCTTCTGAAAAGGCCTATCCGCAGACCTCCCTGACGATAGCCCATTACCGAAACACCCGCTTTTACGTGCATCAGGTTCGCTGGCCCGAAGAATCGCTCGAACGCGTGGCCCAGTGGTATACCGGCAGCGGGGCCAACTGGAAAATCCTGGCGCGTTCCACGCCCAACCTGCAGCCCAAGCGGCTGCGCAAGGGGAACGTGGTTTTCATCCCCGTCGATTTGCTCCAGATCGATACCCCCATGCCGCGGCAGTATGTGCAGCAGCAGCGTCAGCCATCGAAGACGTCTTCAGCGCCCCGCAAACAACCTACAGCGTCACCGCCAGCCCCCGAACCCGTCGAGGACGGCACGCAACCGCAACCCTACGGGCCGCGGCCGTTCCCCAAAAAAGCGAGCCCCTGATCTTTATTTTGAGATAGCCGCTAGTGTCCATCCAGAAAGGGTAGATTTTGGTTCAGGCCAAGGCCGCACAAGGGTTTGCGGTGAGGCGTACACTTGTACGCCGCAGCCGAAAACCCGCGGAGAACGCCGGCCTGGGCCGAAAGATGCCTTGATGGATGGACACTACGCCTCCATCAGCTGGCAAAGCAGCCGCACGCCAAAACCGGTGCCCCCGGCCTCGCTGTAGGCTTGGGCCTTTTTGGTGTGGGCTGGACCGGCGATGTCGATATGGGCCCAGGGCGTATCTTCCACGAAGCGGGACAGGAAGAGGGCCGCGACGATGGCGCCGCCCCAGCGGCCCGGGCCGATATTGCGCATGTCGGCCAGATCGCTTTTAATGAGGTCCTGGTAATCTTCGGGCATGGGCATGGGCCAGCACCTCTCGTGGGTGTCACGGCCGATTTGCAGAATCTTTTCGCGCAGCCCTTCATCTTCACAGAACAGCCCGGCAATGCGATCGCCCAGGGCCACGACGCAGGCCCCGGTGAGGGTGGCCAGATCGATGATTGCCCGCGGGCGGTAGCGCTTGACCGCAAACGCCAGCGCATCGGCGAGGATCAGGCGCCCCTCGGCATCGGTGTTGCCGATTTCGATGGTTTGGCCTGAATAACTGCGGACAATGTCGCCGGGGCGGAAAGACGACCCGGAAACCATGTTTTCCACCATCGGCAGGATGCCCACGATTCTTTTTTTGATGCCCAGCGCCGCCGCCGCGATGACCGCGGCCGCGACCGCCGCGGCGCCGGCCATATCGATCTTCATCATCTCGATGGCGCCGGTGGGCTTGAGATTCAGCCCTCCGGCATCGAAGGTCACCCCCTTGCCCACCAGGGCCAGGGTTTCACGGGCGCGGGACGGATGGTGATCCAGGATCAGCATTTGCGGTGGTTGGCGGCTGCCTTCCCCGACGGCCAGCAGGGCCCCCATTTTGTGACGCCGAAGCTGGCGAGTATCCATCAGGGTGGTGGCGACACCCGCCGGCTCGGCCGCGCGGATGATCATGGCCGCCAGGTCGCGCGGGGACTTTTCATTGGCCGGTAAATTGACCCAGTCGCGCGCCATCGCCGTGCCCCGGCAAATTTTTTTGATCCGGGTCAGCAAAACCCGATAGGGTCGGACGTCGGGGTCGGCCACCAGCAGACGGATGGTTTTCAAGGGCACGTGCTTGGGTTTCGATTTAAAAGCCGCCAAAGTGTGGTTGGCCAGGCAGGCGCCCTCCGTTAGAGCTTCAAAGGCCTGTTCGCGTGAGATCCCCTCCGGCAGCGGCGCATCCGGAACCGCCAGGACGGCATTGCCGGGTTGGGCGTGCCAGGCGCGGCGGATGCTCTTGCCGGCGGCCTGGCGCAGTTTCTCCCGGGTAAGGTCGCCGTAGGCGCCCAGACCGATAAGGATCAGGCGCTCGACGTTCAGCCCCTCCGGCCGGTAGTGGCTGAGACAATCGCCCGCCTGGGCCGCAAAGGTTTTGATGGTTTTCACGCTGGCGGCCAGTTTTTTGATGGCCGGGGTCTGAAACAGATTACGGTCTTCACAGACCGGAACGATAAGGTTTTCGGCTTTGATGCGGGTCAACGGTTGGGATGTCAGTTGCAGCATGGTCATAAACCTCCACGTTCAGGATAGGGTCAGGCGTTTCAGCCGAGCGAGGGCTTCCCACGAAAAGGCCTCGCGCTGGCAGGGAAAGATGGCGTTGTTGGTATAGATCGGGTCGGCTTCCAGGTCGTAGCGCGAAACCGCCACCGCCCGCTCCCACAAGGCGGTATGGGGAATAGGGGTATAGTAGGCCAGAATTGGACGAATGCCCATGGCCTTGACGCTCAAAATGGCGTCTTCCAGGGCATTCAGCGACTGGTCAGGCAGTCCCGCCAGGAGGTAGGCACCGACTTCGTGGGCGCTGAAACCGGCGGCCAGCAGGTTGCGGGCCGCCGATTCGAAATCATGCCTGGCGAGCTTGTGATCGAGCCGCGTTCCGTCGTCCGGGGCGGCGGTTTCCAGACCGAGCCTGACGGTTGCAAAACCGGACCGCCGCATCAAAACGGCGATCTGAGGGCTGATCTCGCGGATATGCAGCGCATTGGGGGTGTGGAAACGCAGTCCGGCGGTGCGGCGCACCAGGGCTTCCAGCAGCGGCAGGGCATGGGTGTCGGCATCGACCAGCAGGGCGTCGTCGTAAAAGACGAAATCCCGAACCCCGTAGCGGCGGTGCCAGTATTCGAGCTCCGCGACCACGGCCAGGGGGTCGCGCCGCCGCCGCCGGGGCTGAAGCCGATGGGCGGCGCAGTAGTCGCACCGGAAGGGGCAGCCGAGCGATGTCAACACGGGAATATAGGCGATCTGGTGCTGCAGATCGAATGCCGGGTAGGGCCAGTCGTCCAGGTCTTCGAAATCGAAGGCCGGTTGGGTCTGGAAGCCGATGTGGGCTTCGAGAATCGCCAGAAGGCCGCGATCGACCGGCCCGCTGACGATCGTGTCGGCGCCGATGTGGGTTTCGGCATGCGCACGGCAAAGGGTGGCGTAGATACCGCCCAGAACGAGCGGGGTCGTCGGAAATACCTGTTTGAGGGCCCGAACCGTTTCGGCCACGCCGGGATACCAGTAGGTCATGACCGAGGTGACCATGATGAGATCCGGGGGGCTCAGGGCCCGGAGATCACGTTCAAACCAGTCTGTGGGGATGCCGTAGCGCGAAAAGCGCCGGGGTAGCGTCTCGAGTCCGGGCGGTGCGGGAAGGGGGGTTTTCATATAGGGTCCCCGGCCGTTGCGCCGTCCGGGGTCGGCGCCCGGCGCCCGGGGGTGGAAACGGTCCAGGCAGTCGATGTACGAAATCCGGCATCCATGCCGACGCAGACCGGCGCCCAACTGGAGCAAACCGAGGGGCTGAGCCCATACGTCGTAGGCGGCGAAATCGTGAATCCAGGGATTGACCAGAAGGATATGCGGTCGGTCGGTCTTCACATCGACCATGCGGCATTCGCAAACTGTTGAAAAACGATTGCGCTTGGCCAACCAGCGTTAAAATCTTCCCCAAAATGCTCGTTGATTTCCCATAAACGGCGCTTTCTCGTCAGATTTTGCCTTGTCTGGCCTGCGCTCATGACGTTTGCAACCGCCTGCTAGGCCCCATCGTCGATCCGAAAATAGGTCATGGACGTTTTTTTAAGCTCCCGGAGGCTGAACAGGAGGGTATAGTTGTCCACGCCGGTGGCCTGGGCCATCTCGCGGGCAATGGCCCAGCAGGCTTCCGGAGATTCGGCATGAATCATGGTGTAGAGGTTGTAGGGCCAGTCGGTATTCGGATTGCGTCGATAGCAGTGGGAAATCTGGCGGCAGGCGGCCATGCGGTTGCCGACCGTTTCGATGCGCTCTTCGGGAACCTGCCAGGCGCCCATGGCATTGGCGGCGTAGCCCGATTTCTGATGCCGCAGGGTGGCCCCGAAACGGCGAATGACGTCGCGCACACGCAGACCCTGGAGGGTTTCCAGAAAGGCGTCTTCCGAAATTCCGATGCGCTTGGCCAGTTCCCGGTAGGGGCGTGCGGTGATCGGGATATCGCCCTGGATGGCGGCAATCACTTTCTGTTCGAGATCATTGAGCATGGCCTGATTTATGTTTCCCCGACCGGGCTTGTCAAGGGATTTCATTGGGGACGCGCCCGTGTGCGGATGCGATGGCATGGCCCTTGGCCGTGCGGCCGCCTTCATTCCGCGCGTGTCTCGACAAGAAGACGATCCGCAGCCGTATCCACCCAAATTAATATTCTAAAATGAGTCAACACGGTTCGCGGTCTTGGGAAGGTCGCATGCGCCAGATGAGGATCAACATGGAGCGCTGTCGCCGGATACCTTAAGATCTGGGGCGGCGTTATCTGATCGATGCGGGATTTGAGGCGGTGGCTGGGGCTGACGATCGATTACCAGGAGCGAACGGGGCCGATGTCCACGTGGATAAAATTGGACTGCGGATAGTAACCCACGCCGCCCTGTCGGAGATCGAGGGCCATCCGTCGCAACCGGCTGGTGGCCAGACCCGGAATGCGAATGTCGGCGGCATGACCCAGCATGTGCAGACTTTTGCGGGCAACGCCGCGGCTTCGGTGGCGCAGCCGCTGGTTCGTCCGGGGCGACCGATACCCTGAAATGATGTGCAGGCAAGCGTCCGGCCCCGCCTTCGATCGGATGGCGCAAAGCAGATCCAGCAGGCGGGGATCGATGGGATTGACCTCATTGGTGCGGTGGTCCCGCAAAATATGGTTGACGGCGCTCAGGGCCTCGGGCCGATAGGATCGACCGCGGGCATAGCATACATCCAGCTTTTCGTGCGTGTGGGTATTGAAAAAAACCAGACGCCGTTCCTGCGGATCGTCAGAGGTCCGAGCCGCGTACAATTGGCCCGGCAGGAGCAATCCCGCGGTGAAGGCGGCGCCCAGACGCAGGAAATGCCGGCGTGAGAGAAGCTGGTGATGTTCGTGGGCAGGTTGCGTGGTCGGCTGTGGCTGTTGCATCGGGGGCATCTTATTATGATTTATTTGCATGTCAATAGAAGGACGGCGCATTTCTAAAGGCGGCAGCGTCTATCGCGAAAAGACATAGCAAATTGAGTGCCAGATTGGGTCCGTTTGCCGTTGAGTCGGGTCGGTTTTAAAATTGTATTTATTTCAAATGGTTGATAAATTCAAAGATCTGCGGTGCCTTGGATTGGGCGGCCGAAAGTGAAAAAAATTTGACACCGGTTAAAAAAATTTAAAACCGGCTTGATGCTAACCCGGAATCGTCTCGATATTGAAAATGCGCGACAGATGTCCAATCCAAGCGGCCGGAGCCCAGTGCGTCAATTCCTTCCCAGCGATTGATAAACGGCTTGTCTTCGTCGGTCGATGGCCGCGGCCTCGCGGCAGTTGACCAGGCTCTGCAGATGGCGGACCGCCTCCTGGGGGGCTTCCGCACGCCTCTTTAGGGCCAGGTGGTACCAGTGAGGCAGATCCGACGATACCAGCGTGTGAAGCGCATCGGCGAGCCGACGCAAGCGGTCGCGGGCATCGTTGTCCAGGCCATCCTGGCGGCTGGCATCGAGAATGGTCACAATTTGCGTTTTGAGTCGGCGATAGCGCCAGACCGGACGGCATCCGAAGCGAAAGAGAACATAGCCGAAGCTGCCCATGGCCAGACCGACGAAGACACCGCCGAGAAGAACCGGGTCCTGGAACATGTGATCCCCCTACTGGATGGCGTGGGCCGGGAAGCATCCGTAACAATCGGATTTTCCCGGACAGGGCCATCAATTTTGTTATTGCCGGTGCAATCCATGCCCACGGGATCATGGCGACTGCGGCGGGAGGCTCATACCACATCCGCGGCCCCTGGGACAAATCCGCGGCGGTCGGCTGCGCGGGGGAACGGCCCGGAAAGCAATCGCCATGTCTAACAGGCTGATGAAAAACGATTGCGCTTGGCAATACGGTGTTAAAATCCTCCTCAAAGTGCTCATTTATTGCACATAAACGGGGCTTTCTCGTCGGATTTGGTCTTGTCTTGTCGTCGCTCATGACGTTTTTCAACACCCTGCTAAGCCGGAGCTGCCTGACACCATGTGCCGGGCAGGTGGTGCTTCACGTGCGGCGTGTGCGCAAGCGCAGCATATCGGGCGAGAGCTTGGCAAAAGTTTTTTTATGGACGCCCGTAAAAGGGAAGTCCTGCAACTCGTCCGGGCGAATCCAGCGGAAGGCGGTGGGGCCCTGCAGGCGCACCCGTCCCTTGTCCTTGCGGCACAGGAAAAGATCCACAACGATTTTGAAATGGGTGTAGGCGTGGTTGACGCGCGTGATATGCCGTTGGACGGATACGCTCAGGCCGGTCGTTTGGTTTAGGATCGCACGGCAAGCGGCTTTGGCCGATTGACCCCCCTCACGGCGTCCGCCGGGAAATTCCCACAGCCCGGCCAGCAGGCCCTCGGCGGGCCGCTGCACGATCAGCAGGCGGTTGCGGTGGCCGACAATCCCGGCGACCATGGCATGCTCGGGTATCGGGGCTTTGCGTATCCGGCGGGGGTAGTCGGCGACCACGCCGTTTCGGTGGGCGAAGCAGGCCGTCTGCCAGGGACAGGCCCCGCATTCCGGGTGGCGGGGGGTGCACACCAGGGCGCCCAGTTCCATGAGGGCCTGATTATAGTTGCCGGGATGGCGCCGGTCCAGCAGGGTATCGGCCACGGCCTGGTATTCGCGATGGGCCGCCGGATGGTTGACGGCGGTGGTCAGGCCACAGAGACGCGCCAGAACCCGTTTGACGTTGCCGTCGACCACGGCCAGGGGTGCCTCATAGGCGATGCTCATGACGGCATTGGCAATATAGTCGCCGACGCCGGGAAGGGACCTAAACACCTCGCGCCGGTCGGGTACCCGCTCCTTCCCCGCAGCCATCAACTCGCGGGTGGCCTGATGCAGATGATGCGCCCGGCGATAATAGCCCAGCCCCTCCCAGTGTTTCAAAACCGTCTGTCGATCGGCGCGGGCCAGGGTCGCCAGATCGGGAAAGCTGGCGATGAAACGCTCATAATAGGGGATCACCGTCGCGACCTGGGTTTGCTGCAGCATGACCTCCGAGACCCAGATCCGGTAGGGATCACTGGTTCGCCGCCAGGGCAGGTCGCGCCGCCGGTCCGCATACCAGGCCAGCAGACGCCGGCGCAGGGCGACGGCGGTTTTGGCCGGCGGGCAGGGTGAATCATGGGGCGGGGGTGTCTTCATACGCCGGAGTTCATAACGGACGCGGGCCGCGAACACAATACCAACGTTTGCTGAATAGCGGGCGGCAATCCCGATGCCGCTCAGGCCGCACTGATCGGATTGACCAGGGCGCCAAGTCCATCGATCTGGCATTCCACCACGTTGCCGGCCTGCAGGGTAATGGGCGGGTCCCGGAAAATACCCACACCGGCCGGGGTGCCGGTGGAAATCACGTCACCGGGCAGCAGGGTGATGTCGGCGCTGATATAGTTCAGCAGATAGGGGATGTCGAAGATCAAATCGCCGGTGTTGCCCGTCTGCATGACCTGTCCGTCCACTTTGGCCGTCAGCTGCAGATCGTTAATATCCTCGATTTCGTCGGGGGTTACCAGGGCCGGCCCCATGGGGGCGAAGGTGTCGAAGGACTTGCCTCGAAACCACTGACCGTCGCCGAACTGGGCCTCGCGCCCCGAGACGTCGTTCATGATCGTATAGCCGGCAATGAAGTCGAAGGCCGTTTCCGGGCGGATGCGTTTGCCCTGCCGGCCGATCACCAGCGCCAGTTCAACTTCCCAGTCCACCTGGCCGCAGCTTTGCGGCAGAATCACCGGGTCGCCAGGGCCGTTGAGCGCCGAGGGGGCCTTGGCAAACAGAAGCGGTTTTTCAGGCGGCTCGAAATGGCCTTCACGGGCGTGCTCGATGTAATTCTTGCCCAGACAAATCAGTTTGGAGGGCCGTGCCACCGGGGGGCCCAGGCGCACATCCATTGCCTCGCCCGTATCGGTTAGCTTCCCGATCCGCGCCAGCCAACCTTCCCGGAAGAACGCTTCGCCCACATCGGGAATATCCGGGAAATGCCGGCGCAATGGCACGATCCGGCCGTCCTGCCACAATCCGGGAGCCTCGCGGCCCGGATCTCCGAAACGAATCAATCGCATGGGGAATTACTCCTCGGTCGTCGAACACTGGCGGCGGCCTTCTTGCAGGCCGTCTTCGTAGTTTTTGCGAGCGTACCATTCAACCTGGCGAACGATCCCGCGGATGATACTGACCTCGCGGGCCCGCAGCTGCAGCCGCGTAAAGAACCGCCGCAGGCGGTTCATCCAGTAGTCCGGATTTTCAGGGTTGATGTAGGATATGCGCACAAGGATGTCCCGCAGCTGGGCATACATGCCGTCCAGTTCGTGACGCGTGGCCAGCCGCGGGGCAAAGGTCTCCGCTTCGGCGCTGCTGGCGGTGAATAGCTCGTAGCACATGACCATGACGGCCTGGGCCAGATTGAGGGAGGCGAAGGCCTCCGTGGGAATATTGACCAGGGCGTGACAGAGACGGATTTCCTGATTGGTGAGCCCGCGGTCTTCGGGACCGAAGACCAGGGCCACTTCGTTTTCCTGGGATATGGACACCAGACGCCGGGCCATGACGGAGGGCAATACCACGGTCTGGCGCTCGCCCCCCAGCCGCGCCGTGGTGCCGACCACGTACTGGCAGTCGGTCAGCGCTTCGGAGAGGCTGTCAAAGCAG
>JASJED010000161.1 GCA_030065585.1 Desulfobacterales bacterium | reverse complement strand
GAACGGCGGGGGTCATGGTGCTCGGTTTCGATGCCTTTGGGGAAGTGCCGGTGACGGAAATCGACCTGGCATCGGGCGATGTCCTGCTGGCCTATACGGATGGGCTGACCGAGCGCTTCAGCCAGGATGAAGACCTCTACGGTGAGACGCGGCTGCTCAAGGTGCTTCAGTCCTCCGGTTCGGGGACCTCTGAGAACGTGCGCGAGGCGGTGGTTGCCGATCTTAACCGGTTTGCGAACGGACGCCCGGCGGACGACGACCAGGCCTTCATCGCCCTAAAGATCACCTGAGAACGCCCTGCGGCCCTCGATACCGGCGTATCTGACCCAGCCAAAGGAGAACGGCCATGGACGAGACGATCCAACGGACTTGCGAGGTGCGGGAAGCCAGTGAATGCATCCTGATGGTGGACGACAATGTCACCAATCTTCAGGTGCTGTCCCAGACCCTGGCCGGGCGCGGGCATCGCCTTCTGGCCGCCAAAGATGGAGAAGCCGCCTTGTCGATCGTGGCCAAGGCCCGCCCCGATCTGATCCTGCTCGACATCATGATGCCCGGCATGGATGGCTTCGAGGTCTGCCGGCGGCTTAAATCCGATCAGGCCACCACCGATATTCCGATTATCTTCCTGTCCGCCCTGGGACAGACCGAAGACAAGGTGCGCGGTCTGGAGGCCGGGGCGGTGGACTACATCACCAAACCGTTTCAGCCCGAAGAGGTGATTGCCCGGGTGCACACCCACCTGACCCTGCGCTGCCTCCAGCGGCAACTGGAAGTCGCCAACAGCGAGCTGCGCGACCTGAACGAGAATCTGGAACAGAAGGTCAGGGAGCGCACGCGTGAACTCGAAGAAGAACAGGAAAAGGTCGTCAAAGCCCAGAATGCCATCATTTTCGCCATGGCCAAGCTGACCGAGAGCCGCGACGACGATACGGGCAAACACCTGGAGCGGATCGAAAAATATGTGGAGATTCTGGCACGCGAGCTGAAAAAGACCGACGATACGATTACCGATCAGTGGATAGCGCAGGTGAAGGCCACCTCGTCACTGCACGATATCGGCAAGGTCGGCATCCCGGATGCGGTTTTGCAAAAGCCGGGTCGGCTAACACCCGAGGAGCGCAAGGTCATCGAACTGCATCCGGAAATCGGCGGTGACACCCTCGGGCAAGTCCGCGAGAAAATGGGGACCACCGATGCCGAGTTGAAGGCGACCGAGTATCTGCGGCGGGCCATGGAAATCACCTATGGCCACCATGAAAAGTGGGATGGATCCGGTTACCCCTACGGTACGGGAGGCGAGGGCATTGCCCTGTCGGCCCGGCTGGTGGCGGTGGCCGATGTCTACGACGCCCTCGTCAGCAAACGGGTCTACAAATCCGGCATGACCCACGAGGAGGCCGGCAACATTATCCGTGAGGGGGCCGGTCAGCATTTCGACCCCCGGGTGGTCGAGGCCTTCAATGCCACCGAGAACGAATTCCGCAGGGTCTCCATCGAAATGGGCGATAAGGCGGAATGATGGTTGTATCCGATTCTCCTTGCAAGGCGATTCCAGCCAAGACAGCGTTCACTTGTCGCTGATCTGACCTGTTATCTTTTTCTGCATCCGATCGAGATATTCATCCATTTCCTGGATGTCTTTGAACACCCGCATGCTGGGAAGGGCTTCGATAATTTCGAAGACCTTCCTGATCTGGGGTTGGAGGTGCATAAAGACCAGCTTGCCGCCTCCGGCCGTTAGCGCCTTTTTGGTTTTGAGGATCACACGAATGCCCGCACTGCTAAGATAGTCGACCTCGGCCAGATCCAGCGCAATCAAGGCGGGGGCTTGGGCGAGAATCGCATCCAGCTCTTTTTCCAAGATGCCGAAGGTGTTGCCGTCGATTTGTCCAGAGGGTTCGACAATGAAGGCATCTTTCGCTTTCTGCACAGTACGGACGAGTAAAGACATTGTTCGCTCCTTGGCTGAATGGCGCCGGCCGGCATGGGGTTCAAATGCAGTTTAAAACCCGCCTGGGAGATATACAAGGAAAAAAATGCGAACGCCGAAGTTCTTCGCCGACGCTGCGTTTTCGAAGGGTGCGCGTGACATCGCCCCGGCCGGATCGCGGATCCCTTCTACACCGCCCGTACAAGCAGGCGTTGGTGGCTAAGCGATCAGGTCTCGGCGGGGAGTGCCGCAGGGCGCCCCTGAACCAGGATGCAGACCATGTCGTTCGTCTGCCACAGATCGACACGATGGGCCGGCGCATCGATACGGTAGCGGCGGTCGGTCTGCAGGGCCATGTTGATTTTGTCGGCGGGGATAATAAAAACCGATACGGGTTTGCCATTGTCGTCGTAGAAAAGATAAGCCGCTTTGTGGGGGCCGATCGAGCACTCACGGCCGCCGCGCAGGGTTAGACCGCGATCCTGCAAGTCGGGCAGCGTGATGCGGTAGTTAAGGCGTTGGAAAAACCAGGCCTGCGGATCAGGGGTTTCATCGACCGTGAAGGCCATCGCCATGTCACGCCGGGTGTGGTTGGCCAGGGCATAATTGCCAATGGCATCCAGACTGGAGAGCGGATTGGTGAAGGGATTCCAGACCATGACAACGAGTATCAATCCAAATGCCAAGGCGGGTGTCAATCCCTTCCGAAGCCAGGTCGACCGCCTAACCCGGGGGGCGTCAATCGACTCGCTGGCCAGGGCGCGGGCGCGCTGGGCCATCCCGTCCGGGACCTTCGTCGTTTGAATGCCGGCCGCCAGCGTTTGCTCCAACCCCTCATCGGCCCGATAGAGCCGATCGCAGGGCGGGCAGTCTCGGCGGTGGGCCCGGGCCGCGCGGGAAATATCGGCATCGCCGCCATCGCGGGACACCAACCAGACTTTAAAATCTCGGCAGTCCATTGGGCACCTATCCTTTGCGATGTTGGCCTTTGCGGTTAAGGCCTTTGGGGCTCAGGGGAATTATTTTCCTGACAACGGCGGCGTGATCAGTATGGCGTATCATGGCCGTTTTCAGGCGCTGCTTACCACGCGAGAGCCGCGACATCACCGTCCCCAGGGGTATTGCCAGCATGTCGGCGATCTCCTGGTAGGAGAATTCTTGCAGATAGTAAAGGATCAGTACCGATCGGTAGCGCTCCGGTAATCGCTTCAGCTGCTGGTGGACCTCTGTGGCCGTGGCTTTACGCTCCAGGGCCTGCAGGGCATTCTCCCGGGCGGCGAATGTTTCCAGGTGATCGATATAATCGTAATCGATCCGATCGTCATATTCCTGCTCGGGGCCGCCACGCCGGCGTCCGACCCGTTTAAGGAAATGATTGCGTAGAATGACAAAGAGCCAACGCTTGAACTTGCGGCGATCCTTGAGTTGGTACCTACGGCGGAAGGCCGCCAGAAAGGTCTCCTGCACCAGGTCTTCGGCATCGAAATGGCTGCCGGTGTACTGGAAGGCCGCCTTGTAGAGCATGCGCTCGCAACGGGCGGCGTCCTGCCAAAAATCTTCCGGAGAAGACGTTTTTTGGCGGGGAAGGAGTCCCGCGGCGAAGTCCGACAATTTCATGATGTCCTGTCCCTGGCATGATGCGCCATTCGGATGGTGCCCTTTCGTAGGGCCGCTGCCGGTGGGCCAAGGCCGCCTCTCTACACAAGGCGGTTTCGTCCTCGGCAGACGCGTTGATGATAAGCACCCGCGGCCGTCTGGCAAACGAGGACATCATGAGGGCTATTCATTCCGCCGGGCCACAATCGTTGCATCGGCGGGCGGGGGCGTTGCATCCTTTGCAAAGCGAATGACATGACCACTTTCGGGCAACTCGAAGGCTTCCCATGGTGATTCACTCGGCCTTCGCTCGACAGGACCGACCGCGGCTGCGGTCCGGGGTGCGCGCTTCGCGCCGTCAAAGGTAAGCACCTCGCCGGACTCCGGCAGTTCGTATTCCGGCATTGCGTAATGTCGCAGGGCATCCCGGCGAATCGAATCCGTCAGTGAGCGTTTTCGGGGCATAATGCGTGGTGCGGTCCAATGGTTGGATGAATCGGGCCCAAAATAAACCCAATGGCCGTCTCCGGCTTCGTAGGCATCGCCTCCGTCAAACGCCCCAACGGGCACGCTCAGGGTAAGCCCGAAAAATATGGCCATGATCGTTATATGGAATGCATGTTTCATGATGGTTTCTCCCTGGTGAACGGTCACTTTCGTTGGGCGGCCGCCTTGATGCCGTCCTTTACGCCATAGATGACCGTTACGCGGATTTTATTCCCTTTTTTTTGACGGTCTCGTAGCAATTCCGATCCACCCGAGGCGGATAAATAGCGGTGTTACGCTGCGGCCTCGTCAGTCAGCGTACCGTCCGTAAGCTTCATTTTTTAAGCCAAGGAGGTCGAAGGGTCTGCTGGCGGCTGGGGAAAAAAAGATTCAAGGGGCGGACGGCGTTCGGATGAAACCCGCATCAAGCAATTCTTCGGGTGGCAGCCGGGCGATGGATCGCCATCATGGCAGCCGGTAAGAGTTTATTCCTCTTTGTCTGAGGGGGGCGCGGGAGGTTGGGCCGAATACCCCGGTGCCGCCGGCAGGATGTCCTTGAAAACCGTTCCGTAGATTTCCCAGACGGTGACAAACAAGGCGGCGATGATCGGCCCGATAATAATGCCCACCACCCCGAAGAAAGCGATGCCGCCCAGGGTGCCGAAGAGGATAAACAAATCGTGCATCTGGGTGTCTTTGCCCACCAGGGAGGGGCGCACCAGATTGTCGACGCTGCCCACCACCAAACCGCAGAAGAGCGCCAGCCCGATGCCCTGGGCATACTGGCCCCCGGCAACCAGGATCACGACCGCCGGAAGCCATACCAGTCCTGGACCGACCGCCGGGATGATGGACAGAACGCCCATGACCGTTCCCCAGAACGCGGCCCCCTTGATGCCCACGAAAAAGAATCCCAGGCCGGCCAGACCGCCCTGTAGGATGCAGATCACGATGGTTCCCTTGATGGTGGCGCGGGTAACCGAGGTGAAACGCCCCAGGAGCTGTTGCTCCTCCTCGTTTTGCAGTGGCAGGTAATAGAGGATCCGTGCCAGCAGTTTGTGGCCGTCCATCAGAAAGAAGAACATGGTGTAGAGCATAATAAAGAACATGAACAGGAAGTTGACCGTCCCCAGGGCACCGGAACCCAGATTGCGCATCAAATAGCGGGTGATGGAACCGATGAAGGTCCCGGCTTTGCGCAGGATAACCTCCTTATAGGCGACGATTTTATCGAAATGGGGGATGCGGTCCAGGTAATCGGAAAAGATCGTGGGGGTGGCCAGAAATTCTTCGACCGCCGGTTGAATCGACTGACTTACCGCAAAGGCCTGGGCCGTGACGATGCCGATCAGAACACCCAGGGGCAACAGTACCACCAGAACGATCAGCAGGAGCGTGATCATCGAGGCCGGAGCCCGACGGCCCCCGAAGAGCCCGACGAATCGAAGATAGATCGGCTGAGCAAGGGCCGAGAAGATGCCGGCCAAAAAAATCGCCATGAGAAACTGACGGATCATGGACAGAAAAATGGCGGAAATCAAAACGACCAGCAACAGGACCGCGGTTTGATTGATTCGATCATCTTGGTGCATCATGGGCTGGAAACCTTCCAAGGTGCGGGTTCGCGAGCGACGCCCAACGCCGCGACGGTGTTTCGGCAGGGGGGGTGACGCGGCAGGGCTTTTTATTGGCAGGGTATCAAAAATATTCACCGAATCCAAGGGCCTGACCAACCACCGGCATTTGCGGATCGCCGCCCAGGGCGGTGTTGCGCCGCGTGGCGGCCCAACGCTAACCGTTGTTGTCTCAGCGGGGCGGCTGATCAGAAGGCAAGGCCACCGGCGCTTCGTCGCTTTCTTTTTTGCGAATCAACCAGTCGATGATATCGGCGGGATCGGCCGTGGGCGCTGTCTCCGGGCCGATGTCAGCGGCACGCGGCGAGAAGACGTCATCGCCTGTTGGTGCCGGCGGCATCAACGGGGGGGTAAAGGCCGGGGTGTCCGTAGAAACCGAGAGCGATTGCGGCACTGGCGGCCGATCGTCGTCGGGCGCCGGAACCTGTTGTGGTTCGCTGTCCTTGGGCGTCGGGGCCTCGGTCGCCACTGCCGCTGCCAGCGGTTCCGAAGGCTGCGGCGCCACGGGCGCCGATGGCGGCGTTGGGGCCTCAGGCCTTGCGGCCTGCGGCGGTCTGGTCTCTGGAAGCGGGTTCGGTGCCGGATCCGATTTCAAAGGCGGTGCCGGTAAGGCGACGGTCGCCGGTTTGTCGATCGGTGAAGGCTCTGGTGGGGCGGGGGGCATGAAATGGCGTTTCAAAATCTGGGCCTGGCGGGTCAAGGGATCCAGACGCCCGTCATCATAGGTCAGATAACCGCCCACCGCGATAAGCAGAAGCAAGACGGCCGAAAGGCGCATGCCGCGCCAGGAGCGGCTGCGGCGGCCTGGCCGCGCATCGGCAACCAGCAGGGAGAGATCCGCTTCGAGGGCTTCCTCCGGGGGCGGCGCCGGCAGGTTGACGATCTGGAAACGATCCTTGCTGGCGCTGACCATCCGGGAATCGACCTGGGCGGCATCTTCAAGATGCGCGTGCAGCAAAGCAAAATCGCAGATCAAGTTGATCGTGCGCGGGATTCCGCGGGAAAAGGCATGGATGGCCTGGATAGCGTCTTGCGTAAACGGGGTGCGACCGGCTCCGGCAATGCTCAGACGGTGGTCGATATAGGCAGCGGTCTCGCTGGCACTCAGGGGGTGAATCTTGCAGGTGGCCGATACCTGCTCAATAAAGGCCTCGCGTGCGGCGCCGGCGATCCACTGGTAGACTTCGTTCTGTCCGACCAGGATGATATGAAAGCGGCGTCGGCCCCGATGGGCGCGTTGGGCCAGTTCCAGAACCTCTTCCAGCACATCCGCCGATAGTCCCTGGGCTTCGTCGATGATCAGCAGCCATCGCTGCGGCTGTCTCTGTCGGTCATCGGCCAGACGGGTAAGCGCGGCGATCAGTTGCTCCCGCTTGGCGATGCCGGGTTTCAAACCGAAACCCCGGGCTAGGTTCTTGAAAAAATCGGCCCGCGACGGTCCGGGTTCCGACAGCCGCGCAACGAGCACATCGTCATCGAGTTCTTTGGCAAACGCGTTGACCAGGGTGGTTTTACCGGCGCCGAATTCACCACCCAGCAGCACCAGTCCTCTGTTTTCCTCAAGCCCGTAGCGCAGGGTCGCCAAAGCCTGCCGCTGGTTGGCGCCAATCCATAGGAAACGTGGGTCGGTGCTGAGGGCAAACGGTCGTTCTTTAAAGTTAAAGTGTGCCAGATACATACCGGTAGTTACAATCGATCCGCCGCCATCGCAAACGGGCGGCTAACACTGGTCGGGCTTGCGATGCTGCCGGGCCCGTCCAGCCGGTGGCTCAGCCACCGACATGACCATACCCCAGGGATTCCGCGGGGCACGGTGATGAAGCTAGTCGGCGAGCATATCCCGCAAGGCCTCCAGTACGGGGTTGAGCTCCTTGGAGCGGGTTTGCGCGGGTCGGCGCGCTCCGGCTAGATACTTCTTGACGCAGTCATATTGCTGCCAGCCCTTGAGGGGGTAATTCAGATCCACCGACTGCCATTTGGGGTGTCCGTTGGCCATCAGCCAGTCAATGTTTTCGTAGACCAGCTTGGCGAGCTTGCCCACGGACTGACAGTGAAAATTGCGGAAGTCATACGACACCAGAACGGCTTTGACCGCGGCCGTCGCAACCGTATCGGGTTGCCAGGGGTAAGTGCCGGCGGGGATTTCCGACGGCGGATAAAACTCCAGGATACTCTTGTTGGTGATCGGAACGAGTGCCAGGTTGTCCGTGGCTTGGACCTCCTCGGTGAAAAGCTTAACCGGATAGCCGGCCACGTAGAACATGGCATCGATGCTTCCATTTTTCAATCCGTTCAGCGCCTCGTCCGTGCCGATGGCCAGCTTCTGAGCTGGTTCCACCCCGGATACCTTGAACAGAAGCTCGGCGGTCATGTATGTGCCGCTGCCCTCTTTACCGATGGCAACCTTGCGGCCCGCGAGATAATCAAAGCTTAAGATGTCTTGATTGCCGACCAGGTGGATTTCTTCGTTATAGAGTGGAAACACCATTTTGGTTTTGCGGGCGATGCCCTTCAGGACGGGGTTGCTCTGAACGCGCGAAACGAACGCCAGCACGTCCGATTGGACGATACCCAACTGTGTTTTGGGGCGCTGGTAGACCGCATAGATGTTTTCGATCGATCCCTTGGAATTGTCCACCCGCAGCTTGATATCATGCCGGGCGACCAGCGTTTCCATGTTCAGCCCGAACTGGTAATAAGTGCCCTTGGGACCGCCGGTCACGATCCCCATGTCGATGGCGCCGGCACCCCAGCCGCTGACCGGTATCAGGCCGATCAGGATCAGCAATCCGAGAAAAAGAATCCACGCCCGTGGGGCCGCTGTGCCAGCTTGCCGATTTTGTTGACCTATCCCATGTTTAATTGACATACAGCCTCCCCCCTCGTTAATAAAAAAGGCCAAGGTCAGGGTACGACGCACCTTGGCATTTCAACTCATCAGAATTTCATCTTCCCCCCTGAAGACTTGTTCCGCCGCAAACAATTAGGACGCATGCAAATTCCGCGCATGACCTGTTATTATGATTTAACTATCTGATAACTTTTTTAAAACGGTCCCTATCCCCCTAAGCGGGTAGGAAAATGCATACAATCAGAGAAACTTGTTTCAGATAATTATGAAAAGAATTCCCTAATATTGATGGACCCGCAAAAAGTCATATATCGGACGGTTTCGTAAAAAGTTCGAGAGACGGCTTGCGAATGCCGAGGAGTGAAGCGTACTTAAGGTATGCTGCCATGACGAGGCCTGAAGCGTAACGCCGATATTTATCCGCCTTGGGTGGATCGGACTTTTTACGAGATCGTCAAGAAAACGAACAAGAAGAAACCGCTATTTCCCGCGTATCCTGCGCGTCGCCAAACCAGACA
>JASJED010000026.1 GCA_030065585.1 Desulfobacterales bacterium | reverse complement strand
ACCTTAGCCTTGTGGCTTGTTTAACCCGTATGACGGGTGTGCCGCCTGAAAGGTCTACATCGAGGTTCGGATTCATTAATCCGTCCCTTTAAAACCTCTCGGTGGGGCATTCTCACGAAAAAAACGACCATTAACTTCTCCTTAAAATCATTAAAAATGGGTTAACTTTTAACGTGAAATTAGTCACGATAAAAACCATATGTGACGTTTACTTCGTGATCCTATCTGCGGGAGGTTATTCCATGGCGACAGTTGGCTACATTCGGGTTTCGACGGATAAGCAGACCACCGATGGACAAAAGCTCAGCATCCTGAATTACGTGAATGACCACCTGACGGGTGGGGTGGATGACTGGATCGAGGTCAAAGCCAGTTCCAGGAAGTCCGCCGAGAGGCGGAAACTGGATGAATTGAAGGCTTTACTCAAGAAAGGTGACACGTTGGTTGTTGCCGAGTTGTCCCGTCTGGCACGGTCAGTCGGTCAGATCGCCATCTTGGTCGATTCCTTGGTCAATGATGGCATTAGGGTCATATGTATTAAGGAGGGCATGGAGCTAAACGGAAAACGTGACATGAAATCGAAAGTGATTTTGACCATGTTCTCGCTTATGGCCGAAATCGAACAGGACCTTGTGTCTGAACGGACCAAGGAAGGGCTGAAAAGGGCGAGGGCAGAAGGGAAACTGCTCGGTCGTCCCAAGGGGACGACCAGTTCCAAGTTGGACGGCAGAGAAAGGGAGATTCAGGGGTATCTGGCGAAGGGGGTCAATCTGGCTAACGTTGCCAGGATATTCGGGGTATCCTGGTCCACGATGAAGCACTTTGTTTCCAGTCGTGGGCTGGTGGGGTGAACTATGGCAAGATCGCTGAACGGCTAAATGAGATGGGCTACACGAAAACGAACGGGAAACCGTTCAAAGGGAACACTCTATTGAAGATTCTCAATGGGTAGGGACTTCGGAATACGCTAACGCGTGGATTCACTTGTTTGTGTTGGACGTACTTTCGTGGCATACGGGTATCGAGTTCAAACCGTTGTCCGACTCTGGTAATTTTTTATGATTTCAAGCTTTTTGCGCTTTGTCTTCAGTTCCGATTTAATGATGATGACCACAGGGATCGAGTTTATCAAAGCAAGGGAAAGAATACATATTTTGACCAGCGCTCCCAAGCAAGTCATATTAATCCAAAAATGGATGAATGCTCCGATGAGAATTAATAAACCAGCTATGCAGAGAAGACTAAAGTGTCAAAGGAATCCGGGAAGTTTCTGTATACCTTGGCCTAAGTAGTCCATATGGTATGATAACCCAGATTCCGGGGCAGATGCGTTAATATTGCGGTTGATTTTCTGTTCGATCTCAACGAGCTTGAGCCCTATTCCGCTCAACATTGCGTGACAACAACCAACCCAGAGAAGCATAACAAATACGCCCAACGATACACCAAGGCCAAACAGAGGAGGTAACTCCTTAGAATAGATCGCCAAGGCACTTGCTATTGTAACAACCACGGGCGGCACCCTAAATGTCGCCAAGGCATAAGAATTCATGAAAGCAAATAGTTGCTTGTACTCCTCAAGAAGCACATCAGTTTCCGTTTTCATCATAGATCACCAGGCTATCCGAACCCCTGAAACGCATGGATCCCTCCGGCGCTCTGCGCCGGGAATCAAATCATACGATACGTTTTAGGTGCTGGTACAAAATTAGATGGGGGCCGCATGTCTACGAAAAACCAGGTTCTGATTTATGTCCTTGTGTTGGCCGTTTTTGACACGATTATTCCGATCCCTATCACCGCTCTGGTCCTGATCCATGTTCTGTATCAAAAACCCCGGTGGTTCAGAGAGTGGGTCGAGGAAATCTACCGCTCTTGACCTGTAATCCAGATTGCATGGTTCGAGTGGGGGCGAAGCACCTGGAGGTTGTTTTCACTATAAATCTGGAAACTGCCGCTGACGCATCCTGTCAATCCACCTGACACATCTCGTCGTATTCCTCCAAGCCAGTTCGTGCATAAGTCTTAAACCCTTTGTTATCTATGCGGAAATCAGAAAGACACTAAGGCGGCATAATGTTTGCTGTTTTTGTAATTGGTAATCAGGGGGTCGGGACATCTTGCCGAACACGCAGTACATTTGAACTTTTAGCGTTCTCGGTCCCCTGATTGCCGACTACCGGTACGCTTTCATCTCCTCCTTGGCAGGCGGGGCTTGGGGCCCCGCCCCAACCATTTATGCTGATACCCTGTGAGGAGGGACTGATTGGTGACAATTGCCAATGTTGAAGCGACGTCCAAATCAGAACGACAGTTCCATGGCCCGCTGTGTTGTTAAAGCAGTAATAGGGGATGCGATCATCGTTCTCTTAATGCTCTTCCCCCTGATTTTCTGAACAACATTGCTTGCTGACAATTTTGTCTGCCATTGCGTCTAACAGCCTGCTAATCAACGAGCCATTCCGCGGCTCTGTCGTAATCGATAAACTGTTTGAATGCGAAGCCTTCGGTATCCATGAATGATTTGAACATTTTCGCAATCAGTTTGCGCTGTTCGGTATCCGGGATCAGGAAGGCAATCTTGCGACTGAAACCGATCAGTTGCCTGGAACACTCGGCTGCGATATCGAGTAGATCGATCATTTCGGGATGAAATGTGGTATCGCGGATATCGACGAGAATATGGTAGCCGGGATGGAGATTGACAGCTTTGGCAACATTCTGAACAAGTTTTAGCGCCTGGCCGGTATCGATCTCACCCGTTAGGGTGCGCAGAATGATTTTTTTGTCGATGTCGATATCAATCTCGGCAATCATCGTCGTCTCCTTTGTCTAGCCCCTTGGAAATGACCCTTGCGTCTCCCGCATCTTGGCATTGATAGAAAAATTGTACCAGCAATCATAAAATATTTCAGAGTCGTCTCTGCATCTCGGCATAAATCGCAAAAATATTGTCATTTTGCGCCAATCGATCAACCATCCCCGGATAAGGATAAAATTTCGTAGGGGAGTCGGTTTCACAATCAATTTATGGTGGCACTGAAAGGCAACCTGTATTAAATTTAGAATTAACTACCGTATACGAACACATGCACACCTTAGATACCCGATTGGCGTCCCGTGCTTACCCCGGGCAATTGGACGTTGCCCCCAAGAGGGAAATGATGGTCATGGCTAAAATGACCAACGCGAGATACGATACACTCTCCGAGGCCTTGAGGATCATCGATCCTCAAGGCACCCTCACGCCGGGAACCGTGGAACACAACACCGTCACCGAAACGATCCTCTCCTGGATGGACAAACTGGAACCTGACGAAGTGCTGAGAATGTCGGCAATCACGCGGCGGATGTTCAGGTACCGGCGCCACATCTGGCAGTAGGGCTATAACCGCCGATCCGCCGTGGAGACGTTCTCCGCATCACTTCCCTGCCAACCAGCTTTTTCCGATACGAAGCGCCAGCTTTAGTGATTTTCCAATTGACCGATAAAAAAACTTGCACTTTGTTAAAGTTTGCTTTAAGTCCTACCAGTTTTTTTCATTTAGTTGGCCGCTGATGCGGCACTGTTTGACCACCCACCAACCGCATCGAGAGGGGGCCCAATGAATGAAAAAAAACCCTGTCATGACCCCTGACGCGTTAGGTTCCTCACCTGACACCATCCACCGGAACGACTGGCCTGAACACCAACACATCTCTCCGGACGACAAACCCCAGGACCATTTTATCGTAAGGGATGGCACCTGCTTTGCGGGCCTTCACCTGCTTCTGGATTTCTGGGGCGCCAAAAATCTTGATAACCCGGAGTGCATTGAGTCGGCGCTGCGTGAATGCGTCGAGCGCTGCCGGGCCACGCTTCTGCATATCCATTTGCACCATTTCTCGCCCGGCGGCGGCATATCCGGTGTGGCCGTGCTGGCGGAATCCCACATCAGCGTCCACACGTGGCCGGAACGCGGTTTCGCGGCCTTTGACATTTTCATGTGCGGCCAGGCCCGCGCCGAGGAGGCCATCGCCGTGCTCATGCGGGCCTTTTCGCCCAAGAGCGTTCAGATCACCGAGAACCTCAGGGGGATGAGGGGTCATGCGCGAGTTCGTTGAAACCCTCTACGACAGCTATGGCCAGTTGTTCCGCATCGACGAGATGCTGTTTGAAAACCGCACTGCGCATCAGCATCTGGCCATCTTTCACAACGCCGCCTTCGGGCGCGTCCTGGTATTGGACGGGATCGTTCAGACCACCGAGAAGGACGAATTCATCTACCATGAGATGCTGGCCCACGTGCCCATCTTGGCCCATGGGGACGCCCGGCAGGTTTTGATTGTCGGGGGGGGCGACGGGGCAATGGTGCGGGAGGTTGCGTGCCATCGGCAGATCGAACAGATTACCCAGGTCGAGATCGACCTCCGGGTCATCGACCTGTGCCGGCAGCATCTACCCAGTCACAGCAACGGGGCCTACGACGATTCGCGGGTGAATGTCGTGATCGATGACGGCCTGTCCTTCATGCAATCGACAGCGCAGCGGTTCGATGTGATCATCAGCGACAGCACGGACCCCATCGGTCCCGGCGAAGCTCTTTTCAGTGGCGCGTTCTATGCGGCCTGCAAAAAACGGTTGAATCCCGGGGGCATCCTGGTCACCCAGAACGGCGTGGCTTTCATGCAGCCGTCCGAGCTCGCCACCACCGCCAGGCGGCTGTCAAACGTATTCGATGACTGGCATTTCTATGGCGCCGCGATTCCGACCTATGTGGGCGGTATCATGACCTTTGGCTGGGCGACCGACGACCCCGGGCTCCGGCATCACAGCCTCGCGTTGCTGCGGCAACGCTATGCCGCCAGCGGTATTCAGACCCGCCATTACAATCCGGAGCTTCACCGGGCGGCCTTTGCCCTGCCCCAGCATGTGCTCCAGATCATCGGGAAGGCGAGCAATGAATATCGTTCGTAATTCGCCCTACCGGCAGGGCAGACGCTATCGTGAGTTGGTGAAGATTCACGGCTCGCCGCTGCTGGTACTAAACCCGCTCAAGGTCCTGTCCCAGTACCAGGAACTGCGGCAGGCCCTGCCCGGGGTCGCGTTCTATTACGCTGTGAAATCGCTACCTTTCCCGGGGATTCTGCGCAGCCTTGCGGACATGGGCTGTAACTTCGACCTGGCATCCGCAGGCGAAATCCGGCTGATCCAGGACCTGCAGATTCCCGCCCGACGCACGATCCATACCCATCCGATCAAACACGACGATGAAATCCGGGCGGCCCTGCGCTATGGCTGCACGACCTTCGTCGTGGACAATAGCGATGAATTGTTGAAATTTCGGCCCTACCGTCATCGCGTCGGTCTTCTCCTGCGGCTGGGTTTTCGCAGTCCGGCCGCCGTGGTCGATCTGTCGAAAAAATTCGGTTGCAGCGTCAACGAGGCCACCGCCTTGCTGTCGCTTGGTGCCAAGCTGGGCATCCACGTCAAGGGCCTTTGCTTTCATGTCGGATCCCAGTGCCGCGATGCCGGCCGGCAGGTTGAGGCCATCGATGCCTGCCACACGCTTATTCGCCAGCACCACGATACCGCCGCGACCCCCATCAGTATCCTGGATATCGGTGGTGGCTTCCCCATCGCTTACGACGGCAAGGCTATGGACATAGGAACTTATTGCGCACCCATTCGCAATGCGCTGGCCGGCCTGCCTTCCTATGTGAACGTGATCGCGGAGCCTGGGCGGTTTATTGCCGGCCCGTCGATGACCGGCATTGCCAGCGTGATCGGCAAGGCCCACCGTGAAGGCCTGAACTGGTACTACCTGGATGACGGCGTCTACGGCTCCTTCAGCGGACAGATCTATGATCACGTGCGTTATCCCCTGGAGGTCTTTGCCGATGCGCCGCAACGATTTCCCAGTGCCCTGGCCGGTCCCACCTGCGACAGTATCGACATCATCGCCGAGCAGGTCGACCTGCCGGAACTGCAGATTGGCGACCTGGTGGTCGGCCATATGATGGGGGCTTACACCGCCGCTTCGGCCTCGGATTTCAACCTTTTGAAAAAGGCCAAAATCGTGCTGCTCCACGGGGGCGCGGCCAGGCCAATGCCGTCACGACCCCATCACAGGGAAAAGCGCCATTGAGCGGCTGCCGCCCTGCCGGCATTCCCCTCGTCCGAAGAAACCCGTCCCACCTCGGTTTATCCGATTCCCCCCCACCGGAAGTGCTGCCGGCCCAAAACCATTTTTAATGGGGACGTGAGTGGTGATGCCATCGAGGGGATACAACCCTGCCGTCGGGCCATCGGTACAAAGCGATTCCGGCCAAGCCGGATATCACTCGCGAGTGACCAGGCGCGGCATTCACCTCGGATCGGATGCTGATCTTTGCGATTCTCCGGCAACGACGGGCCGCCGACTTGACCCCTCAAGGGTAATTGCCTATGGTACGTTGATTCAGATACCGGACGATCGGCGTTGGCGATGAACGGTGCCGATCCCTTCGATTGATGCCCCTATTTGAAAGACCTGGCTTATGCAGCGTTTACGACGGGCCCTGGTTCTGGCGGCGATGCTGGTTGGCGCGGTGATCGTGCCCCCCTGTCCGGCCGATGGGCCACCGACGTCGCAAACCCTGGTACGAAGCGATAAGCCCCTGATGGGTGACTTGGATGCGATGGTGGCCCGCCGGGCCATCCGGGCCCTGGTGGCCTACAGCAAGACCTATTATTTTCTGGACGGTGGTGAACAACGCGGTCTCTCCTATGAACTGCTCCAAGAATTCGAGAAATTCCTCAATCGCAAATTTAAGACCGGCACCTTGAAAATCCACGTAATTATTATTCCGGTGGCCCGCGACGAACTCCTGCCGGCCCTTGTCGAGGGGCGGGGGGATCTGGCGGTCGCTAACCTGACCATCACGGACGAGCGCCGCCGGGTGGTGGATTTCTCGGCGCCGTTTTTGAAGAACGTTTCCGAAATAGTCGTCAGCGGGGCCATGGCCGCGCCGCTGACCCGCTTGGAGGACTTTGCCGGCCGGCTGATCGAGGTGCGCCGCTCGAGCAGCTATTACGAAAGCCTTCTAACGCTCAATGAGCGCCTCGAGGGCCAGGGTCTCGCGCCCGTTCGCATTGAACTGGCCGACGAAAATCTGGAAGACGAAGACCTGCTCGAAATGGTCAATGCCGGTCTACTGCCGGCCATCGTCATGGACAGCCACAAGGCGCACTTCTGGCAACAGATATTTCCGGACATCACGCTGCAGGAGGCCTTTCCCCTGCGGACCGACGGTGAGATCGCTTGGGCCATGCGTCCGCGCAGCCCGCAGCTTAAAAAGGTGGTGAACGAATTCGCCCGCGAGCACAAGAAAGGAACCCTGCTGGGGAATATCATCTTCAAGCGCTACCTAAAAAATACGCGATGGGTCCGCAATGCCTTGTCGGAACAAGAGCTGGCCAAGTACAATGCCGTCGTGGGGCTCTTCGCGAAGTACGCGGCCCGCTACAATTTCGATCACCTCATGATCACGGCCCAGGCCTACCAGGAGTCCGGGCTGGACCACTCCAAGGTCAGCCCGGCCGGGGCCGTGGGTATCATGCAGTTGCTGCCGAGTACGGCGGCCTCCAAATCGGTGGGCATCAGCGATATCCGCAAACTGGAAAACAACATCCACGCCGGGGTCCGTTACCTGCGCCATATTCACGACGTCTACCTGGCCGATGAACCCATGGACGCCCTCAACAAGACCCTTTTCGCCTTTGCAGCCTACAACGCCGGCCCCAGCCGTATCATGCAACTGCGCCGGGAAGCCGCCCGCCAGGGTCTGGACCCCAACCGCTGGTTCCACCATGTCGAAAACATCGTTGCCAAGCGGGTTGGCCGCGAAACCGTCCAGTACGTCGGCAATATTTATAAATACTACATCGCCTACCGACTGGCGGCCGAAAAAATCGAACATCGGAAAAACCTCAGGGAAGTTAAAGAGGCCTCATGAGCTCATTAGACTGGCTGGTGATCACCGTCTACATTACCCTTATGATCGGCCTGAGTGTCCTTATCGGGCGCCGGCAGAGCAACCAGGACGACTATTTCGTTGGCGGGCGCAACCTTTCCTGGTGGTCGGTGGGGATCTCGACCATGGCGACGCAGACCTCGGCCATCAGTTTCATTTCGATCCCGGCCTTCGTGGCGCTCAAGCCCGGCGGCGGGCTCACCTGGCTGCAGTACGAACTGGCCGTACCCCTGGCGATGATCGCTGTCATGGTGTTGCTGATCCCCTTTTTTCGCCAGCTGGAGCTCGTCAGCATCTATGCCTATCTGGAGATGCGTTTTGGGCCGGCCGTGCGTACCACGGTGGGCCTCGTCTTCCTGATCAGCCGCAGCCTCATGACCGGCGTCGGGCTTTACGCCAGCGCCATCGTGTTGTCGGTTTGCCTGGGGCTTTCGCTGGAGATGACCATCCTGATCATGGGTGGCGTCACGATCATCTACGACACCATCGGGGGGATTACCGCCGTCGTTTACTCGGATGTCATCCAGACGGGCATTCTGTTGTTCGGCATCCTGGCGTGCATCTATTTTGCCATGGACACGGCCGGTGGTCTCACTGAGATTCTGACCGTCCTGCCGGACACCCGCCGCCAGGCGATCGACTGGTCCACCGGACTCCAGGGCGCCGGCGGGGCGCCCTTCTGGGCGTTCGTGCTGGGCGGCTTCTTTCTGTACACGGCCTATTACGGCACCGACCAGAGCCAGGTGCAGCGTGAACTCTCGGCGCGCACCACGTTCGGCACCAAAATTTCGCTGCTCTTCAACGGCATCGCCCGCTTCCCCTTGACGGCCCTCTACGTCTTAATGGGCATGGCCATCTGGGCGGTCTACCAGGAAAGCCCGGAACTGATCGACAATGTGCCTTTCGGCCAGCCGGACTACATGGTGCCGCATTTCGTGGCCAACTACATCCCCGCCGGTCTGCGCGGTCTGATTTTTTCCGCGCTGCTGGCGGCCGCCATGTCCAGCCTGGACTCGGCCCTCAATTCGCTGTCCGCCGCCACCATGAAGGATTTTGTCGAGCCCCGGGTCAAAGATACCCGCAACATTCTGCGTTACAGCAAGCTGACCACCATCGCCTGGGGTATCCTGATAACCGGATTTGCTTTTGTGGTGGGCGATATCTCGGATACGGTCATCGAATCCATCAACAAAATCGGATCGGCGTTTTCCGGACCGATTCTGGCAACCTTTATCGTGGGGGTGCTCTCGCGTCGGGCCAACACAGGCGATATCATGCTCGGTCTCATCGCCGGGGTGGGGGGCAATCTCATCCTGTGGCAGTTCTGCCCGCAGATTCACTGGATGTGGTGGAACGCATTCGGGTTTCTAATGACGGCCGGACTGGGCTGCACCTTGGGATTTTTCACGGCCCCGCCGGCGGACGAGGTGATCGCTCGGTACACGCTCTTCGGCGCGGCCGTGCAGCGGGACCCCGAGAAGAAATGGCTGCCGGTCTATGGCGGCATGGTGTTTTATTTCTTGCTTATGCTGGGAATCCTGGCGATTATCTCGCGCTGAGTTTTACCGATTTCTAAACGATTGACGGGTTCGACGGTCAAACCCGGGGAAGTGAAAACATGTCAGCATCGGCCCAATCCAAGCGCAGACTGAGCCTGTCCAGCTGGATTCTGATCAGCATGGCGGCGGGGATTGCCTGCGGTATTTTCTTCGGTGAGTATTGCGGTTTTTTGCAGATTTTCGGCGATGCCTTCATCAAACTGCTGCAGATCACGATCCTGCCCTATATCTTCGTATCCCTGATGCACGGTCTCGGGGGGCTGACCTATGACCAAGCCCGGCAGCTGGCCATCAAGGCCGGGATCCTGCTGCTGATCTTTTGGGCGATCGTTTTTGCCGTCATTCTGCTAATGGCGCTATCGTTTCCCCAATGGGTGTCGGCGGCCTTTTTCAGTTCGTCGCTGGTGGAGATCCCGCCCCCGGTGAACTTTCTCCAGCTTTACATCCCCTCCAACCCCTTTGCGTCGCTGGCCGACAACATGGTGCCGGCCGTGGTGCTTTTCAGCATCCTGATGGGGGTCGCCCTGATTGGGGTCGACGACAAGAAAGCCCTTCTGGATGGGCTCAAATCGGCGTCCGCCGCCCTGGTCCGGGTGACGGGCATCATCGTGAAGCTGACGCCCTTGGGCGTATTCGCCATTGCGGCCTCGGCAGCCGGCACCATGACCATCGAAGAGTTCGGGCGTTTGCAGGTCTATCTGGTGAGTTTCAACGTGGCGGTGCTGCTGTTGACTTTTTATGTGCTGCCCATGATGTTGGGACCGTTGACGCCATTCAAATACAAAGACGTCGTCCTGCTCTCGCGGGATGCCTTGGTGACGGGCTTCACCACCGGGAACCTTTTCGTGGTCCTGGCGGTGCTGACCGACAACTGCAAGGCCCTGTTCAAGAAATACGGGCTGACGCGGGACAAGTCCGAGGCCTATATCGACGTCATCATCCCGGTGTCGTTCAATTTCCCCAACATGGGCAAGCTGATCATGCTCCTGTTCGTCCTCTTTGCCACCTGGTTTACGGGCGGTTCCATGGAGTTCAAGGACTACGGCACCTTCGTCTGCGCAGGGCTGTTGAGCTTTTTCGGCGGCGTGGATATGGCCCTGCCCTTCATGCTGGATCTGATGCGCCTGCCCGCGGATATGTACCAGCTCTACATGGTCACCGGCATTATCAACGGCCGCTCCGCCACCCTGCTGGCGGCCATGAACCTGATCGTCTTCACCCTCCTGGCCACGTCTTCACTGACCGGCGTCATGACCATCAATAAGAAAAAGATCCTGGTCTACGTGGCCACTTCGGTCCTGATAACGGCCGCGTTCATCGGCGCCACGCGGGCCTATCTGGCGTTTGCCGTCTCCAATCAATACGAGAAGGACCAGGTGCTGGCCAACATGCAGACCCTGGTAAAGGCCACCGCCCGCGTCGTGCACCGCGAGATGCCGGCGGATCCGCCCCCGATCGTGGACGGCGAGCCCGTGCTGGAGCGCATCCGACGCACCGGGGTGATGCGGGTGGGCTATCACCCGGACAATCTGCCGTTTTCGTTTTTCAATATCAATGACCAGTTGGTGGGCTTCGATGTGGACATGGCCCTCCTGCTGGGACTGGACCTGGGATGCCGCGTGGAATTCTACCCGATCACCTTCCACAACATGGCCGAGGTCCTGGAGGAACAACGGGTCGATATTATCATGGCCGGGGTCACGATGAACACGGACCGCCTGCGCCAGATGAATTTCTCGGAAGCCTATCTGGATGCCACGGCAGCGCTGGTGGTGCGCGACCACCGCCGGGAGGCATTTGGCACCCGCGACAAGATGCGCCGCATGGAGGATCTCACGATCGGCATCCCGCGCCGGATGGGCATCCCGGAGAGTGAGCTCAGGCGCTATCTGCCCAATGCTCAATTGGCGATGATCGATTCCCCCCGCGATTTTTTCAGCAACCTGCGGCTTGATCTGGATGCCATCGTGTCTACGGCCGAGGCCGGCTCGGCCTGGACCCTGATCTATCCCAATTACGACGTGGTGGTGCCTAGGCCGGACATCATCGAGCTTCCCATGGCCTACCCGGTAGCCGCCAAGGACGATGAGATGGCCGATTTTATTAGCCGCTGGATCGAACTGAACCAAAAACAGCTTCTGGATTTTCAGAGGCTCTATAATCACTGGATCCTGGGGCTGAGCGCCGAGGAGCGGAAACCGCGCTGGTCCGTGATTCGTAACGTGCTGCACTGGGTCGACTGACCGCTTCCGGTGCGGCGAAATGCGGCCATGATCGTGAGTGCCCCGTCGCCTTGTCTTTAGCGGGTCCTTCCGGTATGCTCGCAGAAATCTTCATCCGGCAGGGATTTAAATGAAAACCGCACACCTCATGGCCTGCCACGAATGCGATCTGCTTCATCGGCTGGAGGAAGTCCCGCCCGGCGCAGCCGCCCACTGCGTGCGCTGCGGGGCCTTGCTGCATCGGCCCAAGACCGACAGCATCAACCGCACCCTGGCACTGGCGATGACCGGGCTGGTCCTGTATCTCGTGGCCAACACCCACCCTTTCCTGGGCTTCCAGATCGGCGCCCAGACCCGGGAGACCATCCTGGTCACCGGGATTCAGCAGCTCTACCAGCAGGATATGAAGATCATTGCAACCCTCGTGCTGCTGACGGTCGTCATCGTGCCGGCCGTGCATCTGGGGTGCATGCTCTATATGCTGCTGCCGCTGCAGGCCAGGAGGGTGCCCCGGCATCTGGCGCGGGTCCTGCGCCTGGTTGTCTTTCTCAAACCCTGGGGCATGATGGAGGTTTTTCTGCTGGGCATTCTGGTTTCCATTGTCAAATTGGTCAAAATGGCCACGATCATTCCCGGAATAGCCCTGTATGCTTTTCTGGGGCTGATTTTCGTGCTGGCCGCCATGAGCGTGACTTTGGACGAGCATCTGGTATGGGAACAGATCGAGGAGCGCCAATGACCGCCCCAACGCAGACCGCCCGCCAGCGCGGACTGGTGTCCTGCCATCGCTGCCACCGGCTGACCCGGCGGCGGGAGACGCCGGCCGACTGTCCCCGTTGCGGGGCGGCGCTCCACAGCCGCAAACCCAACAGCCTCGCCCGGGCCTGGGCCCTGGTGCTGGCCGCCTTCGTGTTCTACATCCCGGCCAATGTTCTGCCCGTCACGCACACCACTTCGCTGGGGGCGGTGCAGTCGGACACCATCATGAGTGGGGTGATCTATTTTATCCATTCCGGCAGCTGGCCGATTGCCCTGGTCATTTTCATTGCCAGCGTGTTTGTGCCCCTGCTTAAACTGTTGATCCTTGCTTACCTGCTGATGTCGATCCAGCGACGCTGGCAGTGGCGCCCGGTGGACCGCACCCGTCTGTACCGCCTCACCGAGGTCATCGGGCGCTGGTCCATGCTCGATATCTACGTGATTACGATTCTGGTGGCCTTGGTGCATCTGGGGGCTTTGGCCACCATCGAGGCCGGTCCGGGGGCCGTTTTTTTTGCCGGCGTCGTGGTGGTGACCATGCTGGCGGCCGAGGCGTTCGACCCCCGGCTCATCTGGGACAACATGGAGACTGGCAATGACCGAACCAACTGACGAATCCGCCCAACCATCCGCTGCCGCGCCGGTCGTCAGGCCGCGGCGATCGATATCCGCAGTCTGGATCGTCCCACTGGTGGCCGTATTGATCGGGGGGTGGCTGGTATACAAGGCTGTCACCGAAAAAGGCCCCACGATCACGATCGCGTTTGAGACCGCCGAGGGCCTGGTGGCCGGCAAGACCAAGGTCAAGTTCAAGGATGTCGAGGTGGGGACCGTCAAGGCCATCGAGATTGTCGACGACCTCTCGCACGTCAGTCTGACCGTGGATATGGTCATTGGGGCCAAGCCTTTTTTAAGAGAGAACACCAAGTTCTGGGTCGTGCGGGCCCGGGTGGCGGCCGGCCAGGTGTCGGGCCTGGGGACCCTTTTTTCAGGGGCCTATATCGGGATGGAGCCTGCCACGGAAGGTGAGCCCCGGCGCGAATTCAAGGGCCTGGAGGTGCCGCCAGTGGTGACCTCGGATCAGGTCGGCTACCATTTCAGCCTCACTGCCCCCCGCCTCGGCTCGCTCAACTACGGCTCCCCGGTCTATTTCCGCCAGATCCAGGCCGGCCAGGTCGTGGGCTATTCACTTGATCCTGCCGGGAAAAGCGTAACCATCAAGATCTTTATCAACGCGCCTTACCATAATCATGTGTTCACCAACACGCGCTTCTGGGAAACCAGCGGCGTCAATGTGGATCTCAGCGCGCAGGGTGTCCGCGTGGATACGGAGTCGTTCGTGTCCATGATGATCGGGGGCATTGCTTTCGGGGTGCCGTCCCACGAGCAGCCCGGTGCCAAGGCATCCGAAAACACGCGCTTTATCCTTTTCGACGATTTCATGACCGCGGCCCAGCGGCAGTACACCATCAAAAGCCGCTATAAGCTGTTTTTCAAAGATTCCGTGCGCGGCCTCGAGGTGGGCGCCCCGGTTGAATTCCAGGGCATCAAGGTCGGCGAAGTCATCGATATGGAGTTGAATTTCGACCCGAATGCGTTTGACTTCCAGGTCCCGGTGACCATTGAATTGGAGCCCCAACGGCTTGGCTTCGTGGCCCCGAACGAGTCGATCAAAGAAAAGATGGACCGGGTGTTGATCAACAAGGGGCTGCGGGCCCAGCTCAAAACCGGCAGCCTGCTGACCGGCAAATTGTTTATCGATTTCGATTTCTTCCCGGATGCCGAGCCGGCGACCCTGGAATCCGTCGACGGCTACGACGTGCTTCCCACGGTGCCGACCACCATCGAGGCCATCGCCGCCAGTTTGAACCGCTTCATGAAACGTCTCGATCAACTGCCCATGGAGGAGATCGGGCGCGATTTGCAGCAGACGGTGGCGGGTGTCGAGCGCATCGTTAATTCGCCTGATCTCAAGAGCAGCCTGGACTCGCTGGAGAAGATCCTGGCGGAGGTCAAACAACTGAGTGCCAGTACCAATGCCGAAACCCTGCCGCGCCTGAATGCGGCCCTCGACCAGCTCGGCCAGACCCTGATCGAGTTGAACGGGGCCCTCAACGCGGATGCGCCCCTGCGCCACGACCTGCGCATGACGCTGCGCGAGTTGGCCGGTGCCGGCCGGGCCCTGCGCGAATTAGCCGAGTTTCTCGACCGTCATCCCGAGGCCCTGATTCGAGGGAAAGGAAGCGAAGCCCAATGAGAAGACCCCCAATGATGATATTGATCACGGTTGCGGCCGCCTGCGGCCTGATGCTTGCGGCCTGCGGCGGCAAGAGCATGCCGACCACCTACTACACCCTGAGCGCGATCGAACCGGCCCCCGGTGAAACCCCGCAGCCCCTGCCGGCCGGGGAGGTCAGTATCGGGATCGGGCCGGTGGTTTTTCCCGACGAACTCGATCGTCAGCGCATCGTGACGCGCAGCGGGCGCAACCGGCTCGAAATCAACGAGTTTCACCGCTGGGGGGGCACCCTGGAAGCCAATTTCAGCCGGGTGTTGGCCGAGAATGTGTCGCTGCTCCTGCGCAACAACAAGGTCGTGGCCCAGCCCTGGGAGCGCTATTTCGAGCCGGATTACCGCGTGGTCATGGATGTGCGGCGGTTTGACGGGCGCCTGGGGGAATTCGCCAGCCTGAATGCCACCTGGATGATTCGCAAGGCCGGGATGAACAAACCGCTGGTCGTGCGCCAGACCATCGTTCAGGAGGCGATTGCCGCCGAGGGCTATGACGCCCTGGTGGCCGCCCAGAGCGCCGCCGCGGCCGCCATCAGCCGTGAAATCGCAGCGGAGCTGCAAAAGCTGATTACCTCCGCCCCCTGACGCAACCCCCTCCTATGGTTAGCGGTCGGGCCTGCCATGCTGCACCCGCGCGGCCCGACCTCCATCCGCCTTTTCCCCGCCAACGCCATAGTGCTTACCCTTTCAACAATCAGCACTAGAGCAAAGCTGCAGGGCCGTGTGCCATCGTTTGAAGGTTCAATTGCGGGGCGAAAAGGGGTTGCGGCTTTCGACGATTTTCGAGATGACGGCACCGGTCTGTACGTTTTCCACCCAGAATTTATAATATGCCCGGGCATCCGAAGTCCCCGGGTAAAACTCGCGGCGAACCTGGTAACGCTTGCCGGCTTCAACCCTGATGGTCACCTTGACAAATGTTTTGATCGAATCGATGCCCTGCGGTATCAGGGTCAGGGTATACTCTCCCGGGCGCAACCTGATGCGGTTATACGTCACTTCCAGGCCTTTGGCGGGGCCCGGTGTGACGTTGACCACCCGGCCATCCAGGGCATGGATTTTGACACCGTCCTCAGGCGTGACGATGGCAATCTCATTGTCCGGACGGGGCGGACCGGGATAGGCACGATAGGGCTTGGTGCAGCCGGCCACGAGAAGAAGAATGAAAACGAAGTGAATATGAACGCCCCTGATATGTTGTTGCATTAATTTGTCCTTTCGAATTTCTTCATCCCTGATCGAAACATCCTCCATTAAGGCCGCGCTGATATTTTCTGTGCCACCTTGACTTACATAGCGGCGACCAACCTGTTTTGTCTACCCCTTCGTCGCCTGCGATAAAAGGGTCTGCGTGCCCGTCGCAAATCTGGACCTTGCTTCTTCGCTTGTAAAAAAATGCGCATCGCTCCTGATATTATGACTTTGGCAACTAAAGACGCCCAAAATTGTCATCCCGGCGAAAGAGCCGGAATCCCGAAAGACACTGGATGCCGGATACGTCATCCCGGACCTGGTCCGGGACCGGCATGACGTGATTGGTATCTATTGCTGCCGGGGTAACAGAAGGCTCCGGCAGTCGCGCGGATGGTCGCGCGACATGCGGGATAACGTTTGGTCGGAACGACGCGATCTCAAGCAAAGCGAATCCATTTCCAGGAGAAGAAAGGATCTATCTGTGGATCAGCCCCAACCGATTGGTTGAAGTCCTTGATGGCGGCCCGGCGCTGAAACTCGGGTTGCATTACTGAAAACAATGTATTACCTAAAGGTAATAATAAATCGTGATGACGCCGCAAGGGAGGGCCAACCCATGAAAAAGAAAAATATGCTGGATGAACTCGACGCCCTTTTTCTTCCGCGGCCTTCGTCGACGGACCTTCGCGGCAAGCAATCGGTGCGCGCCACCTTTCGTCTCACCGCCCGGGCAATTGACACCATGAGTGTGGTGGCCTTCCATCTGGGGATCAAACAGAAATCCCTTTTCGAACATTTGATCGAAGACGACCAGACCCTGTCGCAGATCGCACGCCAGGTTCAGGAGCGGGCCTACCAGCCTGAAAACCGGGTTCAAAAGACATTCGTTCTCAGTCGCCGGACCCTGGGGCTCCTCCAACGGGCCTGCGAGCGATTCGATGCGCCCCGCGACGCCCTGGTCGAGTATTCCATCCTGCGACTCATGCCGGTCATCGAGGAGGAGCGCGAAAAACACCGCCGCCGCAAGGAGATCCTCAAAGACGTCTCGAGCTATGTACGCCAGGGGGAGGTTCTGCTCAAGGAAGTCCGCCAAACCCTGGGCGAGGAAGATCCGGTCTATCACAGTCTGTGGCAGGCCATTCACAGCGGCCGCGAATCCGAAGCCACGATCGCGGATTACGTCGAGAAGGGTAAGATCATCGAAGAGTTCTGACGGTCTCGTAAAAAGCCCCAGGGCTGCGTTACGCTTCGTCCTTCGTGATTGCGGCGTACTTGCTGTCCACCTGATTCATCAGGTCTCGCAAGCCTTGCCCTCGGGCTTTTTACCAGGCCGCTTGAATTCAGGAAATGGAAATGCACCGGGGTATGCGATACCATGATGGTTGACCGGGCAGGGCGGCGCTCTTTGGGTCTATTCCGGGCGGTAGTCTTCCATGTATGCCTCCCATTCTTCGGGGGAGATTTCGCCGTTCTTGTCACGGTCGGCTTCCAGGAAGGATTTGGGGCTGGCGTCAGGGTAGACGGCCTTGAACTCGTACCACTCGATAATACCGCTCTCGTCCTGGTCGACCTCACCGAATGGGGCGTAATGCACGACCGGGGTCGAGGCGCAGCCGGCGATCAGCAGGATGGCCAGCGCGGTGCTAAGGGGGTTGGATTTCAATATTTTCGATCCTGAGGCCGATATTCGGGGTGTTGGAAAACGAAGCCAGCATACGCGATTCATGGTTGGACTGCAACCGCCCAATTCCGGGACCCGAGCCGCTTCACGTCTTATCACCGGGCAGCGGTTGATGTTCGGCTGCGGTTGGGGTAAAAGGGAAGCCGCCGTCGGTGTTCATGATGCGGCCATCAAACTGCAGCTGGCCGCCGGCGCTTCTGACCCTGTGTTGCGAACCGCAGCCGACCCTATGGTGATCAAGGAGATCCAAGATGATTTTCATCGGCAAGTTCTACTATCTGACCAATCAGCAGGAAATCGAGGAGGGCGACCGCCGGCACGGCGAGTTCGACCTGATCATCGAGGCCGTAAACGGTGATGTTGCCTTTCGCAAGTTCAAGGAACGCATCGAAGAGCTGCGCGCCAAAGGCGATTTCTTCGAAGGGCAGACCAGCATCTTCTTTATCCAACTCTTGGAGTTCGACCGCTTTCCCCGTACCCAGGCCCTGATGCTGAACCTCAAATCAACGGCCGGCGATCCCCTGATGCCCTTTATTGGCTGTTCCATCCCGTCCGACCAGAGCAATGCCTGCCGGATCTACGACTGGAAGAACAATGAACCCGAGATCGACGGCACCAACGAAAAATTGTTCCTGGAATTCCGGGACTGATCCCGCGGGCGCGGCCTCGAATCCCGACGAAAACGGCAGGCCGTCGCCATGCCGGGACTGACCCTGGCACGGACAGGCCTGCTCCTGGCCCTTGCTTTGGTCGTGTGCGCCTGCCCGGCGTCACCCCCCCCTGCGCCCAGCACGACAGATGACCCCTTGGGGCCGGTGGAACTACTGACCTTCATGCCGGATGATAACCATTACCTGATGGCCGGACACCGCTTGCCCGTCGAGCCGACCCTGCGGCCGGGAGATGCCATCCAGCAGCTTGCCGACCAGTTGAACCGCACCTACTTCAATGCCGGCCGCGAACCGCCGGCCGCGGGTATCCGTATCGAGGTGCTGGAAATCGACACGATCGACCTGCCCCATCGGCCGCTGCGGGTGGTGTCCGTCAATCTGCACGACCCCCAGCAGACCGCCTGGCGCAGTTTTTTTCAGGGCTCGGCCGGCGGGCAGACCACCTATTACCTTCTGGCGGCCACCTTGATGCAGCCCCACCTGGACCCGCCTCTGGCGGACGGTCTGGTTGTGCTGTATAATGGTGAGGTTTTTCCGGAACTCGATCACATCCGGTTTCGCGGTATCGTGTCGGCGGAATCGATACGCCCCGTCGTCCTCCAGGCCCTCCAGCGCCGCCAGCCTCGGGCCCACGGTGTTTCCGGTTAGCGGCCTTAGGGGATCAGGCGGGCATCGAATTCGACGGACAGCGCTAAGGATACAAGGAGAGACACTGCATGCCCACGGGCGCCGAAATCATATTGCCGTGGTGGCTGTTCGTCCTGATGCTGGCGCTGGCCGTTCTGGCCCTGCTCGATCGTCTTTTCGTCCCCAGCGTGCGTTGGTTCTGGCGGCGGCGCATCAACCGCGTGGTGGATGAGATCGGCCAACGGCTGCAGATCGAAATCCGTCCCTTTCAACTGACCAAACGCCAGGTGCTGATCGATCGCCTGGTCTACGATCCCAAGGTCATCGAAGACGCCCAGAAACTGGCCCGCGAGAAGAATGAACCCCTCGAGCTTGTCCAGGCCCAGGTCGTCAAGTATGCCCGCGAAATCGTTCCGGCCTTCAACGCCTACATATATTTTCGCATCGGCTACTGGATTGCCAAGCAAGTGGCGCATCTGCTCTACGACGTGCGCATCGGTATGGCGCACAAGGAGGCGCTTAAGGCCGTCCCGGAGGACGCCACGGTGGTGTTCACCATGAACCACCGCAGCAATATGGACTATGTCCTGGTGGCCTTCCTGGCGGCCGAACGCACCACCCTTTCCTATGCGGTGGGCGAGTGGGCCCGCATCTGGCCCCTGCAGACCCTGATCCGGGCTATGGGAGCCTTTTTCGTGAGACGCAACTCCGGCAACCCCCTTTACCGCAGCGTGCTGGAGCGCTACGTTCACATGGCCACCCACGAAGGTGTCTGCCAGGCCGTGTTTCTCGAAGGCGGACTCAGCCGCGACGGTCGGCTTCGCGAGCCCAAGCTGGGCTTTCTGGACTACATGCTGCGCAGCTTCGACCCCCGGCGTGATCGCGATGTGGTCTTTATACCGGTGGGCATCAACTATGACCGGGTGATCGAAGATCGCAGCCTGCTGCGCAGCCTCGATCCCGAGGCCGAAAAACGCAGCCTGTGGTTCGTCGTGCGCACCACGCTTAACTTTATCCTCAAGAGTTTCTGGTTGATGCTGATCAGCCGCTG
>JASJED010000025.1 GCA_030065585.1 Desulfobacterales bacterium | reverse complement strand
AGATCATCATGAAACATGCATCTAAAATGTTCGTTGTCATGTGCCTGATGGCAATGGTGACGGCATGTGCAACCGGCCCCTCGTCCAAGAAACTCGGGGCGGAATATCTAGCCCAAGCCCAGTCCTTCGAACAAGCGGGCGATCTCGTGGCGGCTTACGAGCATTACCAGCTGACCCTGACGGTGCAACCCAACAACCAGACCGCCCAAAGTAAAATAGCCGAACTCGAACCTCGCTTGAAGGCCATGGCGGAGGATCACTACCAAAACGGCCTGCGATTCTACAAGATGGGGCAGTACCCCCAGGCCCGACAGGCTTTTCTGACAACCCTGCGCTACGATCCGGAGAATTTAAAAGCCAAGGAAAAGCTGGCTGAATTCGATCGCGGCATATCGACCGCCAACCGCTACATCCTGCACACCGTCAGCGCGGGCGAAACCATCTCCTCGATTGCCGCTCGATACTATGGTGATTACCGCAAATTCCACTTGATCGCCAAATATAATGAAATCGAGGATGCCACCCGCCTCGATGTCGGACAACAAATCAAGATCCCGGTGCTCAAGGGCACCCCGATCATGGGCGAGGGCCATGACATACGGACGGAGAGCGGAGAATCCGCCGGTGCCATGGGCGAAGATGTCATGGTGGTCAAACGCTACGCTCTGCACGAGGTTCAGCCGGGCGAAAGCCTTTCCAAGATCGCCGGCACCTATTATGGCGATTTCAAGAAATACGATGTGATTGTTGAATTCAATGGCTTGCCCAGCGCCACGTCCATCAGCGTCGGTCAGGAATTGAAAATACCGGAAACCGCCGCAACGCCACTCATTGCCGGTGATCCGATCGAGGTGGCCCCGGTGGGAACTTCGTCGATGGACGCGCCGCCAGGCGCCGACAATGGCGGCATGACCGCCAACTACCGTGATCTGGGCAAGGAACTCTATGCCAACAAGGATTACGATGGCGCCATCACCGAATTCGCCAAAGTACTGAACACGGTCCCCGACGATCCCGAGGCCACACGCTACATGGGCAAAGCCTACTACGCCAAGGGACACCAGGCTTACCGCCAGGCGGACTATGCCAAGGCTCTCGAGGCATTTGAAAGCGCCCTACAATACGACAAGGACTGTAAGGACTGTCGTCGGCTAATCGAAGAAAGTCGCCGAAAATCCGGAAAGGAGGACAAGCGCGCCACCGCCTTGACCCTTTACCGCACCGAAAAATATGCCGCGGCCATCGTCAAGCTGGAAGAATTGGCCAAGGCCAATCCTAAGGACGCCGAGATACGAAGCTATCTGGCCAAGTCCCATTATCAGCAGGGCCTTGAACTCTATGGCCAGGAGGACTATCTCAAGGCCCGCGATGCGTTCCAAGCCTCCCTGAAATACGACCCCAAGTGTGAAAAGTGCGCCCAGAACATCACCAAATCCGAAGACATGTTCAAAGACCGCCACTATCGCCAGGGCCTGGCCGACTTTCAACAAGAGAAGTTGACCGAGGCCATCGCGCAATGGGAAATGGTCTACAAACTCGACCCCAACTACCGCGATGTCCAGCGCAATCTGGAAAAAGCCCGCACCCTGCTGAAGCGACTGGAGAGCATCAAACGCAGCCAGAGCCCGTCGAACTAATAACCTCCCGACAGCAACGCGACACGGTCGCCGGTAACGCGCTAAAATTATCGAGATTGGGAAGCGGCCCTTGAGGCCGCTTTTTGATTGGCCTGAACCATCAGGTCATGCGCTGGGTGCGGCGACCCTGGAAGGGCCTTGGCACCGCAACCACCACGGACCACGGCGATGGGGATGGCGCCATGGTTGGAAGCCTTTAATGCAGGGAGGCCGCTCCGGCATCACGCGACCTAAAAGGAATGACCTTCGCCCCGCTATCCGTGACGGGCATGGACGGCATCACATCAAAGACGTCTACCGAAAGCGGCCCAGCAGGGCTAATCGTCCTATCAACAGGTGTTTGGCAGGTGCTAAAAAGGAGATTCCAGACTTCCGCGAACAGCGGATCTTCCGGCTGCATCTTGCCCAGCAGATCGAGGCAGTGGCCGCGCGCCCCATGTCGATCACCATAGAAGTGCCACAAAACGCCGGCCTTGATCAGCTGCGCCTCTTTCCCAAGGGGATGGCGCGACTGAAATCGCTCGACGATCGGAACTATCGGTGCGGGGCGTTTCGAAGGAGGGTGCCGTGGTTCTGCATGGCAATTTGGACCTGCGGAAGCTTTATCCGCTTGATCGGTGGACTGGCGGCCGTGGTGCTGCCCGCGCCAAAGCAGGCCTCCGGCCACCAACAGGCCCAGCAGGGCGCCCCACCAAATATCGACCGTCAAGGTGAGAACAACGGCCGATGCCAGACCTATGCTCATTCCAACACGCTGCTCAAGAAGTCTCGACCGCAGGGATTCTAACATGACTCTGAAAAACATCACGCCGCCAGAATTCATATCAAAGCTCCTTTGATTTGGTCCATCCCAACAAGCTCAGCAAAATTGATGCCGGCGCGCACGATGGTTTGTGATTCAATGATTTCAATCTGTTAGCGACTGGATCCCAAGGTGGCCGTGAAGCAGTTTGTCAGCGGGTATATACAAAATTGACAGTCTCTGAAGGAAAACCACGACGCCCCTGCACGTGCGGGTCGAGACGGCGGGGTGACGATAGCTTACAAGTGGTATGGGCCAGGGATGCCCAGGCTAGCCGATGAGCCCCACCACGGCACCGGTCATGCAGGTGGCCAGGGTGCCGGCAATGATAGACCGAATCCCCAGGGAGACGATTTCCGCGCGGCGCGAGGGCGCCATGGTGCCCATGCCGCCGATCATGATGCCCAGGCTGCCGGGATTGGCAAAACCGCACATGGCGTATGTCATGATGATCATGCTCCGGGGGCTGAGGGTGCCTTCCGGTAATCGGCTGAGATCGATATAGGCAATCAGTTCGTTGAGGACGGTTTTGGTCCCCATGAGCGCACCGGCCGCGGCGGTCTCGCTTAGCGGAACGCCCATCAGAAAAACCACCGGCGCCATCAGCCAGCCAAGCAGACGCTGCAAAGTCAAAGGGCCATCCGCCACCGGCGGAAACAATCCCAGAAGCAGATTGATCAGATGCACACAGGCCAGCAGGACCACCAGCATGGCCACAATGTTGATCGACAGGGTCACCCCCTGAAGCGTGCCTTTGGTGAGGGCGTCCATCGCGCTGGTGGCGGGCTCCGGGGCGGTCAATTCACCCGGTGTCAGCGGGTGCGTCTCCGGCACCATGACCTTGGCGATCATGATGGATGCGGGCGCGCTGATGATCGAAGCCGTCAGGATATGGCCCATGACTCCCGAGATGGCCCCCGAAAGGATGCTGGCATAGAGCACCATGACGGTGCCGGCGATGGTGGCCATGCCGCAGGTCATCAGGGTGAAGATCTCGCTGCGGGTCATGTCCTTGAGATAGGGCCGGATAAAAAGCGGGGCCTCGACCATGCCCACGAAAATATTGGCCGCTACGCCCAGGCCTTCGGTTCCCCCGATGCCCATGGTCTTCCGGAGGCACCAGGCAAAGCCGCGGACCACCAGCGGGAGGATTTTCCAGTAAAACAGAAGCGAGGACAGGGCGCTCATCAACAGAATCAACGGCAGGGCCTGGAAGGCAAAAACAAAGCTGTTTTGAGGGTATTTGGGATCGAAGGGCAGGGCCCCGCCGCCGACATATCCGAAAACAAAAGACGTGCCGGCCCGCGTTGCCTGTTCCAATGCCAGGATCACCTGATTGAGCGCCAGGAAGGCCTCGCGCACGAAGGGGCCTTTGAGGAGCACCAGTCCCAGGGCCAGCTGGAGCCCTGATCCGATAAGAACCGTTCGCCAGCGGACCGCGCGGCGGTTTTCGCTCAGGCCCCAGGCCAGGACCACGAATACCGCCAGCCCGACCGCACTCTGCCATACCATGGCCAGCTCCTTGGATGTCGCGGAATAGTGTCGCCGATAAAACCGCCGTTGGAACGGTCATGCAATATCCCCCTTCGGTTGTCAACGCCTGACGGTCTCGTAAAAAGTCCGATAGCGACGTTACGGTATTTAGCGTAGCCCTCGTCAGTCAGCGTACAGTGAGTACGCTTCATTCCTCGGGCCTCTCATGCCGTCTCTCAAACTTTTTTCGAGACCGCCTGATTCGTGACTTTTTTAGGAAACCATCAACGCCTGGTCCAGGCCATCAGACAACGATTGTCGGACAGCGCCAAATCGATTATGAACGCGTTTGAGGTTTCAGGTTTCGGGTGTCAGGGATCAGGCGGCCATTGAGCCGAAGTCGAGCCCTTTACTGACACCTGAACACTGACACCTGCAAAAGGTTCCCCCTCACTTACATACAAGGTGTCGGGGGTCAGGTACTGAGGTTTCGGGTGTCAGGTTTCAGGTTTCAGGAAACATCAGAACCAAAAAACGATACCGATACCTGAAACCTGAACACTGAATCCTGAAACCTTTTATGGGTTCCCCGATCGGGGTTCCAGGTTCTAGGTTCCAGGTTCTAGGTTGAGCAGATGGTGCCGATTTTAACCCAGAACCTCTGAACCCAGAACCCGAAACCTGAAACCCGATAGGGTTGCCATTTTCCAGCTCTGCCGCCAGATGCGAAAGACCCGGGCCACAGCTTATTGAAAGGACGCACGGCGCTTGATCTACAACACCATCTTCCTGGCGGTGCTGGCAGCGGTCCTGATCGTCTCGCTGCGCGCCGGCCGCGGGGTAAAGACCGATACCGACTTCGCGTTGTCCGGCCGCCAGGCATCCGCCGCCGACGTGGCCTGGGTCATCATCGGCACCCTGGTGGGCGGTGCGGCCACCGTGGGCACCGTGCAGATGGCCTTTCTCTACGGTTTTGCGGCCTGGCATTTTACCCTGGGCAGCGGCCTGGCCTGTCTGATTCTGGGACTTTTCTTCTCCCGGGCCCTGCGGGAGAGCGCCTCGATCACCGTGGCCCAGTATCTGGGGCAGGCCTTCGGCCCCCGCTTTCAGACCTACAGCAGCGTCATCGCCTCAAGCGGGATGCTGATGCAGATCGTGGCCCAGTTTCTGGCGGCCAGCGCCCTGCTCGCCTCGGTTTTTGATCTGCCTTACGGGCCCGCGATCGGCCTGTCCGCCCTCCTGACCCTGGGCATGATCGCCGCCGGGGGTATCGCCGGGGCCGGGCGGGTGGGTCGGCTCAAATGCTTCCTGCTCTATCTGATCATGCTGCTCGCCGCCGCGAGCGCCCTCTACCAAGCCGGCGGATGGGGGCCTCTGATCAAGGAAGCCCGGAACCAGGGTGCGGCACTCTCCCTGTTCGCTTATGGCTCCAAGGCGGCCGCGGTGGACCTCGGCTCGATGATCATCGGCGTGCTGTCGACCCAGATCTATCTCCAGGCCGTGTTTGCCGCCCAGACGGTCCGGGCCGCGCGCCGCGGCGCCCTGCTGAGTGCCGCCCTGATTCCTCCCCTGGGCCTGCTGGGCATCGTGGTCGGACTCTACCTGCGCGGCCGGGTACCCGAGCTGGCCGCGAACACGGCCCAAGCCCTTCCCTTCTTCATCAACCAGACCTTTCCCCCGGCCCTGGCGGCCTTTTTTCTGGCCGGTCTGCTGGTGATCGTTCTGGGCACCGGTGCCGGACTGGCCCTGGGGGTGACCACCAATCTGCATAACGATCTGCTCGTCCGCCTGCCCGGGATGCGTGAAGGCGCCAACCCCATTGTGCTGATCCGCGCCGGGTGCGTGGCGATCATCCTGCTGGCGGCGGCCCTGGCCTGGCTGAGCCTGCACACGGCCATTCTGGAGTGGAGCTACGTGGCCATGGGGCTGCGGGGTACCGCGGTGTTCGCCGGGCTCTGCCTGGTGGTCTTTTTCCGGAACGCCCCCTGGATTCGGGCCTGGCGGCCTCTACTTTTTGCTTTGCCGGTGGTCTATCTGCTCTTCATCGCGCTGCGCTGACGGTTTCGTAACCGGTCCGATAGCGGCGTTACGCTTCAACCCTCGTCATTGCGGCGTACTTTAGTACGCCTCATTCCTCGGGCTTCCCAATCCGTCTCTCGGGCGCTTTACGAAACCGTCCAGTAGAATATGTTACGCCCAACGCTTGCCATCTAAAACCCCTTTGTCCCGCGCCGAGCATCGGTGATGCGGACGGAAAACCAGAATCTGACCATAGGTGGGGTATGGAAACCGCTTCTGTGCCTTACCAGCTTTGCTTCAGCGGCGTCGCCGGGGCTTTATCCTCGGCGGCCTGGACGACCACCGGGCCGGCCTGCAGGTCGTAGTCCTGCAGGCGGCTGTCGTACATGGCCTCCACCTGGACCGCCGGGAGCTGAAAGGTTCCCGTGAAGGTCACACGCAGGGGCGTATAGTAGACAACAGTGCTGCGATCGGATGCACGCTGCGCAGGCTCGCCGATACTCAAAAAGGTCAGTACCCGGTCATCGCGGATGTCCACGTGGTCGGGGCGGAAATTTTTCTCCGCCAGAATCGCCGGCCGCGGCCGGCGGTCCAGGCGCGTGTTGACGATTTCAAAGCAGGCCGGCACCCTCTCGCTGACAATCAGGTTGGCGATCGCCTCGCTGGCCTTCAACGTGACGCGCGCGTAGACCAGGTCTCCCAGGCGCAGATGACGCAGATCGACAACCGCACCGGTTTCATCCACGTACTGGCGAAAAACCCCCAGGCGATTGCCGGCCAGGCCCGGTTCATGGCGGACTGCCCGCGGCCGAAAACCGGCCACCGCCACGGTGTAGAAAAATTTTCCCTGGTGGGCGTCGAGGGTGATTCGGGGGTCGCGCAGTTCACCGCTGAAGCCGAAGGGCTTGCGTTCACGTTGCGCCTGCCCGTTGACGGACAGGCGCACGTCGATGGGACCGGGCGTCACATCCCGGTAGTATGCCTGCAGGGCCCGCATCACGAAGGCCTGGTCCTGGGTCGAGTACAGTCCATCGATATCCGCGGCCACCCGGTCGAGGAGGGCCTGGGAAACGCTGTTCTTCTGGAAGTGACGGCTGTGCAGGTAGAGCGCGAACGCCCGGTTGCGCACGGGGGAGTAAAAATCGCCGTCAAACTGGCGTCTGGCCGCCATGGCCCTTAGGTCAAAAGCTTCGATCTCCGCGAGCACCTTATTCATAGCCTGCGGCATGTCGGTCAGCTTGAAGATTGCCGCCATCATGTAGCTGCTGACCAGATCACCCCGGTAAAGCGCGCCATCGTAGAATTGATTGACCAGCGACCGCGGCAAGCGTTTTTCGACAGCCAGGAGGTAGGCCGCGTAAAGCCGCGTGAAGTTGCTCAAGGGGTAGCGCACCGAAAGCGCCTCCCCTTTGACGATGCGCGCCAGGGCGGCGTAGATGCCGCGTACAACGGCGTTGGGCACATCGAGCGCCTTGCGTTTGGCCGCCAGGAGAATATCGCTGGCGTAGACCGATGCGTAGGGGTTGACGTAGTCGCCGCCCGGCCAGTAGACGAATGCGCCGTCCGGACGCTGCATGTCATTGAGTTTGACGATACCGGCCCTTAGCAACTGTGCGCGATCCCGCCGCAGGGCCTGGGTGTAACGGTCGTCGGCACCGGCCAGCAGGCCCTCGGCATTCAGCATCGCCAGCATCCGTGAAGCGGTCTGCTCGGCGCACCCGTGGGGATAGCCCACCAGGTGATTGAAGGTCCCCTTGAGCCGGGCCAGGAGAAGTTCGGAAACTATTATGTCCACCCGGGGGCGGGCCTCCCGGAAGTATTCCGGCGGCACGTCGATGACCACCGATCCCGCGCTTTCGCCACTGTAGACCCGGGTGTCTAGCACACTGGCCGTATGAACGGGCAATTCCACGGTGTAGCGATACTGGCCCTCCGGTGTCAGGGCCGCAATCGTGAGGCGGCCTTTGCCGTGTCGCAGGGCCCGCAGATCGGCGTGGAAGCGCACGTCCTCTTGGGGAGGGACCTCGATGCGGCCCGGCAGCCCCGTCAGGGACAGATTGCCGGAGTGGTCGGCCGACAGATCCAAGGCCACCGAATCGGCCGTGGTGTTGAACACGCGCACCGGCAATCGGAGACTGTCGCCGGCCAGGATGAAACGCGGTGCGGTAGCCTTGACGATGACTTGGTCCCGGATCACCATGGGACGGTGGGCCCCGCCGATGCCATCTTCCGAGAGGGCCAGGGCCACGACTTGGGCCCGGCCGTTGAAATCGGGAATCGCCATGGTCACCTCGGCCCGGCCGGCGGCATCGGCCGCCACCAGCCCGGACCAGAAAACAAACGGTTTGACCCGCCGGGCGCCGGTATCCGGGGCCATGTGCTTCTTGCGCGCCTTCAGCAGGCGGGCGTCGTCGCCCCCGATGTCCATCCGGCGCCCCTCGATCAAATGATGCATCACCTGGTCGTAGAGGTCGTAGAGCGCCATCGCCTGGGGGTCGGTGCGCGCAAAAAACGCGAAGGGGCGCGGTGGCTTCTGGTCCACGATCTGCAGGATGCCCTCGTCCACCACGGAGACCAGCACCTTGGCGGCGGGCGCGCCGGCATCGACCCTGAAGGTCACCGGGCGATTGCTCGGGGTCAGATCGGGGCCTTCCAGCGCCACCGCCAAACGATGGGCTTCGAGATCCGGCCGGATATAGCGGTAGCCCTTGGCACGGAAAGGCAACAGGCGGCTGGGCTGATCCGTGGGGCGTACCACGTGGGCGTGCAGGTAGAGGCCGTCTTCAAAGTCGAAATCAAGCGGTATCTCGATCGCGGCCGTACTGCCCGCCATATCGAAAAAACGATGCCAGCGAACCTGCGTGCCCACAACCGCCACCAGCAGGCGGCCGCTGATGGGGGATCGCAGGCTGGCCTGAATGACATCCCCCTGGCGGTAGGGGCGATCCTCGCATTCGATCTCCACCTTGGCCGTATCGTCGGTGGGACCGATCGGATCGTAACCCCAGCCGCTGACGCGGAATTCCACCCCGGCGGTATGCCCTCCCAGACGATCGGCCACCAGCAGCAGATACTGCCCGCTTTCGGCTGCCTGGCGTTCCACCCGTTCACCGGGGGCCACCCCGAAGGTCTCCACGGTTTCGTAATCCTCGCTCCAGCGGTAGAAGCCCTTGTCATCGATGCGCCAATGCCAGACCCGCCGTTTCAGGGTGCCGAAAAGCGGGCGGCGGATGGTTTCCCCGGTTTCGGGATCCACCAGCACGCACCGGAACGGATAGGTCTTTCCGCCGCGGATCGTTTTCTCCGGTAGGTGGATGCCCACCATCTGGCGGTAGGGGTAGAGCGGGACCTCCTTGTAGGCCGCCACTTCCCGCCCGTCGTCGAAGACCGTGGCGCCGATCAGCGCCTGGAGAATAGAGGGCACCGGCTGGTCGACGGCCGTGGGCAGCAGTACCCGGCGGCGACCGGCCGCGTCCAGGAGGATTTCCTGCTTGACGTTGAGGTAGTTGACCTGGTTGCCGCGCGCCAATTCCATATTGTTGAAGCTGTAGTCTTCATAGCCTTCGAGCTTCAAGGGCGTGGCCACGGCGGACAGCCGCACCTCGGCCTTGAGCCCGGCGGCCGGGGCGCCGAAGAGATAATCCGCGGCGATCTCGGCGGTAATGGTCTCGCCCGTGCGATAGCGCTCGTGCTCGGTGGTGATCCGGTTTTTGATCCGCTGGGGGAGAAAAGTCTCCACGCTGAAGGCGGTCCGGCCGATCAGCTCGTCGCCCACGAGGGCCTCGATCCGGTATTTGCCGGTCTTGTCGGCCTCGTCGATCGGGGTGCTGACCGTGAAGGCCCCGACGTCATCGGTCTTGAAGACCTGGTCGAAAAAGGTCTTCTTGCCCGGCGCCTGGATGCGAATCCTTACCGGCAGTTCCGGTGCCGAGCGGTAGTATTTGTCCTTGAGCACGGTCAGCAGGTGCAGTTGCGCGCCGGGCCGCAGGAGCTTGCGCTGGGGATAGATCATGGCCCGATAGCGACCGATCGCGTCCGGCGCCGGCGGGGTCTTGTATTCGTTGAGAACCTTGTTTAACACCAGGAAGCCGCGATCCCGGCCTTTCTCCACGACGACGGATTTGACCTGGCGTTCCGCGAGATCTTCACGGTTGAGGATGTAAACCCCGTCGCTGTCGGTCCGTCCCTCGGCGATCAGCGCATTCTTGACCGAATAGACCGTGACCCGCGCCCGGTTCATCGGCCGGGCCTGCGACAGGCTGGTGGCGGCCACGAAGAGCTGATTGGCGCCCAGGTGGGCGCTCAGGCCGATATCCGTCAGAAACACCACGGTGGCGGCCGTGGTTTCCTTGTCGCGCAGCGTCAAGCGATAGACGCCGCCGGGCCATTGCCTGCTAAAGGGCTTGAGGGCGACTTTATGGCGGGAAAATTCATTGAATTCACCCGCGATGTCGATCCGCTGGTTGAGGACTTCTTCGCTGCCCCGCGCCACGCTGTCCGGCTGGCCGTCCATGAAATTCAGAAAGAAGCGAAAATTGGCCTCGCTCAGACGCTCGACGATAAACCGGGCCGCCGCCACGTTGACGGCGCTGAAGCCCACATCGCCGGCCGTGCTCAGATAAGGTTGGTCGCTTTCGAACTCGAAGGCCGGCAGACGGTCTTCGGTGGTAATCGTGTAGGTCTCGTCCTCCTTGAGTTCGAAGCGGTAGCCATCGCGCAGGCCGGCCTTGAGGGTCAGGCGGTAGGTGGCGCGGGGTTTAAAGTCGCCGGTGATGTCGAAGGCAAAGCGGCTGCGGGAGGAGAGATTGAACTGCTGGCGTTCCTGTTTGTCGATGTAACGCCGTGCCCCCACCTTGAAACTGGTCAGCCCTTCGATCCGCAGGTGCGGCTGGATCGGCGTATCTTTGTAAAACCCGCCGGATACATACAGCCTTATCCCCACGCGCCCGTCCGGCAGGGACACCCCGCGGGGGGCATCCGGCAGTACGAGGCTGCGCCGCCGGCTGTCCAGGCGCACCTGTTGGCTCTCGGGCGCGAAGGTTTCCTGGAAACCTTGGGACAGCCGGGTCCCCGCGGTACTGTGCAAAGGCGGTTCGAGGGTCGCCACCAGCGTGTTGTCGCCCACAGGCTCGGTGATCGCCACCAGGAAGACACGGGCATCCTCGGCGGGCTGGACTTCGAAGGATAGCCGTGTGGCAGCCAGTTTCTGCTTTTTTTCAAGGCGCAGCTGCTGGACCAGGCTCTGACGACGGACCACATCGTTGAACACCAGACGCAGCAAGGGTTGCGGGGTGCGAAACAATTGCGCCTCGCGGACCGCCAAATCTTCGGTTTCGAAATCGACCGCCTGATCGGCGAGCGGCATCGTCGTGAAGAACTGCGGATCCAAGCGGGCGCTATAGCGCGTGCCGGCCCGCAGAGGCTTCCGGGGGTAGAAGCGGATCTGGTCACGGGCTTCGAAGGCGAAACTGCCGCTCACACCGTCGATCCGGATGACATCCTGGTTGGTCACGTGTCCCACCTGGGCTTCGGGAATCGCCTTACGGCTCAACTTGAAAAGCAGGCTGGCCGCATCGGTGGCCACCTTGTCGGCCGGCGGGATCAGGGCCAGCGGCCCCGCGGCGGCCCCCAGGGTTAAAATGAAGACGACCGCGATCAACGTCAGTTTTGGGGGTGCTGACATCGCTACTCCTTTTGAATGTGGACCCGGCGCCAGGTGATCTGCGAGCCGCTGTCGAGACAGGCGATACGGTGGGCCCCCTCGCCCAGCGGCAGCAGCAGCGACTGACCGGAGCGGGCCGCCCGGGGGGCTTGCCCGTCCACCAGCCAGTAGATGGCCGGATCGGACTTAAAGCTGTAGCATTGGAGCTGAATCTTGCCGAAACGCTGATGGTGGCGGCCGTCCACCGCAAACACGGCCCCGTCGTGGGGGGCGGCGATATGCGGCTTGAACGCCGCCAGTTGGGCGTAGCACGGATGGAAGCGAAGATCGCTTAACCTCTCGAGGTGTCCGGCTTCCACCAGATAGGCCAGAACTTCCGCGCGCAGCCGCTGGCAGGGCGGCGGCCGTCGCTTACCGGCGATGATCCAGTCCTCGACGGCATCGGGGCAGAACCCGTCGACGGCCTCCAGAATCCCGGGGCAGATCGCTTCGCGTTTCACACCGGACGGGCGCACCAGCCACGCGAAAGGCCGGGTACGGGAAAGCTGCCGGAAAATGTCGAACAGCACCCCGCTGGCGGCGTCGATTCCGGTGAGGTCCCGCGTGCGGGTGCCGTCGAAATTGCCCATCCAGACGGCCACGGTGTACTCCCGGTTATAGCCGATGGTCACAAGATCGCGGCCGCCGGCCGAAGTGCCGGTTTTGAAGGCCACCTTGGGGATATCCCGGATGGCGCGCCAGTGGGCGGAGAATTCCTTCCGGAAACCGTCGGCCAGAATTTCGGATACCAGCCAGGCCGCCTCGGCGCTGAACAGTTGGCGGGCTGCGGCCGGGTCGGCGGCTTCCCGGGGGGTTCGCGCCAGGGGACGCAGCCGACCCTGATTGGCCAGGGCGGTGTACAGATGGGCCAGATCCAGCAGGGAAAGGCCCACCCCGCCCACGGCGATGGCCGCACCGTAGTGGTGCTTGTCCTGGTCGACGCTGGGCACCCCGGCCTGACGCAGCAGTTCGTAAAGGGCCTGATCTTCGAGCAGCAGGTTCAATTCGATGGCCGGTATGTTGAGGGAGGCCTGCAGGGCTTCGGCCGCCGTGACCACGCCGTAGAAGCGCCGGTCGAAATTGCGGGGCGTGTAGCCGCCGATCGCAAAAGGGATATCGAAGACCTGCTGCTGGGGCGTCACCAGGCCGGCATCGAAGGCCCGGGCGTAGATAAAGGGCTTGAGCGCCGATCCGGGCGAACGGAGCATCCGCACCCCGTCGTTCTGCCCATCGTGGGCCGTGTCGAAGAAGTCGTGCGAGCCCACATAGGCCCGGATCTCCATGCTGGGGTTGTGGATCACCACGGCGGCGGCGTTGTGGACGTCCAGGTAGGCGAGTTGGTCCACCTGCCGTGCCAGCCTTTGCCGGACGAAAGTGTACAGGTCGTGATCCATGGTGGTGACGATGGTCTGCCGGCCGCCGGGCGGAAAGTGCCGGCGAGCCGTAAAATGCGGGGCCGTGAAGGCCGGGGGGCTGCGCCGGGCCGCGAGCGGTTCGGCCAGCGCCCGGCGGGCCTGGTCCGGTGATATCACCCCGCGCCGCGCCATGGTTTGCACCACACGGCGACGCCGGGCCTCGAGGTTCACGGCGCGGTCCGGCCGATTGGCGTTGGGATTCTTGGGAATCGTCGTCAGGAGCGCGATTTCGGCGATCGACAGGGCGTGCAGCGGTTTGTCGAAATAAAACCGCGCCGCCGCGGCAACCCCCTCGATATTGCCGCCGTAAGGCGCCAGGTTGAGATAGTAATTCAGAATCTGGTCTTTGGTAAAATGCGCCTCGAGCTGCAGGGCCGTGAAGATTTCGATCAGTTTGCTGGTCAGGCGGCGCGGGCGCCGGTGCATCATGCGGGCCACCTGCATGGTGAGGGTCGAGCCGCCCGTCAGGCGCGCGTGGCCCAGGTTGTGGACGGCGGCGCGCACCAGGGATACCGGGTTGACCCCCCAGTGCCAGTAGAAAAAACGATCCTCGAAGGCCAGCACCGCTCGCTTGAGGTTTTCCGGAATCTCTTCGGGCGCGGCCCGGAAACGCCAATAGCCGTCGGAGCTCAGGTGCAGGCGCACGACCCGCTGGTGGCGATCGAGGATGCGGGTGGCCAGCGGCCGGTCAAGCCGGTCGCGGTCCAGGGGCCACAAATGATCCAGCGCCAGAAACGTGATCACAGGCAAAACCACGATCCCCATGGCGAGCGCCAGACAGAAACGCTTTTTGGGGTAGCGACGTTGGATGTCTTCCGGTTTCGTCGTCATGCCGATCAGTCCATCAAAGGCTTTCATAATTGCGGAGGGCTCAGATCTGCCGTCGTCCGCCGCACAAGCAAAGCGCCATTGCCAGTGAAACTAATCCCCATCCCAGGGCACGCGCAGATTGTCGTCGGCATCGAATGCCAGGGAGGCCGTCGAGCGGATCTCCGCCTCGGGCACGGCGCCCAGTTCGGCGGCCAGCGCGGCGCTGGCCAGAAATTCCGTGGTCTGCCGGGTGTCCTCGATGATCACCGCGCGCACCTCCCCCGGCGCCACTGGCCCCAGGGTCGTAAAACCCGCCTGGATGGCCTTGCGATCGTTGGGCAGGCGCACGGGGATGAAAGCCTTGTGAAGCGACAGGCTCGTCAAGGCGTTCATGAGGGTGACCCCGTAGTCCATGCGGGCAAACACTTTTTCGGTGATGATGTCGGCGTTGCCCATGCCGATGGCGTTGCCGCCGGAATGGTCGGATAGATCGAGCACCGCCACCCGGGTGGCCTTGAGCTGATCGGAGAAATCGCTTTCCATCAGGTCGAAGGCCCGTCCGGTGACGTTGGGGTCCATGCCGGCGCCGCTGATCTCCTTGCCGATCCGGCGAATCACCAGGAGGTCGAGGTCCCGGAAGGGCAATCGCGGCAAATGGGACTTGGCCGCTTCCAGCAACTCGGCTTCCTTGGCGAACATATCTTGGACCGGTACGGCTTCGATGCGGCAGGCCTCCTCATAGGCATTCTCGACGATGCCGATGGCGCCCCGGAAATTGGTGCGCGCCTTGAGGGCTTCGGCCATGGCCCTGAGCAGGGGATGGAATCCGTGGCGCAGGGCGAAGCGGTGAAAAGCCAGCGCGCCCTCGTGTTTGCCCAAGCCGACACACAGCATCTTGGCAATGCCGCTTTCGAGCGGGCCCTTGAACTTGGTGTGGGGCTTGACGCGGTTGATGGCGATGGTGTGATCCGCCTGGCAGGCCGCCTGCGCAAAATAGACCGGGACATCCTCCCATACGCGTCCCATCTCGATGGCCGCCATCGCGGGCCGGATCGGGGCCCCGCAACTGTCCGCCGTAACGCCCAGACGCGCCAGCACACCCACCTGCCCCCCGGGCGTGGCACCGCCGTGGCTGCCCATGGCCGGGACGATAAACACATCGGCCCCCAAATGCTTAAGTTCGGCCACGATCGAGCGCACCATCAGCGGGAGGTGGGCGATACCCCGGCTGCCCACGCCGAGGGCCACGCGATTGCCGGCCTTGATCCCGGCCGCCTGGGCCAGCTGCTTCGTGGCCCCGGTCAAAGCGGCTGTGAGGTCATCGGTCCGCGGCCGCGGAAAATGCATCACGGCATGCATGAACGCGGGAAAGGCGAAGTCGGATTCGATGAAGGACGGATAGCGCATGGGCCTGTCTCCCGGCCAACGGCTTCCCTGGTCGGCGGTGAGCGATGCTCGCGGGCCTGGCATCGGCTATTGACGCTTCGCAGGCAATCGTTATAAAAAAGCCCGTTGGTTAGACCTCTTAAATTCAAGCATCCTACATGGGTGCCCATCCGCTGTAAAGGGTCGGGCATCGCCGATCGGCAATCGCCCCCGAACCCGTCGCACGCTGTGTCGTCAACCACCTGTCAACCATTACCATGAAGGAGGGAACCATGGCTAAGAAACTGCTGATTCTGATTGTCGCCCTTGGTCTCATGCTGGGCGCCGGACCGCAGGCCTCCAAAGCGGCCGAAAGTCTGATTATCGCCACCGCCACCACCGGCGGCACCTATTACCCCGTGGGTGTGGCCATCGGCACCCTGATCAGCATCAAGCTCGCCAAGCAGCACAAGATCACGGCCACGGCCATCAACTCCGCCGGATCGGGTGAAAATGTTCAGATGCTCAAGAACAAGGAGGCCCAGCTCGCCATTCTGCAGTCGCTATTCGGGCTGAACGCATACAATGGTAAGGGCCCCTACGAGGGCAAGGCCGTCAAGAACTTCCGCTCGGTGACCATGCTGTGGGAAAACGTCGAGCACTTCACTGTTTTGCAGAAATTCGCCAAGACCGGTACGGTGGACGATCTTAAAGATTTCGGCAAGAAATTCTCCATCGGCAAGCGGGGCAGCGGCACCGAGGGCTCGGGGCGCACCATCCTAGCGGCCCTGGGGGTTGATCCCGAAAAGGAAATGACCCTGGAATTCCTGGCCTATACACCGTCGGCCCAGGCCATGATGGACGGCCGCATCTCCGGCATGAACACGCCGGCCGGACCGCCCGTGGCGGCCGTAACCCAGCTCTATGCCCAACTGGGCACCAAAAAGATCAAGGTGCTCGATTTCACGGACGCCCAACTGGCTCAGATTCAGAAGCAATACCCCATCTGGAACCGCTTCGTCATCAAAGCCGGCACCTATCCGGGCCAGAAAACGGACATCAACACGATCTCCCAGCCCAACTTCCTGGCCGTCGAGCCGGGAGTCTCCGAGGAGACGATCTACCTGGTCACCAAAACCATTTACGAGAACCTGCCGTTTCTGAACAACATCCACAAGGCCACCAAGGCCATGAGCCTGGAGCGGGCCATCAACGGCCTGCCGGTGCCCCTGCACCCCGGCGCGGCCAAATACTACAAGGAGATGGGCATCGAGGTCCCCGCTGAACTGATGCCTTAAGAAGTATTCGTCCAGAAATGGTCTTTTTGGCCCTGCTCCTCGTTCTCCGCGGGTTTCCGGCTGCGGCATGCCCTGGTACGCCTCACCGGAAACCCTTGTGCGGCCTCGACCAGAACCAAAAATCCACATTTCTGAATCGAACCCTTTGCAATTTTAGCATGACCGTGGACGCCACCACGCCAAACCCACGGCATAAACTCACGCGCAGCATTTCAAGGAAGAAGGCATGAGCAACACCCCGGAAGCCGACGTCAAGACCGAAACCAGCGGGGAATCCCGCGCCGCCCAGCGACGCCTGGGCGGCATTCACGTGCGGATCATCTACTGGGCCGGTGTGGCCATGGCCCTCTTTCACCTGTGGGTTAACACGATCGGGATCATGCCCGAAATCCAGCGCAACGCCCTGCACTTCGCCTTCGTCCTCTTCCTGGGATTCATCATCTACCCGATTTCGCGCCGCGCGGCCCGCCAGACCTTGCCGCTCGACTACGGCCTGGCCGTTCTGGCCGTGACCACCGGCGTCTATCTGGTGCTCTTCGAAGACGCCCTGCACGCCCGCAACGAAGTGCCCATCCTGATCGACCTGGTCTTTGCCGGCATCGCCATCGTGCTCATGATCGAGATTACCCGGCGCACGGCCGGCTACATCATCCCTTCGATCGCCACGGTGTTTCTGGCCTATGCCCTGTGGTTCGGCCGCTACATGGGAGGCCTGTGGAATTTCCCGGGGGTCACCGTCGAACGCATGCTCTACCGCATGTATTTTGCGCCGGACGGCATCTTCGGCACGATCGCCACGATCTCTTCGACCTTCGTCTTTCTCTTCGTGCTCTTCGCCGCTTTTCTGCTCAAATCCGGCGCCGGCGAATTCATCATCAATCTGTCGGTGGCCGTGATGGGCCGCATGGTGGGAGGGCCGGCCAAAATGGCCGTTTTTGCCAGCGGGCTGATGGGATCCATCTCGGGTAGCGCCGTGGCCAACACCGTGGGCACGGGGTCCATTACGATCCCCCTGATGAAACGCGTCGGCTTTTCCGCCCGCTTCGCCGGCGGGGTCGAGGCGGCGGCCTCCACCGGCGGCCAGCTCATGCCCCCGATCATGGGCGCCGGGGCCTTCATCATGAGCCAGTGGACCCAGATTCCGTATCTGACCATCGTGGGCGTGGCCATCATCCCGGCGCTTCTTTACTTCGTGAGCGTGGCCTTCTTCGTGCATCTGCGGGCCAAAAAAGAGGGCCTGCGCACCCTGGAAAAAGACGAAATCCCGTCGGTCGTCTCCGTCCTCAAGGAAGGCTGGCACTTCTTTATCCCCATCGGCGTGCTCATGGGGCTCTTGATCTACGGGTTCACCCCGACCTTTTCAGCCTGCGCCGGCATCGGCGCCATCATCGTCTGCAGCTGGTTCAATAAAAAAACCCGCATGGGACCGAAAGATATCCTGGATGCCCTGGCCCAGGGCGCCCAAAACATGGTGTCCACCGGCGTCATCCTGCTGTGCTCCGGCATCGTGGTGGGCGTAGTACTGATGGTGGGCGCCGGGATCAAGTTCTCGATCATGATCTCGACCATCTCCGGCGGCAGTCTTTTCATCACCATTATTCTGGTGGCCCTGGCCTCGCTGGTGCTGGGCATGGGACTGCCGGTGACGGCCTCCTACATCGTGCTGGCGGTCCTGGCGGCCCCCTCGATGGAAATGCTGGGCACCTCGCTGATCGCCGCCCACATGCTGATCTTCTGGTATTCCCAGGATGCCAACGTGACCCCGCCGGTCTGCCTGGCGGCCTATTCCGCCGCCGGCATATCAGGCAGCCGGCCGCTGGAGACCGGTTTCGAATCCTGGAAGCTGGCCAAGGGCATCTACATCATCCCGCTGCTCTTCGTCTACACCCCGATCCTCTTCGAAGGCCCGCTGTGGCAGGTCCTGGAAACGGCGGCGGCCGCCCTGCTGGGCCTTTTCTGTGCGGCCGTCATGTTCGAGGGCTTTCACCTCGTGGCTCTCAACTGGGGCCTGCGGCTGGCCTACCTGGCGGCCGCGGTGCTGCTGCTCTGGCCCCTGTTGGCCCTGCATGCCGCCGGCGCGGTTCTGCTGGCCGCCCTGGTGATCGCCCAAAAAGTTATTGCGCGTAAGCCCGCGGAAGAACAAGCGTCGTGAGCCTCCCTCAACAAAGCGAGAACTCTCAGATGGCTTTTAAAGGTCTGCGGCTGCCTTGTGTTGGTTTAGATTCCCTTTGCCCCGCGCCGAGCATCGGCGGCAGGGTCGGAACAAGCGTGTCGGCCTGTTTGAGCGAAGCGAGTTCCGACACGCGCCGAGCCTGTCGCCGACGCGCAGGATCAAGCGGGGCACGGGCGGTTTCTTTTGGTTACTTTTCTTTCCCGTAAAAGAAAAGTAACATAACCACATGAAATAAAGAGGTATAGGCCCAGAAACTTACCGGATTCGCCACCAACGGTAGCGCATCATCGAAATAAATTATGGCCAACCACTTCCATAAAAAACGACTGCCCAAAGTCGGCCGCCGAATCTTCACGCAGGCCGGCGTAGTAATCACAACCAGCCGCCTGAGGCCCTGTCATTACCGAAGCACTAGCCGTCGCACCGTATCACGGCTCGGCCCCCCGGAGATCAACGCCCGATGAACGCCGATCCGCAAACGGCGATCGACTGGCGGCCGCTGGCGGAGCTTATCCGCGGCGAAATTCACACCGACACCCTGCACCGCGCCATGCTGGCCACCGACGGCAGCATCTTCAGCGTGACCCCGGCCGCGGTGGTCTATCCCCGATCGGGCGCCGATGTGCAGCAGGTCGTTCGGTTTGCCGCGGCCCACGACATCCCGGTACACTCGCGGGGCGCCGGCAGCGGTCTTTGCGGCGGCGCGCTGGGCCGCGGCATCGTGATTGATTTCACCCGTCACATGAACCGCCTGATCCGGCTCGACACCGAAGCGCGCACCTTCGCGTGCGAGCCCGGCTACCGTTTTGGCGAATTGCAGGTGAGGCTCCAGGGCAAGGGGCTCTTCTTCCCGCCAGACCCCTCCAGCGGCGAATACGCCACCTTCGGCGGCATGACCGGCACGAATGCCAGTGGATCGCATTCCGTGAAATACGGCAATGTGGCCGACTATCTCGAAGATGCCGATATCGTCCTGGGCACCGGCGAGAGGCTGCGGTTTGCGGCCATCCGTGCGATGCCGCGGCAGGCGCTGCCCGCAGCCCTCGGGCAACTAGCGCAGCTCTACGAAGACAACGCCGCCCGGATCGAGGCCGCCTACCCGGACACCCCCTACAACTCCGCCGGCTACAATCTCCGCGGTCTGGTCAAGGACGGGCACCTGGACCTGAGGCGGCTCATGGCCGGCTCCGAGGGTACCCTGGGCATCACGACCCGCCTGAAATTCCGGCTGGCCGACAGACCGCCCCACGACAGCCTGGTGGTGGCCTATATGGACGACGTGGTGGCCTCGGCCGAGGCCGTTCTCCAGATCCTGCCCTTGGGGCCTTCCGGCATCGAGGTGCTGGACAAATCGCTGCTCAACGTGGCCAAG
>JASJED010000160.1 GCA_030065585.1 Desulfobacterales bacterium | reverse complement strand
GCCGGGGGCATCGATGACACGCCCCCGCTACTTGTCGATCAAGGTTGCGTAAGGCGGTATCTAAAGCCGGGTATCTCTTTGCCGTGCCAATTTTCTATGGCAATCCGGCTTCTCGCAGCGCATTCAGAAATCGCTTCTCGTCGGCACTGTTTTTGTAAGCCTGGGCTTTGATGTGCTCCTCGGCATTGAAATGGGGCTGGATCTTGAGCACCTCTTCCGCTGCCGCCCGGGCTTCCTGTCTCTTACCCAATAGACTGTTGCTTTCGGTGACCCCCACAAAGCCGAAAAAGTAGTTTTGACTGAGCTTGAATCCGGCATTGTAGAATTTGATGGCAGTCTCGTATTTCGCCAACATGTTGAAGGCGATGCCGGCGTAAGTGTAGTAGTAAAGCGGCGGCAGTGGATTCAGGCGGAAGGCTTTTTCGAGCAGGGAAAGGCCTTTTTCCGGCATTCCGCAGAAGTTGCGGACACATCCAAAATGGGCGTATGAATCCGCCCCGTTGGGATTGAGACCGATGGCACGATTGCCTTCCGCAATGGCCTGGTCGTATTCATGCCGGGTAAGATTTATCTTGGCCAGCAGGGCACGGGGCAAATCGCTGTAGGCATTGATCGCAATGGCCTTCTCGGCCAGTTCCAGGGCGCGGTTTAGGGATTTTTGCGGTTCGGGGCTGATACAGTAGCGATATTGAATCAGATGCAGCCACCCCATAGAAACATAGGGTTCGATGTAGTCGGGATCTAGTTCGATGGCGTCCCGGTATAATTTTTCGGCCAGGGGGATATTGTGCTGCAGGCCGAAAGCCTTGACCGCCTGGGCATGCTTTTCAAACGCTTTGAGGTTGTTGGTTCGGCCTTCCCACAGACGCGCTTGTTCACCGCGCGTAAGTTTGATCTCCAGCGCCATGGCGATTTTAAGGGTAATTTCATCCTGGATATCGAAAATATCCACCAATTCACGATCAAAACGATCGCCCCAAATCTCTTCGCCACTATTGGCATCGACGAGTTGAACCATCACGCGAATGCGATTGGCCGCCTTCTGGAGGCCGCCCTCCAAGATGTAGCGCACACCCAAATCTCTGCTGACCTGTCGGACGTGAACCGCTTTGCCCTTATAGGCCAGAGTCGAGTTTTTGGCGATGACAATCATTTGGGAGGTTTTAGACAGGGCCGTGATGATGTTTTCGGAAAACCCGTCGACAAACCAATCCTGCGATGGATCATCGCTCATATTTTTAAAAGGAAGAACCGCAATTGACGGTTTTGCAGGAATGGGAATGGTGTCGATTTCGCCCGTTGCCGGAATTTTCGCTTGGGTAATTTCGATACGAGGTTTCTCATCCAACTCGATTTTATAAACCTTTACGGGCCGGTCGATATTTTTTAAGTCATGCACGCCAATATAAGCGTAAGGCAAATCGAGTTTTCGGTAGACCTGGTCATAAATGGAATTGGAGATGCAAATACCACCGGGTTCAGCCAAAGCTTCGATTCGCGCTGCAATATTGACGTCGTCTCCGTAGATCCTTTCGCCTTCCTGAATGACATCGCCAAGATTGATACCAATTCTGAATTTCATTCGGCGTTCTTCCGGTAGGGCTTGGTTTTCAGTCTTCAGCGCCGCCTGGATATCGATACCGCATTGAACTGCATGAACACCGCTGGTGAATTCCGAAAGAATGTTGTCGCCGGGCGAATCGACAATGCGGCCCTTATAGTCAGCAACGAGTTTTTTGACCGCCGAACGGTATTTGGTGAGCGTACGCACCGTAGCTTCCTCATCGGATCCCATAAGATGGCTGTACCCTTTGACGTCGGCACTTAGGATAGCGGTCAATTTTCGGTTGAACTCATTGGATTGCATCGATAATGCCTTATGTTTTTTGTATATTGATCTCGTTATCGATTAGCTGATGCGAGGCGGGCGCTGGAACGGTGGATAAGCTTGAAAACCAATCGAATTAGAGGAAGATCTATAAGAGCGAACATAGGACGTAAATAAGAAATTGCAATTTTTCTGACCCCAAACACGATAATGGCCATCGTCAATAATATGGAGGGATTCTTGGGGACTCGCAGATGGAAGCAAAAGCGGTCTTCAAACCTCATCTCATTAAATTCATTTAGAAATTAGGAAACTAAGCAAATGCAGCGGATTATCTTAGCTTTTATCACGGGTGTCATCCTGACGGGGTGTGCTGCCAAACCGTCGTCTCCGGAGAATTCGCACCGTACCGACCCTCAAGCGATTCTGGGGATTACGTGGCAATGGGAGGGAACCACCAACCCGGTTGAGAAAATCGTGGTGGCGGCGCCGGAACGATACACGGTTTGGCTGGGTGCCGATGGCCGGGCCCAGATGCGGTTCGACTGCAACCGCGGCGGCGGGGAGTATGAGATTTCCCCGGGCAGACTGTCCTTTCGCCCGCTCATGTCCACGCGCATGGCCTGCCCGCCCGATAGTCTGGACAATGTCTTCATGCGCGACTTGCAGCGGATCGTTTTATTTTTCTTGCGCGACAACCGACTCTACCTGGAACTGCCCTACGACAGTGGCACGATGGAATTCCGTCCGCAATAATAACTTGAAGTGGTTTCAAAAACCGCTTCGTGTCATTGTTTGGCGCGAACCTTTTTAATGCGATAGCGCCGCCGGGCTTGCTTGTAGATGTGATCGAGGTCGAGGCCCACGTCTTTTTGGGGTGCAATCAAATCCAGGTCATATTTCAGCGAACGCTTGCCCGGATTCGTCGGTTCATACGTCCTCAGAACGCCCAGCGCCTTGACCCCGCCGTATTCGGCAAAAACGTGATCCTCGCTGGGCTCGATTTCTTTTCTTTTCAATTCGGCCGTCAATTGACCGTCCAACATCTCGAAGGTGATGGTGCTGAACTCACCGAACTTGCCGATGCCCAATATCCGGATCAAACCCGTCAGGCTGTTATCCTTATAACGTGTATCGTGGCAGACCACCACGTAGGGGGGGAATAGCCGATCGCCGTCGGTCGGCGTTTGCGGTTCCAGAACCACGTTCAGCCTCTCGGCGAACAACCGCAGGCGTTCCTTGGACAGATTGCACTCCCTTTTGCAGTAACCAAAGTAAAGGTTGGGATCGATCAACCCCACGGCGACACAGGTGCTGATGCGCGTCCGGGAGCCGTAGGGCGGGTCGACATAGGGCGGGCTGTGACTGCGGATGATGTCCTTGGCGTCGATATCGTCGTCCACGCTGCTGATCCGGCGCAGGCGTCTATGCGACGCGGCTTTGGCGGTGTAGATGATCCGGACGGTTCTTGTAAAAAAACCCGTGTCGAGGTTGACGCTGTTGACGACGCCGTCTGGAAAGAGCAGCGTGGCATTGTCGTATTTGAGGCTTTCACGGATTTTGCGGCGAAACTGTGCATCATCCAGATCCTGATGTTTATATTCGATTTCCTTGTCATCGACGTCCTGATAGATCAACCCGCCGGGAATGAAAATGGCCCCTTTGTTGTCCAGTTTGCCGGTGGCCCCCTCCTCATTGACCTCGGGCAACTGGTCCTTTTTAAGTAACACCAGCATGCGCCAGAGGGTATCCGTGCGGATGGCGATAAGTTCCTTGATCAAGACGTTGCCAAGGATTTCATTTTTAGACGGCATAAGCGATCTCCTTTTCTGGGCTGTCGCAAAGCCGGTTGGATCGCGATCTTGCGCTTGATGGGCATTTACGACAAACGCGTGCGAACGCAAGCCCGGGCCGAAAACACCTTTCAGGAGCTCCCGCTGGTTTGCTCCGCTTAAGCGGAGCTTAACATTTTCCAACAACTAATGTCCCCTAAATTTACCCTAAATTTAGTGACCGTTTGACCGAGGGGCCGTTTAAAAAACGATTTCCAGGATTGTGAGATCATCCTCAAAGGCTTCCTTTTGGGCAATTGTGCGTGTGTGTTTGAGAAGACTATCTAAATTGGGTCTGTCCATATGAAAGGATTGGGCGCTATATGCTAAAAATGCACTCAATCCCCAGATCGAGCCATCCCGTTGGGTGATATCGTAAACCCCATCCGAAAAGACATAGAGGCGCGCGGGTCGGCTTAGATCCTGAATCTTCCACTGAAATTCGACATCCGCTTGCCCTCCCATGATAAAGTTGGACGTCTGCAGCTGTTTGAGTTGCATGGGTTTGGAAGGCGGCCCGGTAAAAAATAGGGCAGGGGGATGACCGCCGCTTGCATAGGCCAGCTGGTGTGAATTGGCCGCATAGACGCCATACCACATCGTAAAAAACAAATCGTTGTGCATTTCGGCCGGAAAGGTATTGTTGAGCGCGAACAGCACCTGATCGGGTCGGTGAAAATCCGTATCCGGCAAGGCCTGTGACCGCAGCACGTTGATGACCGAAACCGAGAGCAGGGCGGCTCCCCAGCCATGACCGCTGACATCCAGCAGATAGATGGCAAGATGATCGTCATCGATCCAGTGGTATCCAAAGGAATCACCGGCCAGCGAAGCGGATGGAACAAACCGCCAGTCAATTTGCAAAGGGCCCGAAGTTATGGGTGGGGGCAACACGGTTCGGACATAGCCGGCCGCATCGGACAACTCCCGGTTTAGGTGCCGCAGGACCTCATTTTGCTCGAGAAGCGTCTTGTTGAGCAACGCTTCAGCCTTTTTCTGTTCGGTCACATCGCGGGCCACTTCAACCGCGCCGATGATATTCCCGGCTTCATCTTTAAGCGCAGCGGAAATAAGCTCCACCAATAAGGTTTTACCGTTGGGCAGGGAGATGTCGCGGATCAGCCTTCGCTCCTGACCGTCTTTGAGCACATCAATTATTTTGCAGTCTTCGCAGGGTTGTTGGCGACCACGAAAGGCCTGATAACAATGATTGCCGACGAGGGATCCCCCGTAGAGTTGAGTGATAACCCGATTCTGAAATTTGATCCTGAGATCCTTGTCGATAATGGTGATGCCCTCTTGAACGGTATTCAGGACGATTTCAAAAAAGTCATTTTGTTGTTTATCCCATGTCATGATGTTCATCCAAGACCTCTTTTACAATTCGGTTTGAGATAGGCTCTAGTCTTCTCCCATCCCTTTGAATTCGCATTGCAATGGCGACATGCTCATCCAAGACTACCGCTTATTGGAATTTCAAACTCTGTACAATCGGCACGGCGCTATATGGGCTGTGCCAGGGATGGGCCGACACACACACGACCATACCGTCTTTGTAAGCGCTCACGACGAACGTTGTTATCGGCCAGAAATCATTGGCCATCCATTTGATATCGGTTCGGTAGGCCCGTGTGCCGCATTGAAGCGTGACTTCCTTGTTGGACGTAACCCTGATAGCGGTCCCAAACTTTTCAAGCGCCTGGGCATAGGTTATCGGGCCGAAGTTCTCCAGGGCCATACCCTCGGGGATGTCTCCGACAAAGGCGGTAAAATCGTAGTCACTGAGGGATTTCATGCGCATGACCTGGCCGGGATAGTCAGGCCCGATTTGGTGCTGCCGAATGGATAGTTGAACGAAAATGCAGGCGATACGGTGCGCCTGAAAACACCATCCTGGGCAATCCCCTCCGCTTCCGAAATCCATATGAACCCCCCGGCTGGCGCTTTAGCCACCTTGTCGACCCATGTATTCAGCCGGGCCTGGTCGTCTGCGCTGGGCGGTAATGGCTGCGATGACGAGGCCGCCGGGATGATAAAGGCTTTGAGCAGCTTGTTCGCCATCAGGCTTTCCTTGCCGGTAAGATCGCCCGTAAAAACGACCACCATATTCTTCTCCGGCACAACGAATATGCGCTGGCCTTTGAAGCCGACAGCCACATAATAGCCGGTCGCGTCGACCCACCACTGATACCCGTAGCGATCGAAAAGGGTGGCATCGATATGCCCCCGGGTGGATGCTGCCACCCAGGCGAATGGTACGATCTGCTTGCCGGCCCAGCGTCCCTGGTTCAGATATAGCCATCCGATCTGGAATTGAAATGATTTCATCGTACCCCCCTGGAACAAGGTTTATCCGGTTGCCAATGAATCGATTAAGTCCCAAAGGTCGCGCAAGTTAAAAAGGTTGGCGATTTCTCGCCCAAGCTTTACGATTGCTCTTGACTGATCTTTTCTTCCGTCTTGCTGAGCAAATCGGGCACGAGCTTCTCAGAAAACCCGGATATAAAACACCATAAGATCAAAAGGGCTGAATTCCTGTTGTCGAGAGGATTGCAGGCGCTTAATTGGTCAAGAACCGGAAAAAACGTCCCGTCGAGGATTTCAGATTGAAAAGCGTAAAAGAGCAGCAGGCCGGATACCATGCCGATGAGCGCCCTTGAGAGGATATAATCAAATCGGTGAATCGATCCTAGGTCGCTAATTGAGCTGATGTGAAGGCGGTTTCTCAGGCTGATCAGCATGCTAAACGAGGTCCCCATCCATCCGGATGCCATGGCGGTAATGATGAGATCGGTTTTCTGCCCTTGGGCCGTATTGAGCACCTCACCGATCGATGGAAATTGCGGGATCATAAAAAACATAAAAACGGACGCAATAAAAAGCAGGCTGGTTCGGATACGGGTTTTAGTGGTGTAAAGCTTTCCGAGTTTTTCCTTGTCATAGGCCACATGCAGGTCCTTGTTCAAGGTACTGAGCAGCTTGCGCTTGCCAGGCCCGGATGCGTTTTCAAACTGCGCTTCGTAAAATTGCCATTCCTCCTGTCCAAGTTTCCTTTTAGCATCGAGAAGCTTGCGCTTGGTCTCGATTTCCAATGCTTCGTCGCTGTAAAGGGGGATGAGGAATTGCTCGATCTGGTTGGCATTATCCCAATCCTTCTTCGTGTTTAATAATTCCTCGATCTTCGATGCAATTTCATCCGCGCCTTGCGGTGTTTCCCCCAAAAGCTTAATTTTTTCAAAAGTCGTATAGAGATCGACATACCGCTGATCAAGCAATTGCGTTTCGGATTTAGCATCATCGATAAAAATTGATTTTAATTTTGAAAAAAGTGTGGTCGCCATTTTCCAACCGCCTTTCTCTTATCTAAACCCGATAAAAATGTTTATGGAAATGGGCGCTTGCTCATACGCTTGTTAAACAATGTCAAGATCAATCAAACTGCGCGCCCCTGATTCGATAGCCTCTTCAGGTGAACGCGGTGCCCAACCAAGAAGATCCCTTGCAGGGCCTATATCCATCTCTTTCTTAAGCTCAATATCAGGCAGAAATTGCGTTACGCTGCCGTCGAAAAACGACAAAACTTTAAGAAGAAAATTGGGCATGTCTTTGGTGGACATTTTTTTTCGATAATCGGGAAACTTATCTCGAAGATGATTGGCGATCTCTTTCAACCAACGAAATCCGCTCGAGCAAAGAAAACGCCGCCCTGAACTTTCCGAGGATTCAAAGGCCAGTCGATGAAGGACGGCAACATCCCTTACATCGACGACTTCGAACCCAAGTTTGGGGACTAATGGGAATTGCCCTTTTAGAAATCTGTAGATGAACTCGAGGCTGGAGCCATAATCTTTTTCAAGTGCGGGGCCTAAAACAATGGATGGATTGATAACGGTAAGCTCAGGTCCTCCTTGTTCCTTGACCAATTCCCATGCGGCTTGCTCGGCCAAAGTTTTACTGCGGATATAGGGTGAGAGGTTGGGGGCATCGGTATCCGTCCAGTCTGATTCAGAATAAAGGCGCGAGCCGTCTTTACTTCCCGCCCATACGGCCGCCACGGATGAGGTTAGGACGACACGGGTGATATTCAGTTTTCTGGCCGCCGTGAGAACGTTGAGCGCTCCTTGACGCGCTGGCCCTATGACCTCGTCGGGATCCTTGGGTTGAACAACCGGGACGGGCGAAGCCGTGTGTATAACTCCCGAGCATCCTTGCATCGCATCTTCCCAGCAGTCGGGGTTGGTCAATTCGGCTTGGGTGAATTCAAGATGGTCCGTATGCGGGGTATGCTCCTTGAGAATGGTAAAAAGTTGACTGGCCCTATCCCCGTCACGAATCGTCCCCTTGACGTGGTAGCCATGATTTAGCAGGTCGATGATGCAATGGGTGCCGATGAATCCGGACGCGCCGGTTACAAGCAGTCTCCTGGGCATTTTTAAACTCCTGTAATCATCATTTTAAATCCGCTTGGCTAGTCAATGTTATTTGGCCCTATGTTGTGACAATTAGACTCTGAATCTATAGCCATCAGTGCTTCGTATCATCACGAAAGAATGTATCGATCAATTCATTGACGCGCCCAGCTTCTTCATGTTGGACCCAATGCGTTGCTTCTTCAATCAAAACGAGACGCCCGTGATCACAGAGGTCAATGCTCGGCCGGGCCAGTTCCCGCCCTAAAAACTTGTCCTGGGCACCCCAAATCAACAGCGTTGGTACTGTAATGCGTAGGTTATCAGGCGGCATGGGCGGCTTTTGCATGACAGCGCGATACCAGTTGAGCATTGCGGTCAAGGCTTCGGGTTGCGACCAAGCCTGGCGGTAGAGGTCCAAGTCAGCATTCGTGAATGTGCCGGGCCGGCTGCTGTTCTTCAGGGTTTTTGCAAACAGATGCCAATTGCCTAACGGGATCAGATTTTCAGGCAGGTAGGGAAGCTGGAAGAAAAACATATACCAGCTTTTGCGAATCTGAGCGAGGTTGCGCCGCAGATGCTCCATGAGCACCGCACCATGGGGTACGTTGATGATCACCATTTTGGCTAGCCGCGCTGGATATTTGGCGGCGATCCACCATGCCACGGCGGCGCCCCAATCGTGCCCGACAAGAAAGGCCGTGTCTTGTCCGGCAGCATCCACAAGACCGATGACATCCGCCCCCAATTGATCTAAACCATAGGCGGCAAGGCCACTTGGCTTTTCACTCAGGTTGTAGCCGCGTTGGTCAGGTGCCCATACGCGATAGCCGGCGGCGGCCAAAAATGGGATCTGCCATCGCCATCCGTACCAAAA
>JASJED010000159.1 GCA_030065585.1 Desulfobacterales bacterium | reverse complement strand
TTAACAGGAATTGGCGCGTCCGCCAGCTCTTCGATGACGACCGCCAAACGGGCGTCAAACGCTTGGAAACCCCCGAGGTCGATGCGCCTGCCGGCCCTTCCGGCCGGCTGCGCGGCGGGGGATGGCAGTGCTTTCAGCCTCAGGCGGTTGGCCGCCAAGCGACCTGTCAGCAGGGGGCGCGGTGCCTGATCGCGCCATTGAAGCGCTCCGCTTGCCCGGTTGGCACCCAATTGTACCTGAAGATTCTGGAGCCGGTGGACCCCGCCTCCACTCTCGATATCGGCCTTCAGGTCATAGGGACCGATGTTCGGCAACGTTGTGCCCATCAGGTTGCCAAGCGTATCCAGGCGCTCGCCCCTGATTTGCGTCGTCAGTTTCAACCCGTGGCGTTCCCCGGCGACCACGATCGCGCCCTCGGCTGTCATCTCGTTGCCCGGCACGGCGGCCTGCACCTGGAGGGGCCATGTGTTGCGGTCGGATGCTTCGGTTGTTTGAGGCCCGGTTGCCAATGATAATGACACTGGAACATCGTTGACCCCGGCTTCGATGGCCGCGTTTATCGATCCATTCGTATTTAGCGCAGCCCGGCCGTCATGAAGCTTGAGCGTGTCCCAACCTTCGAGCCCCTTGATTTCACCCGCCAGCTTGTCAAGCGCATAGCCCTGATCCCCGATGTCAGCATGAAAAGCAAACGCATAGGGTCCCGCAGCGGGGAAATCACGATTCACAACCCGGGCCAGTGTCTCGAGTGAATCGCCCTGGAGCCGGCCATCCAGGGCGAGGCGCTTAGCCCCTGACGATTCGGTGGTCATGGTCCCGCGAAGATCGAGAGTGGTCTCCGCCAACTGGAGGGTGGCGGCCAGGGGCCAAGGGGCTTGGGTTGCCGCCAACGCCGGCAGCCGTTCGGAATCAAACCGGAATTTCAGTGGTGTCTCGTCGAGCTTGCCCTGCAGCACGATGGACAGCGGGGCGACCGCACCTCCGGAGGCGACCCCCTCGGTAATCGCGATCCGCGGTTGGCCATAAGGCCCCTCTGCCTGGGCAGCCAGGTCGGTCAGGCGGTACAATCCCCTGCTGGATTGCAGCGCCGCGGCGAACTCAAAAGGGCCTGTCAGCGGGGTTTCGGTTTCAAAGAGCTTTTCCAGAAAGTCCACCTGCTGCCCGCGAACGACCAGACGCCCTTCAAGCCGATCCCAGGTAAAGGCCTGCGCCATTTGCCCGTCGAAGGTCAGGGTCATATCGGGTCCTTGCATTTTCAGATGCACGGACCACGGGTTTTGGGGGCCCGACAATTCGGCTGCGGAATCGGCGGTAAACTGAATCCGAAACGCCATGCCTTTCGCCGAACCTTCGGCCTCGATCCGTTCGGGCTTGCCGGGAACGTTCCATAACTGCGCCTGGGTGATCTCGTAGCGATCAATCTTGCCGCGTGCCAATCGGTGCTGGATGACGGCATCCCGGATCCGCAGCCGTTCGATGGAAGGCAGCCGCTGCGGTGCTTCACGATCGCCTTCGCCAGCGAAAGTGAAATTATTGGCCCCATCGGGGCGAATCTCCGTGAAGAGTTCCATACCGGCAAACCGCACGTCCAGCACCTGCATCTCGCCGAACAGCAAGGGCACCAGGGCCACCTGGACGGCGACCTCATCGGCCCGGGCGAAATGCTCTGCAGCGGCCCAGTCCGTGTTGGCAATTGTAATGCCATGGAGAATGATCCGCGGGCGCAGGGAGCGCTCCAGACCAATGTCTCCTTCGATGCGGAAGTGACGTCCAAAGGCCTGACTGGCGCGGGTTTCCAACTGGTCGCGAAAAACAGCCGGGTCGACCAGCCAAAGCGCCCCCAGGGCTGCGGCGGTTAGAAGAACCAGCCCAACCAGCACAAACAGGGCAATTTTGGGTATGCGCATGGTGTTACGCCTTTCTGGCGTTGAATCCGGCGATGCGATTCGGTAAGGTCTACCTTAGACATTTCCGGCAGCGCATGCAATCCTCGATGGCATTATGGCGCTCCATCGCGGACAGACGACGAAAGGCCATCCGGCGAGGACGGTTGCGGTGCCGGCCGGCGCCTTTTCCTGGCCCCGGCGTTGCATCGCGCCTTAGGCTGGGTTACAAGCATGAAGTCCCAAGCGCTGAGCCGACCCAGACACACAGCTACGGGGGGTGAGCATGAAGAAGATCGTGGAATGTGTGCCCAATTTTTCCGAAGGACGCAATGCCGAAACCATCGAGGCCATTGCCCGGGCGATTCGCGACACCGCCGGTTGTCGCCTGCTGGATGTGGATGCCGGAGCCTCCACCCACCGGACGGTCTACACCTTCGTGGGGGAACCGGCGGGGGTCCTCGAAGGAGCCCTGGCCGCGGCCCGCGTGGCCCGGGAACGCATCGACATGCGCGATCACCAGGGCGAGCATCCGCGCTTTGGCGCCCTGGATGTCTGCCCCTTCGTTCCGGTGGCCGGCGTCAGCATGGCGGAGTGTGTGGCCCTTTCCAGGGAATTCGGACACCGGGCGGCCGAGGAGTTGGGCATCCCCATCTATTTCTATGAAGAAACCGCATCGGCGGATTACCGTCGCCAACTTGCGGACATTCGCGAAGGCGAATACGAAGGCCTGGCCGCCAAGCTCGAGGACTCCCGCTGGCAACCGGATTGCGGCCCGGCCGAATTCGTGCCGGCCTGGGGGGCCACGGCCACCGGGGCGCGCAAGTTTCTGATCGCTTACAATGTCAATATCCTGGGCACCGCCAACCAGGCCCACCGCATCGCGCTCAACCTGCGCGAGGCCGGGCGCGGCGAAGACGAACCCGGCCGCCTCCGAGAAGTCAAGGGCATGGGCTGGCAGGTGGACGACTACAACCTGGCCCAGGTCACCGTAAATCTGACCGACTACGAGGTTACACCGCCCCACGTGCTGTTCGAAGAGGTCAAACGCGATGCGGCGGCCTTGAATGTAGGGGTGGCCGGTTCCGAAATCGTGGGGGTCGTGCCGCGGGCGGCGATCCTCATGGCCGCCGAGTACTACATCCACCAGGAAAACCTTTTCATCCTGGACGAAGACCAGAAGGTGCGCCTGGCGGTCGATCGGCTGGGCCTCAACACGGTGGCCCCTTTCAATCCCCAGGAGAAGATCATCGAATACATCGTGGCCGAACCGCCCGACGAGCCGCTGGCCGCGCTCTCCCTGCGGGGCTTCATCGAAGAAGTCGCGACGCGCTCCTCGGCCCCGGGCGGCGGCTCGGTCTCGGCCGTATTGGCGGCCCTGGGAACAGGGTTGGGCGCCATGGTGGGCAAACTGACTTTCGGGGTGCGCAAGTTCGAGCACCTGGATCGGAAAATGCGTGAAATCATCCCCCCCCTGCATGCGTCGACCCGGGAGTTGATCCCCATGATCGATGCGGACACCAGCGCCTTCAACGAATACATGGAGGGGCTGCGCATGCCCCGGGATACCGAAGACCAGCGGGCCGCCCGCAGCGCCAAGATGCAGGCGGGATTGAAGACCGCCATCCAGGTGCCACTGAAAACGATGCAACTGGGCGATCGGGCCTGGGACGTCCTGTGTGCGCTGGCGCGACATGGTAACATCGCCTCCTGGTCCGATATTGCCGTGGGGGCCCGCTCGCTGGAGACGGGAATTTGGGGTGCTTATCAGAACGTGCTGATCAATCTGGAGGGCATCCGCGACGATGCCTTTCGTGACGAGATTCTGGCGCAAGCGCAGGCCCTGGCCGCCCGGGCCGAGAAAAAACGGGATACGGTCCTTGCCATCCTGGAAGAGCGTCAGACATCGCGCTGATCCAACGTGTTTTATCAACTGCTGGCCACGGGTTTGCTGACGAGATAACGATGAATGCGAAGATGAGGAATTACCAAATGCAACGGCGGCGCATGTTTTTCGCTATCTTAGTGCTGTGTCTGGCGGCTGCCTGGCCGGCAACAGCACCGGCTTTTGACGGGATCGTCGTATTCGGGGACAGTCTCTCCGACAACGGTCCGCAAGACGGCTATGGGCTGCGGGTCAGTTCCAACGGACGTGTGTGGGCCGACTACCTTGCGGTGCAACTGGGGGTGGGATTGCTGGACATGGCCTATGCCAGCGCCCAGACCGATTATCACCCGGCAACCGATTCGGCCAAGTGGGGTTTTTGCTGGCAAGTCGCTGAATACCTCAGCACAAGGGGGCCGGCTTCGGGCGCGACGCTATATATCGTCTGGATCGGGGGCAACGACTTGGTGAAGCACACCGGCGATCCAGGCCCCGTCATCGAGAGGGCCGTGGCGAATATTTTGCACGGTATCGACAGCCTGATCGGCGCCGGTGCCGAGAACATCCTGGTGATGAATCAGCCGAACCTGGGGGTGACGCCGCTGATGAACGGCCATAACCTGCATATGAACGGGAAGGATCAGCCCCATACCTTCGTTGACAATCCGGATGGCGGTGCCAAAATTGCGAAGGATTTCAATGCCGCCCTCGATCGGGCGTTGACGTCCTACCCTCGAAATATCAACCTATTGCCATTCGATGTCTTTGCGCTGATGAATCGCTTTATCGCCGAGGGGGTCTTCGACAACTCGACCCATATGCTGATGGCGAATCAGCCAACCGATGAGTCCTATGTGTTCTGGGACCGGATTCATCCCACCGACGATGCCCATCGCCGGATCGCGGGGGCCGTGCATCAAGCGGTCGCATCTCCTGAAGCGAGCGATTGAAACAACGATCGATATTTTCGCATTGTCTTTTGTAGCTAAACTCCTATATGGTGACCCTCGGTGTTCGGCAATCGTTATGCGGCCGGACGCCGCCATCCACAATCTGACCTGTGAACCGAAATCATGACGACCGAAAAAAACGGGCCTGCCGAAAAATCCATCGCCACTCCTGATGCGAGCCAACCCCCGGCTGTTCAAGACCCGGATGGCCAACTTCAGGTCGTCAAGCCGCGCAAGCGGTTGAGCCTGGCCGCCCAAATCATCGTCGGCCTTGTTCTGGGGCTGATCTGCGGGATTTTTTTCGGTGAGAAAGTTGCCTGGATGAAGCTGATCGGCGGCCTTTTCATCAAGCTCCTGCAGATTGCGGTCATCCCTTACATCTCCCTGTCGCTGATCACGGGCATCGGCCGGATGAGCCTGGCGGAAGTCAAGGCCAATGCCAAGATGGGCGGCGTCGTTTTCCTTTTGACCTCGACGATCATCATCGTGGTCGTCATGCTGATACCGCTGTCCTTTCCGGCCTGGCCCTCGGCCTCGTTTTTCAGCACCAGCCAGGTCGAGGAGCCGCCGGCCATCGACTTCGTGAATCTGTTCATCCCCTCCAACCCGTTCCATTCCTTTGCCAACGCCTACATTCCCGCCATCGTCCTGTTCAGCGTCCTGGTCGGCATCGCGCTCATCGCGCTGCCCAACAAGGCTGTGTTGCTCGAACCGCTGGGTGTGCTGCACACGGCCATGATGAAAATCACCAAGATCATCGCCAAGGCGGCCCCCTTCGGCGTGTTCGCCCTCATTGCCGCTTTCTCGGGCACCTTCGACGTGGAAGACCTCATGCGGCTGCAGGTCTATATCGTGATCTACGTCCTGATTACGCTGGTGCTCAGTTTTGTGATCATTCCCGGGATCATCACGGTCTTCACGCCGTTCACCTATCGCGAGATCCTTGTTGCCCTGCGAACGCCGATCATCACGGCCTTCGCCACGAGCAGTGCCTTGATCACGCTGCCTTTGCTGATCGACGCGTGCAAACGCATGGTCGTCAATGACAAGCGCCTGTCGGTCGATCCCAAAACGGCCGACGCCTCCATCGATATGCTCATCCCGACATTTTTCACCTTTCCCAACCCGTCGTCCCTGCTGGCCATTTCGTTTGTCCTCTATGCGGGCTGGCATCTCGGCTCGCCGATCTCGGCCGCCTCCTATCCGACCCTGCTGCTTACCGGGGTGCCCAGCCTGTTCGGCGGGATTTTGATCGCGGTTCCCTTCCTGCTGAAACTATCCCAACTGCCCAGCGACATGTTTCAATTGTTTATCCTGATTTCGGTGTTCATTGCCCGTTTCGGCACCCTGCTCTCGACCATGCATTACGCCGCCATCGGCATCGTCGGCACCCTGTCCGGGACCGGCGAGCTGCGCTTCCGCTGGCTGCGTCTCCTGCGGGTCGTGGCCACGGGCACCGCCCTGATGGCACCGATCCTTCTGGGCGTGCATGCCTTCTATACCCACCTGGTCGTCGTCCCCTACACCAAGGCCGAGATGCTGAAACGCCTGGATTTCAGTGAAGCCTTCCAGCCGGCCCAGGTTTTCACGGAAGTGCCGGATCATCTGGCGCAGACGAAAGACGGCCCGGCCGACCTCGATCAGATCATTCAACGCGGGGTGCTGCGGGTCTGCTATCAGCCCAACGAGTATCCTTCGGCCTTTTTCAACACGGCCGATCCACCGCAGCTGGTCGGTTTCGACATCGAGATGGCCCACCGCTTGGCCCGTAGTCTGGAACTGCCGCTGGTATTCCTGCCGGCTCTATCCGAGAGCAACGCCCAGGATCTGCTCGATCGCGGCGCCTGCGACATCTACATGCGCAAGCTGCCCGTCAACCTCAACCGCTCCCGGAAATTCGGATTGTCCATACCGGTCAGCCAGTCTTCGCTGGGGCTGATCGTCAAGGATTATCGCCGGGATGAATTCCAGAACTGGGAAGATATTCGGGACATGGGCAAATCGCTGCGGCTGGGGGTCGAGGAAACCCGCGGCAATATCGCCCACCTGCGGACCATCGTGAAAGACGCCATGATCGTGCCGCTTCAGAGTATGGAACAGGAGCTGGAACTGCTGGCCGCCGCGTCGGATGAGTTAGATGCGATTGCCGATATCGCCGAGGAAGGCGCGGCCCAGACCCTCCTCTATCCGCGCTTCAATCTGGTGGTCCCCAGGCCGACAATCTTTTTCCACATCTCCTACGCCGTGGCCCGCGGCAACGACGACCTGCTGGATTCCTTCAACACCTGGCTCATGGCGGAGCAATCCGATGGGACTGTCGAGCGCCTCTACCAGCACTGGGCGTTGGGCGGTGCGGCCGACTCCAAAAAGGCACCCCGCTGGTCGGTGATCCGCAATGTTCTGGGCTGGGTGGAGTGAAACCATCCGACCACATCCGACGCATGCTTGTGACCCAAACCCCAACAGATAAAATGAAGAAAATCGCGATCTGGCTGTGGCTGGCTGTGTGCTGCCTGCCATGGAATGCCCACGCTCGGGAGCTCATGCTCCCCCAAGTCTATACGGAAGATATCGATGTTGCCAACTGGCTGGTGAGTGAGAAATTGGACGGGGTTCGGGGGTATTGGGACGGAAAAAGATTGCTCAGCAAAAATGGCTTGGCTTTTCATCCGCCCGCCGCCTTTATTCGCCATTTTCCGCCCTTCGCATTGGAAGGCGAAATCTGGGGTGGGCGGGGAACTTTTCAGAAAACCATATCGATTGTCAAGAAGCAAAAGCCCCATGACGGGTGGCTGGAACTGCAGTTTGCGATCTTCGATGTGCCGCGGGCAGCCGGGGGATTCCGCCAGCGATTGCGGCAGGCCAAGGCATGGTTCGATAAGCATCCCACCCCATTTGCCTTTGTGATTCCGCAAAAGACGGTCAAGGATAATGAGCAGCTCAAAACTGAGTTGCAGCGGGTCGAGGAATTGGGCGGCGAGGGATTGATTGTCCGCAACCCGGATGCGCTTTACACCCAGGGGCGCAGCCGTGAGATCCTAAAGATCAAAAGTTACTATGACATGGAGGCTGTGGTCGTTGCGCACATAGCGGGTAAAGGCCGTAACCAGGGGCGTCTGGGGGCCTTGCTTGTGGAACTGCCGGATAAGACCCGGTTCAAAATTGGTACCGGCTTTACCGACGAGGAGCGGGCCAATCCACCACCGGTCGGCGCCACCATAACCTTCAAATACTATGGATTTTACAAATCCGGCCGGCCCAAGTTCCCTTCCTATCTCAGGACCCGGCTGGATAGTGGGCTATGATTCGCCCGTGTATCTCAGTGTTGCTAAACGCGTAAGATCCCGCCCGGAGGCCGCCGAGACTTCTTTATCTCGCCGTATCACAGGTCGTGTCCATCCATAGCAGCAACCGCCTCGGCCATTGCGGGATGGATGCTATGAATTATTGCCGTAGACTTCGAGAGCCTCTTTCAGCGAAATGGGGTCGATTTCGAGTTGGGTGACCAGATCGTTGTCGACCACGATGCCGTCGACGCGGGCGATGCGCAACTGGTCCCTGGAGAGCAGCGGCACCGTCTGGAAGGCTTCGCAGGCCGTCGCTGCGAGCCATGCCACGGGGCCGGGAATCGTCAGGAAATCTTTGCTTACGCCACGGACCCGCATCAACTCGCCCACGAAATCACGGGTGGAGAGCTTATCCTTTCCGGCGATTTTAAGTGTGTGATGGTCCCAGCGGCTGCTCATAAGGACTTTGGCAAGGGCCAGGGCGAGATCGGCAATCGCAATGGGCTGCACCTGATTGTGGCCCCCGAGGACCAGCGGAATGCGCGGTTTGTTGGCGATCAAGTCGAGGTAGCGCCGCACGAGTTTGGAGTCGCGATGACCGACGGTGCGGCCGACCACCAGAGAGGGCTGGATAACGACCCAGTCCAGACCGCTGCCGCGCAGCACTTCCTCGGCCAGCCATTTCGTGCGGTGATATTCGCTGGCCGCGTCCGGTCCGCAGCCCAGGGCGGTGACCATTACGACCTTGCGCACGCCGGCCTGCTGGGCGGCATCGAGATAACGCCGGGCGATGCCGGTTTGCAGATCCTCGAGGCGTGTGCCCTTGGGCGGTGCGATGCTGCCGATGAGGTGGAGCAGTCGGTCGCAACCTGCAAGCGCCCCGGCCAGGCTGCCGTCCATGGCCTGAGCATCCGCTTTAACGACCTTGGCCCCTAAAGAGGCGAGCAGTTTGGCGTCCCGGGACCCGG
>JASJED010000024.1 GCA_030065585.1 Desulfobacterales bacterium | reverse complement strand
TCATGTTCGGCGCCATGCCGGGCCTGACCTCCACCCTGGGGGTGGCCCTGCTGACCGCCCTGACCTACGGCATGGACACATCCATGGCCATGATCTGTTTGCTGGCCATCTACGTGGGCGGCACCTACGGCGGCTCCTATGCCTCGATTCTGATCAATATCCCGGGGACGGCCGCGGCCGCGGCCACAGCCCTGGATGGCTATCCCCTGGCGTGCCGGGGCCAGGGCGGCCGGGCCATCGGCTTGACCACCACCGCGTCGGCCATCGGCACCTCGATCAGCATGCTCTTCGTGGTCAGCATCTCGCCGATCATCTCGCACTTCGCGCTTCAATTTACTTCCTTCGAATTTTTCCTACTGGCCTTTTTCGGCATTCTGATCAGCGGGACCCTGACCAGCCCGGATCTTGTGATCAAGGGCTGGATCGCCGGGTTCCTGGGGCTTTTCCTGGCCTGCGTCGGCCGGGATCTGCTGCAGTTCTACCCGCGATTTACCTTCGGCTACGCGGAGTTGGACAGCGGTGTCGAAGTGGTACCGGTACTGATCGGGGCTTTCGGCATTCCCCAGATCATCCAGGTGCTCAAGGACCGTTTTCAGATCGGTGAGACCCAGAAGCTGCAGCGGATCATCCCCGAGATCGGCACCGTGATCCGCAACGTCCCGGCCATTATCCGCTCGGCCCTGATCGGCGTGGGTATCGGCGCCGTGCCCGGCATCGGCGAAGACATTGCCGGCTGGGTCTCCTACGGCACGGCCAAGAACACCTCCAAACATCCGGAAACCTTCGGCAAGGGTGAGCTCAAAGGGGTGCTGGCCAGCGAAACCGCCAACAACGCCTGCGTGGGCGGGGCCATGATCCCCCTGCTCAATCTGGGGATTCCGGGCAGTCCGCCGGCCGCCATGCTGCTGGGCGCGCTCATGCTCCACGGGGTCCAGCCGGGGCCCATGATTACTTTCGAGCACCCCACTTTCATCATGGAAGTCGCTGCCATCCTGCTGCTGGCCTCGATGGCCATGTTCGTCGCCGGTTTGCTCTTGGCCAAACAGGTGGTCAAGGTGCTGCGCATCCCCACCCAGATCTTCATGCCGATCATCGGCATGCTCTGCATCATCGGCAGCTATTCCCTGGGGCTCAATATCTTCAACCTCTACCTGATGCTGCCGGTGGGGATCATCTGCTACTTTCTGACGGCCATGGGCTACCCCATCGCGCCCCTGGTGATCGGCGTCATCCTGGGGCCCATGGCAGACGAAAACCTGCGCCGGGCCCTGATGGTCTCCCAGGGCAGCTTCCTGCCGATCTTCCAGCGGCCGGTCTCCCTGATCCTGTTCATCATTATCGTGTGGACCGTCGTGAGCCAGTTCGACTGGTTCCGCCAATATAAACGCCTGGCCTGGCAAAAGATCGTTAACCGCAAGGGCACCTGCGAGGGCGCCCTGGACGACAACGAATCCAAAATCCGTTGAGGCCGGACCGACACCCGAAAAATGGCCGCCACCGGACGGCCGACGAACGATAGATGGCGGCCTGACGGCCGGCCAAGGAGGTATCGATGTTGAAAATGGGGATCATCACCGGTTTTCTGTCGCGCACCAAGGACCGCTTCCACGACTACAACGTCCCGCTGGAGCTGGATCAGAAGTTCGAGCTGATGACCCAGATCGAGGGCTACGACGGGGTCGAAATCGTCTTTCCCTACGAAGTCAACGACCCGGCCCTCACCCGCCGGTTACTGGATAAACACGGGCTTCAGGTGGCGGCCGTCAACGTCAACGTCAAAGCCGAGCCGGAATTCAAAAACGGCGGCCTGACCTCGCACGACGCCGATGTTCGGGCCAAGGCCGTGCGCTTCATCCAGGAAGCCAAAGATTTTGCCGCTGCCGTGGGCGCCGACAAGGTGACCTGCTGCCCGCTGGGCGACGGCTACGAATTCTCCTTTCAATACGACTATGCCCGCACCTGGAAATACCTCGTTGAAACCTTCGGGGCCGCCGGCGACTACAAACCCGAAATCCCGCTGTTCGTGGAGTACAAACCGAGCGAAACCCGCGGGCGCTGCTTCGTGGACTCGGCCGCCAAGACGCTGTGCCTGCTCAACGACATCCAGAACCGCAAGATGGGGGTGACCCTCGATTTCGGCCATTCGATCTACGGCAACGAGCATCCGGCCGAAGCCGTGGTGATGCTGGCCGAAAGCCCCTACCCTTACTATATCCACATCAACGACAACGACGGTAAATGGGACTGGGATTACTTCTGCGGCACCAAGCATTACCTGGAATACGTGGAATTTCTCTACTACCTCAAGAAATACGGCTACCGCGACTACATGACCTCGGACACCTCTCCGACCCGCTGGGACATTCGGGGCACCTTCGAAGCCAACAGCCGCATGACCAACAAGATCTGGCAGCGACTGGAAGACGTGGACGGCGGCAAGCTGGAGGGCTTGATGTCGCGCGGAGATTATCTGACCACCTGGCAGTTCATCGAATCCGAACTCCTGGGGCTCAAATGAAAAGGAGTAAACGGCAATGGCTCACGTACCGATGTCGGTAGACGAACTCAAACAGATGGCGGCCACGGTCCGCTGCGACATCATCGAGATGATCTGCACGGCCGAAGCCGGACACCCCGGCGGTTCGCTGTCGGCCACCGATATCGTCACGGCGCTTTACTTTCGCCTGATGAACATCGATCCCGCCAATCCCCGCTGGCCCGACCGCGACCGCTTCATTCTCTCCAAGGGCCATGCCTGCCCGGTATGGTATGCGGCCCTGGCCGAACGCGGCTTTTTCGACAAATCCCACCTGGGCACCCTGCGCCGCATGGGCAGCATCCTCCAGGGACACCCCGACATGAACAAGGTGCCGGGCATCGATATGACCGCCGGCTCGCTGGGCCAGGGGCTCTCGGTGGGCGTCGGCATGGCTCTGGCTGGCAAGCTCAAGCAGAAGGACTATCACGTCTGGGTCGTGATCGGCGATGGCGAGTCTCAGGAGGGCTCCATTTGGGAGGCGGCCATGTCGGCCGCCAAATGGAAGCTTGACAACATCACCGCCATTCTGGATCGCAACAATCTCCAGAACGACTGGCACGTGGACGAGTTGATGCCCATCGAACCGGTGGCCGACAAATGGCGGGCCTTCGGGTGGCAGGTGGTTGAAATCGACGGCCACGACATGGACGCCATCGTTCCGGCCCTGGAGGGTGCCCGGCAACGCACGGGCGGACCGACCCTGATCCTGGCCCGCACAATCAAGGGCAAGGGCGTGTCCTATATGGAAAACGTGTGCGAGTGGCACGGAAAGGCGCCCTGCCAGGCGGAAGCGGACCAGGCCCTGGGAGAAATCAGGCGAGATCAGGAGGTGCAGCTGTGAGCCATAATACGCGTTCCTACCACCACGTGCGACCCGAAGTCATTCCCCTGCTGGCCGATGGTAAACTATTCAGCGAAGGTGCAAAGGCCCCCACACGGGCGGCCTTTGCCCAGACCGTGATCGAATTGGGGCATGCCAACCCAGACATTGTCGTCCTGGACGCCGACGTTTCCAAATCCATCGGCACCAACAAATTCGCGGCCGCGTTTCCCGACCGGGCCTTCAACTTCGGCATCGCCGAGCAAAACATGTTCGCCGCCGCCGCCGGCATGGCCACAGCGGGCCTAGTCCCGTTTGCCTGCACCTACGCGGTGTTCGCCAGCCTGCGGGCGCTCGACATGGTCCGCAACAGCATCCACTACCCCAACCTGAACGTGAAGATCGCCGCCAGCCACTCCGGTATCACTCCGGGACCGGACGGCGTCACCCACCAGGGCCAGGAAGACTTATCGATCATGCGCGCGATTGCCAATTCCACCGTGATCGCCCCGGCCGACCCCGACACCACGGTTCTGGCCGTGCGGGCCGCCGCCGCCTACGAAGGCCCGGTCTATCTCAGTTTTACCCGCGATCCCGTACCGCAGGTCTTCCGGCCGGACTACCCCTTTGCAATCGGACGGGCGGTGACCGTGCGCGACGGCGCCGACGTGACCATCATCGCCATGCGCGATCTGACAGCCCATGCCCTGGCGGCCGCGGCCAACCTGGCCCGCGAAGGCATCGATGCCCGGGTGATCGACTGCCCGACCTTGAAGCCCCTGGACGAGGCAACCGTGCTGCTGGCCGCCGAACAAACCGGCGCCATCGTGACGGCCGAAAACAATGTCTATTTCGGCGGTCTGGGCAGTGCCGTGGCCGAACTCCTGGTGGAGAACGACCCCATCCCCATGAAACGCATCGGGGTGCGCGACACCTTTGCCGAATCCGGCCCCTATCTCGATTTGTTGGATAAATACGGCCTCTCCTACGGCCATATCGAAGCGGCGGTCAAAAGCGTCATCGCACGGAAATAATCGCAAAGAAGATTCAAACCGCTGACTGCCCCCAAGGTGGAGGGTTTAGATCAAAACCAGATCGCAGACTTCGGAAGGAGGTTTGCAATGGCATCATTTGAATGGCAGGTTCACAACCCTTCCGGCCATCGGCGCGTCATCGTCACCAAGGAACTACCCGGACGGCGCTGGCGGGACATCCTCACCGCGGCCGACTGCCGGGTGGAAATCTGCACCGCTTCGGACATTCTGCCGGGCGCCGCAATCGACCAGGCGCTGGCCCCCCGCTGTGATGGGGCCATCGGCCAGCTGACCGAGCCCTGGGACGAAGATCGCTTCCGGGCCCTCAAGGCCGCCGGGGGACGCGCCTACAGCAACTATGCCGTGGGATACAACAACGTGGACGTGGCGGCGGCCACCCGCCAGGGCATCCCGGTGGGCAACACCCCGGGCGTGCTTACCGAGACCACCGCCCAGATGGCGGTGGCGCTTACCTTTGCCGCCGCGCGCCGCATCGGGGAAGCCGAACGCTATCTGCGCGCCGGCCGCTACCGGGGTTGGCTGCCGTCCCTTTTTCTGGGCGAGCTTTTATGGCGCAAAACGGTGGGGGTCATCGGCGCCGGCCGCATCGGTGAGGCCTACGCTTGTATGATGGCCGAAGGTCACAAGATGAACGTGATCTACTACGACATCCACCCCAACGAACGTCTGGAGGCCCAGGTGGACGCCTATGCCGACTTCCTGGTCGCCCAGGGACGCGCCCCGATCACCTGCACGCGGGCCGTCACGGTGGAGGATCTGCTCGAAGCCGCCGACTGCGTCAGCATCCACACCGTGCTCGACGAGACCACCCAGCACCTGATCAACGCCGAGCGGCTGGCATGCATGAAACCCAACGCCGTCGTCGTCAACACCAGCCGCGGTCCGGTGATCGACGAAGCCGCCCTGGTGGACCACTGCCGTTCCCATCCGGATTTCCGGGCCGGTCTGGACGTCTTCGAAAACGAACCGGACATGGCGCCGGGGCTGGATCAACTCGACAACGTGGTAATCGTGCCGCACATCGCTTCGGCCACCCGCTGGACCCGCGAGGGCATGGCCACGCTGGCGGCCGCCAACGTGGCCGGCTTGCTGATGGGCTATCCGATCTGGAACCGAACCGACATTCGCGCTTTCCTGGAGGGCGATCTGCCCACGGTGACCCCCAGCATCCTCAATGCCCCAGAACTTGGATTGACCATGGTAACCTGAAACTTGTTCCGGTTTTTTGAAAGGTAAGCCATCTTATCCCCTGCCCGGAACCTTTTTCCCTCCCTCTGCTTCGGTACGGCGATAGTTGACATGCGGGGGGCTTGACCGGTAATGATTTCATCTAACCTCACTTCGCAATACCAGGGAAAATCGCATGACCTTGTCGCAACCAACAACCCTGGGACGCACCGGCCTGCGCGTCGGACGGCTGGGGCTGGGCGCCGGCTACGGCGCCCCGGCCGCCGCCTATGAAATGGCCTTCGAGCGCGGCTGCAACTATTTCTACTGGACTTCCCGCAAAGCCGGCATGCGCGAGGCCATTCGCCATATCGTCGGTCGCGGGCAGCGGGAACGGCTGGTGGTCGCCCTCCAAAGCTACGCCCGATCCGCTAAACTGATGGAATACTCACTGGAAAAGGCCTTGAAGGCTTTGGGTCTGGATTACGCCGACGTCTTTCTGCTGGGCTGGCACAATCGTGAGCCGTCGCCGCGGATCATCGACCGGGCGCTGGTGATGCAGCAGAAAGGCACGGTGCGGTTTGTGGGCATGTCCGGGCACAACCGGCCGCTGTTTGCCCGTATGGCGGCCCTCGAGGTCTTCGATCTGTTCCACGTGCGCTACAACGCGGCCCACCGCGGGGCGGAAACGGAAGTCTTCCCCCATCTAAGGGGGCAGGGGTTGGTATCCTACACCGCCACCCGCTGGGGCCATCTGCTTCAGCCACGGCGCATGCCGCCCGGTGAGCGGCCACCTTCGAGCCGGGACTGCTACCGCTTTGCCCTCAGCCACCCGGCGGTCGATATCTGTCTGTGCGGCCCCCGCAATATGGAACAGATGGAGGCGGCCCTGGAGACCTTGGAGAAGGGTCCCTTGGATGCCGATGCGTTGGCACGCATGCAGGCCATTGGTGATCATGTTCACCGCCGGCGATCGTTTTTCTAAATCGGGACAGGCTAGGATCGCGTCCTCCGCCATTGTCACCCCGGCCGCAGGACCATAGGAGCGTATACTTTGATCTCCTGTTCACTCCCGGCGATTTCATCGATTCGAGCCTGAATGGCCGCCCGCGTGTCGCTGGTCACCCAGGCATTCCAGTCCTCGATCGTCTGCCAGCGGCTGATCACCAGGCATTCTTCGGGATTTTCGATATTGGACAGGGTTTCGCTGGAAAGATAGCCGGGCTGCTGGACCGCTTTGGCGCGCAGCTGCATCAGCAAAGGCACCAGTTGTTTGGCCTGCTGACCCTGCTGGACGCGGCGTTTGATGATGGCTTCGATGGCCATTGGCGACCTCCTTTCGGGTTCTCCGACAGACAGGGGCCGGTGGATTGGGCATACACACAGAGATTGCGGGAACCGTCTTCCGCTCTCGATCGGCCGTGACTATGCGTCTAGTATTAATTTAAGACTTCCCGCACCCCGGCGCACGAGTTTTTCTTTCTTGGATTTGGGTAAGCGTTTGATTGCGCGCTCGAGCTGAAAGGCCCGCCGCTTGGCGCCGATCTTTTCCTGGAACACCAGCATCAAAGGGCCCCGCCCCCGCAGATATTTGGCCCCCAGGTTGTGGCGGTGGGCCTTCATCCGGCGCGGCACATCGGTGGTGATACCGGTGTAGAGGCTGCCGTCGCGGCAGCGCACCAAGTATAGATACCAGTCCTCCATGACACATTGCCGGCGCATAGAACGATCCAGTCCGTCTGTGGAACAGGGTAAGCGAAGAAAGCACACAGAGGCATCCGTACATTTTCGCTCACTCTGATTGCTTATATACGCAACCATGTTCGAATGTAAACCGGACGCTGTCATTGGCGGGTTACGCGCCGCAACGCGCCGCCAAGCATTGACCCGTTTCAAGGTCAACCAACGTTGGCCAATGTCTGGCCAAAGATCGGTCAGCACGCCAGAAATGAACCGGTCTCCAATACCCCACCCATCACAGGGATTCTTTTTCGCATCCCGTTCTGGTAGACTGGCAGGCGCCAATCGACACCGTCACAGGAGTTATCGTCATGCCCCAGCCAAAAAACGCCATGGAAATCTTCCAGTTGCTCGACAAATCCAACTGCCAGGAATGCGGCCGTAAAACCTGCCTGGCCTTTGCGGGGGCCGTCTACATGGGGCAGAAATCCATCCGGGACTGCCCCCGGCTGGCACCCGAGATCATCGCGCGGGTTCTCGGTGAGGCGCCGGCCCCCCATATCGTCGAACAAAACCGTGAAGACTACATGCAATCCCTGATCGAAGGCATCCGCCAATCCGATCTGGCGGCGGCTGCGCGCCGCATCGGGGCCCGCTTCGAGGACCACCGGCTGCGGCTCAAAATTCTGGGGAAAAACTTCAGTGTGGATACCGAAGGCCGCCTGGCCGCCGACATCCACGTCAACCCCTGGGTGACCGTACCCTTTCTGCACTACGTGCTCCATGGCAAGGGCGTGCCGGCCACGGGCAACTGGGTGTCGCTGCGCGAACTGGCCGATGGCAAGGAGCGCTATCCCCTTTTCCAGAAACGCTGCGAGGCCGCCATGCAGGCGGTGGCCGACACCTATCCGGATCTTTTCAAGGACATGGTCCGGCTTTTCAATGGACGCCGGGTGGCCCGGCAGTTCGAATCCGACATCTCGGTGGTCCTGGACCCGCTGCCGCAGGTGCCGATCATGGTCTGCTACTGGCGGCCGGAAGACGGCATGGCCTCCAGCCTCAAGGTGTTTTTCGATGCCACCGCCGACCAGAATCTCGACATCGGCGCCCTGTTCACGCTGGGGGTCGGCCTGGCGGCGATGTTTGAAAAACTGGCCCTGCGCCATGGCTATTCCGTCGATCAAACGCAGGTGTGATCGTCCAACAGGCACCCAATGCCAACGGCGCATCCCGGCGAAAAGCCGCCGGCCTGGATGTAACCCCCAATAAACATGGAGAGGCTTCCGGCGGCAGGCGGGGGATAGGCGGCGTGGATCGCGAAGCCCGTCGCGATAAACTCAGACGCGTCGTGCCGATGCCGGCCCCGGCAGAATATATATCCTGCTTACCTCTCCAATCGTTCGCGATGTTTTGCCAGGCTTTTGGCCGCCTGCCGGCGGACCTTGTTTTTGACCATCGGACTCCAGCCCAGGAGCAACCCCGTGGGCCCGAGGGCCATGCGGCTCCATCGCCAGAAATTGAAGTGATCAATGTGGCGAATGATTCTGCCATCCTGAAACTGAAAGCGGGCGTCGATTTTATTGTGCACGCGACGGCCTGTCGCCCCGAAAAGATAGCGCGCCTCCCAATGGGCCCTGCCGGCGGTCTCGTCAGCCTGAATGCCGCTGACCGACAAGGTGAATTCCCGGGCCTGGGCGCAGAGCATCCTCCACATGGCCCCGGCCTGCGGCCCCCGCAGCAAAGGAAATACGGGATCCGAAAAAACGATGTTCGCATGGTAGCATTGCACCATGCCGGCACCGTCGCGTTTTTCAAAGCAGGCGTAGAATCGCTCGATCAGTTCGGCGTGTGAATGCATGCCGCTCCTTGCCACAAGCTGCGGGTCGGCACCCCACGGTGCCCCGGCCAGGCCGGTCCGGTGCCGCACCTTCGCGTATGATGTTTTCAACGGCCTGTTAATGTAGTGTTTTCTTGCGAATATAGATCGTTTTACGGACGCGCGCCACCAGATCGCGATCTTCATCTATGATTTCGATCGTAAAGTCCGCAAAGTATTTCTCACCGTTTTCCGTCCGGCGCTTGATCGTTTCGATATCTTCATCGGATATGCGGATGACCGCCGCAACCTTGCTTTTGCTGGCTTTGATGAATTCGATCTCGGCCGACTTGTCCCAGACCCGATATTGTTTGCCCAGCAGTTGCATCAGGAGCAGCATCAGATGGGGGTCGACCATCGAATAGAGGCTGCCGCCGAAATGGGTGCCGACGGCATTGCGATTGTACCACCGCATGGCCATGGATACATGCAGTTCCTGCCAATCTTCACGGATATGGGTGACCTTGACTCCGGCACCCAGATAGGGCGGGTAGATGTTCAACAGCCGTTTTAGCAGGTTGGGCGTGTACTTCATACTATTGGCCTTGATGGACTCGAAAAAAGAATTGTTTTCGTCATGCCGGACCTGATCCGGCATCCAGAACATGCTCAAATTAGGGGAAACTGAGCGTCGCCCCGACCGTAACGGGTTATCCAACCGCCCCGGCCGTTAGACGCCGGCGCCCCGCCTGGTCGCTGTGCAAAACAACGGCCAGCGCGGCAAACAGCCTGAAATCAAGATCCGGGCAATCCAACTGCCCGAGCCAGACGCATTGCGCCTCGTCCGAAGACTTGCGGCGTAGTGCCTTTACCATCCGAACCGGCCAAGGGCCCATTGCGTCCGGAGGGGCCTCGATCCAGCCGATGGTCATCCGGTCGACCGCCCGCACGAAAACGAATCGATTCGGGTATCCGCGCAGCGCCCACCGCAGCGTCCGCTTCATTGGCGAGGCCGCGTCATGAAACCCCACGATCTGGTTGGGTTTTTCAAAATAGAGTTTCGGCCCGCGGATCTCGCCGATGCTCAGACCGCGAGCCGCGGTTCGCACGGCGATCTTGCGCAGCCCTACCCAATCGGTCTGCTGAATTTCAAAGTCGGGACATCTGGGGACCAGGGATCCGAAGCGGTTTAGCCGAATCATTCCCGGCCCCCGCCGCAAAGGCACGCGGTAGATTTCATGCCCGCCGGCACGGATGACGTAGGTGGCGATGTACTCGGGATCTTCCGCAGCCTGCGGGTCGATCGCGGCGATGACGGCAAAATCGCTCATGGCTGAGTCATCCGATCGGTGCCATCGCCACTAGGACGTTCGCTGCATGGCCGCCGTCAGCATCCCGGCGCCGACAAGGGCACTGCCGCCGCAGCGATTGAACCAGCGGCGGGCTCGCGGCCGTTTAAGCGTGTCGCGCAGGGTGCCCGCAAAGATGGCATAGAGCGCCGCATTGACCAGGGCTAACACCAGAAAGGTGGATCCCAGAATCAACAGTTGCGCTAAATGGTCACCGCGCGCATCGACGAACTGGGGCAGAAAGGCCACAAAGAAGGCGATGCTTTTGGGATTCAGGGCGGTCACGATGTAGGCGCTCTTGAACAAGGCGCCGCGGGTGCCGTGCAGACCGGTATCGCGCCAGGCCCCGTTTTCCGGCGAAGTCCGCCAGGTTTTGATTCCCAGATAGACCAGGTAGACCGCGCCGACCCACTTGGTCAGGGTGAACAGGGTCGCCGAGGCCGACATGATGGTCCCCAGCCCCAGCAGGGAAAAAATCATGGCCGTGGCATCCCCGCCGGTAACCCCGGCGACCAGCGGCACCACCGAGCGACGCCCGTGCGTGATGGCCTGGCTGACCACCAGGATGATGGTGGGGCCGGGGATCACCAGGATGATCTCCGCCGCAATGATGTAGGCAATCCAGATTTCCAGATTCATAGGGTTTCCTCCGACCAGGGATTAGGCCCCTCCTCTGGCGGTAATATTCGGAAAGCGGGCAATCAGGGCCACGGTCACCAGGGGCACCAGCGAGGCGGCGGTCAGCACCGTTCTGATCGAGTAGATATCGGCCAGATAACCGATCAGGGGCGACACGAGTCCCCCCAAACCGAAAGCGAATCCCATCATCAGGCTGGCCACCATGGAGCGCCCCTGGGGCGCCAGGCTCTGGGCCATGACCACGCCCAGCGGCAGGGTGGCCAGGACAAAGCCCCCGGCCAGGAGTGCACCGGCATAAACCCAGTGGCCCTCCAGATGCAGGAAAAGCAGCAGGACGGGCGTCATCAGCCCGTGCGTGATCACAAATACGGGTTTGGGGCCGATCCGGTCCGAAAGCATACCGGCCAGAATTCCGCTGAAAGTGCCGGCCACGGTGAACAGCGCAAAGATCAACCCGGCCGAAACCAGCGAGTGCCCCTCCTGAACGTAGAGCAGGGGCATAAACGTCATAAAGGACTGTCCGGTCAGGGCCCGCAGCACCATCACCAGCCAGATCAACGCCACCGCTTTCCAGGCCGGCCCCAGGCTTTCGCGGACCGTGGCCAGAAATCCGTGGGTCACCTCAACCGCCGCCGGAGGCGCCGGCAGCGTCAGGAAGAGATATAGGGCCAGCACCAGCCCCAATACCATGGTCAGCGGTACGGCGCCAAGTCCGAATCGCGTGGCATACCAGGTGATGAACAGGGGACCCAGACCGAAAGCCAGGGTCCCGCCGGTGTTGAAAATGGACATCGACAGGCCGGCCCGGCGGCCGGCATAGATCGGCACCATGCCGGTGACCGCCGGATGAAACAGGGACGAGCCCACCGACCCCAGCGCGATCACGGCCAGCAGGGTCCAGAATCCGGAAGCCACCCCGCACAGCGGTATGAACACCACCGCCATGAGCAGTCCGCCGATGGTAAACAGGCGCGAAGGGTAACGGTCGGCCAGATAGCCGGCCGAGGGCTGTACGATGAAGGCCAGGAAGCGGTTGAGACCGGCAATGATGCCCACCTGGGTCAGGGACAGGCCCAGCTTTTCCACGAGCAGGGGAAACAGCGGTGTGGTGAAGGCGCTGTAGAAATCGCCGGTGAAGTGCACCAGCGTCAGGGCGAAGATCACCCGCATGTTGGTTTTCGTCGACATGTCTTCTCAATCTCGACGCGCAGAGGGCCGCTGGCGGGGCTCACGACCTGCCATCGGGGTTCTTTCTGTAAGGGATCAAAGGGGCCACATACGCTTTAGAAGGCCGTCTATTTCTTGCGGCCTTCCAAGAGGGCGGCCAGGTCGGCAAACGGGCGGTGGCCGCTGGAGGATGCCGGGGATTCGCCGGGACGCACCTCGTTGTAGGCCGCTGCCGTTTCATGGCGCGAGTGCTCGTTCTCGTGGCAGTAGATGCAGAGCAACTCCCAGTTGCTGCCGTCCGGCGGGTTGTTGTCGTGGTTGTGATCCTTGTGGTGGACCGTCAGCTCGCGCAGTTTTTTACCGCTGAACTCACGTCCGCAGCGCCCGCAGACCCAGGGAAAAAGCTTGAGGGCCTTTTCGCGATAGGTTTGTTCACGCTGTTCGCGATGTTGGCGCGCTTCATCCACGATGCGACGGCGTCGGTCGTTGGGTGATGAGTTATCCGGGTTCGTCATGGCATCACCTGTCGTTTGATCAGAATAATTATCCTCCGGGCGGCGATCATAGCCCAAGACATCGACTTCATCAAGCGCAAGACCGCCGGCGGTTCAGTCCTCGTGGCCCACCCGATGGATCTTGATCACATTGGTGGAGCCCTCCTTGAGCCCCACGCCGATGACAAAAACGACCAGATCGCCATTGGCGATCAGGTTCTTTTCCCGCAGAAGGTTTTCGCTGCTGGTAATGAGGCGCTGGGGGCTGTCGATATCGGGTATGTACATGGGCGTGACCCCCCAGAGCAGCGAAAGCCGGTTATAGGTGGCCGCACTGGAGGTGAAGGCATAGACCGGATGGGAGGGCCGCTGTTTGGACACCTTCTTGGAAGTTTTCCCGGAGGCCGAAAAAACCACCAGGCAGCAACCGTTGATTTCGTGCACGATGTTCACGGCCGACTGGGCCACGGCGTGGGTCACCAGGTCGGATGGATCGCGATCGAAAGGGATAATGTATTTCATGAAGGGCGAACTTTCCGCTTCCCGGGCGATGCGCGCCATCATGCGCACGGCTTTGAGCGGATAACGGCCCGAAGCGGTTTCGCCGGAAAGCATGACCGCGTCGGTGCCGTCGAAGATGGCATTGGCCACGTCCGAGGCTTCGGCCCGTGTGGGAATCGGGTTGGCGCTCATGGTCTCGAGCATCTGGGTGGCCGTGATGACCGGCTTGTTGCAACTCACGGCCGCATGGATGATGCGTTTCTGAATGGTGGGCACCTGTTCGGGATTCAACTCCACCCCCAGGTCCCCGCGCGCCACCATGATCCCGTCGGCAACCTCGAGGATTGCCTCCAGGTTTTCGACGGCCTCCGGTTTCTCGATCTTGGCGATCACCGGTATGAACGCTCCCTGCCGCTGCAACAGCGCCTTGATTTGTCGCAGATCTTCGGCGCTGCGCACAAACGAAAGGGCAAAGTAGTCCACCCCGTTCTGGATGCCGAAGTTGACGTCGCGTTTGTCCTTGTCGGTGAGCGAGGGCGCCGAGACATTGACCCCCGGCAGATTGATGCCCTTCTTTTCTTTGAGCCAGCCGCCGTTGATCACCCGGCATTCGACCGTGTCTTTCCGGACTTTCTCGACCTGCAGGCGGATCAGGCCGTCGTCCAGAAGAATCGTATCGCCCTTGCGCACGTCGCTGACCAGCTGCCGGTAGGTGGTCGATACCATCGCGGCCGTACCGGCCATGTTGCGGCTGGTAATGGCGAAGGGCTGATTGCGTTTGAGCCGCACGGGCTCGGCGTTTTCGAGGCGCCCCACGCGGATCTTGGGCCCCTGGAGATCCAGCAGAACAGCGATCGGCCGGTTCATGGTGCGAGATATCGACCGAATCGACCGGATCACCTCCACGTGCTCTTCGTAGGAGCCGTGGGAAAAATTCAAGCGGGCCACGTTCATGCCGGCCTCTACCAGCTTCTCCAGCATCGAACGGCTGTTGGAAGCCGGTCCGATGGTCGCCACGATCTTGGTCTTGCGGGTCATGGGCCAAGCCTTTCTCTTTGGTGCACTACTGTTTGAAATCCTCGCTGCCCCCCGGGTCTTGGTACGCCGTGTTCGGACGAAAAAGGATAAAGCCGGGTTGGAAGCCTTCGGGCCACAAATCGGGTAACGACCAGACTATAGGTCTGATAGGTAGGCCGGTCCACCCAGTTTGCGGACCCAGTCAGCGATTTCACCGGCCCGCCGGTTCACGTAGGCCGACGGTCGCCGGGCCGACATGCGCTTGGGATTGGGGAGCACGGCCGCCAGTCGGGAAGCCTCCCTGAGGGTCAGGCGGGCGGCCGGCTTGCGGAAGATTATCTCCGCGGCCGCCCCGGCGCCATAGATACCCGGTCCGAACTCGGCCACGTTCAGGTAAATCTCCAGGATCCGTCGCTTGGGCCAGAGGACCTCGATCAGCACCGTAAGATAGGCCTCGAGTCCCTTGCGCCAATAGCTGCGCCCGGACCATAGGAAAAGATTCTTGGCCACTTGCTGGGAGATCGTGCTGGCGCCGCGCATCCGGCCCCGGCGCTCCTGCGTGGCCTTAATAATCGAATCGAAGTCAAAACCCCTGTGCTGGGGAAATTTCTGGTCTTCGGCGGCCACCACGGCAATCGGCAGCCAGGGGGCGATCTGCTCCCAGGGCACCCAGAAGTGCTGCACGTCCCGATCGGACAATCGCTGGTGGTGCAGCATGAAGGCCGATGTCGGCGGCGCCAGCCAGCGCCAGGGAAGCACCATCAGGACGCTGAGCAGCAGGAGGGCCAAGGTGAACAGGCCCGCCCAGCGCACAAGCCGTAAGGGCCGGTGACGACCGTCGGCGGCCGTGCGCCTGAGGGCTTGCGGCGGCTTGGTTTGCGAAGACCCGGCTCTGCGGGTCGTTCGGCCGTTTGGTGCGCTCATTGCTTAAGCTTCCAACTGCAGGCTAATGTTTTTCGACCACGAAGGCCGCGCCTCTCATCCATAGGCGATTCCTGGCCGCGATTCAAATGAAAAGCGCCCGTGAGCAACGCATCCGGCCTGGTGCTTGCTAAATGGCATCCACGGCGGCAAGACGATCATCGCTAACGCCGCCCTGCGGATTGGCAACCGGTCGGCATCCGCATGGCGACCCAATGGTTGCTAATTGCCGGCGGAACAATTAAAATGGCGGCGTAATAATGATCGCCAATCCCCATCATCGTCTGGACACACGAAATATATTGGGAGAATAACACCATGACCAAAAAAATCATCGTTTGGGCCCTGCTTCTGGCCTTTGTGGCCTCCACCATGGGCTGTGCGGAATGGAACCGCACCCAGAAGGGTGCCGCCATCGGGGCCGGGGCCGGGGCTGCGGCCGGCGGCCTGATCGGTTATGCCGCCGGTAACACGGCCGCCGGCCTGATCATCGGCGCCGCCGTGGGTGGTGTCGCCGGTGCCTTTATCGGCAATTACATGGACAAACAGGCCGCCGAAATCGAGCGCGATATCGCCGGTGCCAAGGTCGAGCGCATCGGTGAGGGGATCAAGATTACTTTCGATTCCGGCATTTTGTTCGACGTGGACCGGGCCGACCTCAAATACGACTCCAAATCCGAGCTGGCCCGGTTGTCTACGATCCTCAATAAATACGAAGACACCCATATCATGCTGGCCGGCCATACGGATTCCACGGGCTCGGCCGAATACAATATGGAGCTATCCCAGCGCCGCGCCAATTCCGTGGCCAATTATCTCGCCAGCCAGAATGTCGATTCGGGGCGTTTCGACGCGCGGGGCTTCGGCTATGACGAACCCATCGCCAGCAACGATACCGCCGCCGGACGCGCCTTGAACCGACGGGTCGAGGTGGCCATCTGGGCCAACGACAAACTGAAAAAGGTGGCGGCTGAAAGGGCCGGTTGATCGCGTTCAAAATCGAGAATCGCGTAGGGCGACTGGCGATCCTGGTTGGGATCGACCAGCAGGGCTTTGGCGCACACGGCGGCCAGTTCCGGGGTGCCGAACAGCTCCACAAGGTAAAGCGCCAGTTTGAAAAATGCGGTGGCATTTATGCCACTTTTCATTTCCCATCGCAAGTGCTATCAGACGCCTCGGAATGAGGTGGATCAGGATGCATGAACATCACATGGGGAGAACCACATGACCAAGGACGTCTATCAGCGTTTGGCCGAACATCTGGACAATCTGCCGGCCGGCTACCCGGCCACCGCAAGCGGTGTGGAACTGCGTATTTTAAAACGCCTGTTCACCGAGGAGGAGGCCGCAATTGCCACCGACCTGAGCATGATGCCCGAGACGGTCGAGGCTATCGCCGCGCGGCTGGGACGGGAGGTCTCCGTCATGGCACCCACCCTGGAGGAAATGTCGCGCAAGGGCCTGATCTTCCGCAACAGCAAGAACGGCCAGCATACGTACATGGCCGCCCAGTTCGTGATTGGCATTTGGGAGTATCATGTCAACGACCTGGACGAGGACCTGATCCGGGACATGAAGGAATATATCCCCTACCTGATGAAGAAAAGCTGGACAGACCGCAAGACCAAACAGGTGCGCGTCATTCCGGTGGCCCAGAGCGTGAATGCCGAAATGACGGTCACGCCCTATGAAGCCGCCGAAGAGGTTATCCGCCAGCAGTCCAAGATCGTCGTGGCGCCCTGCATCTGCCGGCGCGAGCACGCCATGGTAGGCCAGGGCTGCGACAAACCCATGGAAGCCTGCCTGACTTTCGGCAGCGCTGCGTATTATTACGAACAAAACGGACTGGGACGGACCATCTCCCAGGAAGAGGCGCTCGGTCTGCTCAAGACCGGCGAGGAAGCCGGTCTGGTGCTCCAGCCCTCCAATTCGCAGAAACCGTTCAACATCTGCATGTGCTGCGGCTGCTGCTGCCAGATCCTCAAGAACATGCGGACTCTGGACCAACCGGCCCTGGCGGTGCACACCAACTACTATGCCGAGGTAATCGAGGCGGATTGTACGGCCTGCGAGATCTGCGTGGAGCGCTGCCAGATGGATGCCATCACGGTCGCCGAGGTGGCCGCGGTTAATCGCGATCGTTGTATCGGCTGCGGGCTGTGTATCGGCACCTGCCCCACCGACGCTTTGATCCTCAAACAAAAGACGAACGAGGATCAGTATATACCGCCGGCCAATACGGTGGAGGCCTATATCAATATGGCCAGCGAGCGCGGTAAGATCTAAAAACGCGTCCCTGAATGCATCGCCTGGCAGGGCCATCGACCCGATTAAGAGACACTGGGGGAGAATGGCGATTCGGTTTCGATCGCCAGCCGTTGGCCCTGGCAGCGTTACGGCACCGTCGGCTTATTGCTCGGTTTCGGTGCCCATCAGGTCAAGGTCGTTGAAAACAAGCGCGGTGCGGAGATTGTCCTCGGAATTGCGCAGCGCAATAACCGATTCCGCGATCTTGAGGGCATAGGCTTTGATCGGAAAGAAATTGGGGGTTCGCAGCGTCGCCACCAGATCTTCCAGGCCCCGGTCGATCGACGCGGCGATCGTTTTTCCACTGTACGACGCCTCACATAGAAAGGCAAAGTCATCGTCGCGCAGCAGCGAAGCTTCCTTGTTGGCCAGGTTCTTGTCGATGATGGCCATCTCCCGAATGGCAAAACGGTCCTTGGTTTTGTCATGGGATATGACAAATTTCTGCAACATGCGCATGCTCCTCTCGATTTCCAGCCGTTTGGCTCCGGCCGGTTATTAGGGCGCCTTGTTTCGCGAACGCCGGGGAGGTAGATGCCGTTTGCCGGCGCGGTTTGGCGCTAAATTAAGCATAATCACGAAAAGCCGCTTTGGCCATCAGGGCCGCGATTGGTGCACCTGGCAGGTGGCCGCTAAATGTCAAATGCCGCGGGAAAGGTATGTTGATTGACCGCGAAGACGAATGTCAAGGCATCCATCAGTTCGCAGGCAGGAAGAACTGTTGGATCAACAGGGCGGCGCCCAGCCAACAGCCGGAAAAGACCACTGCCCACCAAGCCATGCGGGCCCACCGCGGCGCCAGCCATCGCTTCTGCAGGATCAATCCCACGGCAATGACGTGCAGCGGCATCGGCAGACGCAACCCCAGGGCCACGAGCCCCTGGGCGCCCATCCCGGCCGGTAGCGACGCAGCCGGCAGCGCCAGGCCGCTGTAGGCCGCCTGGCAGATCACCCGGCCCAAAAGGAAAAGCCCGATCAGAACAATACCGTTGGCGAGAACCCGAATCGTCATGCGCCTGTCATACCACGATCGACGCGGCAGGGGAACACCCGTTCCTGGCGCCACGATTATGCCCTGGTCTGGCAGGATTTGATGATTATTCTAACCGATAACATCAGAGGCCAGGTGGATTATACGCCCGGCACACCCACTTGAAAGGAGTCTGTTCATGGACTATCACCTCAAAACCGTTGCGCCGGAAGCCGCCCAGGGAACGCTCCAGGACACCTATGCGACCCTCCAGGAAATGTTCATGATGGTCCCCAAGGTCTTCGTCGCCCAGAGCCTCCGCCCCGATCTCCTGGCACCGATCGTGACCTATGTCAAACGCCTGATGGTGGAAGACCACGGTCTGCCCCGCAGCACCAAGGAGTTGATCGCGGCCCATGTCTCCAAACTCAATGCATGCGCCTACTGAGTGGACGCACACAGTGCCATGGCCATGGCGCAGGGCTTTACGCGGGAAGAGGTTCAAAGCATCATCAACGACGTCGCGAACACCCCGCTGATCGATGACAAGACCAGAGACCTGCTGCGGTTTGCGGAAAAGATCACGCGGCATTCCTACAAGGTGACGGCCGAAGACGTTCGGGCTCTCGAAACGGCCGGATGTCAGCAGGAAGAAATCTTTGAAGCCGTGGCCGTCACGGCGCTCTTTAATTTTATGGACCGTATGGCAGACGCTCTGGGTGCACCGGTGGAGAATCTCCAGGATATGATCGAATCAATGGCCCAAACTTGAAAAATCGGCAAGGAGCCCGCATGGCAACAGAAACCGTCACCATTTTCAAAACCTATCCTTTCCGGGTGGGACAGAAAATCTATATCCAGAATGGCCCCCGACACGGGGACTGGGAGGTTGTGGGTGTCAGCGAACGCAAGGTCACGCTGCGCTGTCCGATCTCCCGTCGCGAATTCGAGTGGCACCGCTTCTGCTACCTGACGGAAGAATCCATGGAGAGCCCCTGGCCGCATCCCGATTGAATCCGCCCCGCAGAGCAGGCAACTTTAAGAGGCCATTGCTTTGACCTTCTGCTCAAACAGGCTGTTGAAAAACGATTGCGCTTGGCAATACGGCGTTAAAATCCTCCTCAAATGCTCATTTATTCCATATAAACGGCGCTTTTTTTTGTCGGATTTGGCCTTGTCTTGCCGGCGCTCATGACGTTTTTCAGCAGCCTGCTAAAGCGCAGCCTTCTTTTTTTCCACAGCGGCATTGAATTTGTCGGCGTCGATAATGAAGCGGTCATGCGACCCTTTGGAAATGGTGTCGACCCCGTCCCGGGCCTCGATGGAGAAGGTCAGCTTGCGGCCGTCGATTTTCACGAGACGTCCTTGGACCGTCACGGTAAAGCCCGGCGGTGTGGCCGCCGTGTGGCTTACGTTGATGTGAATGCCCACCGTCTGCTGACGGGGCCAGTCGATGTGCGCGTTGATAAACTTAATGCAGGCAAATTCAAACAGCCCCACCATATAGCCGGTGGCGAAAACCTCCGGCATCCGCTGCCCCTCCTCGAACTCCGGGTAGAGATGGGGTACCGTCTTATCGGCGGGCACCTCATAGGTCGTTTCGAATTCCATGCCTTCCTGCAGTGTCGTGGTCATCTTAATCGTCTCCTTCGTCAGGCGTCGGCCGACAGTTTATCTTCATTACCGGCAATCGCGCTTCGAGCGAGGTGCTCCGCATC
>JASJED010000158.1 GCA_030065585.1 Desulfobacterales bacterium | reverse complement strand
CTCGTGTTCGCTGTGGCGGCGCCAGCCGGGCTGAAGGCCGATAAGGCCTGGTATCCGCTGGCGGTCGATGTCTGGACGCCGCCCTTCAACGAAGCAATGCAGCGGCAATCGCAACAGTACACGCCTCTCCAAAAGGCTTCCCAACCGTGGCGCATCAAGGTATTCATTCCGCACCTCAAGGATGCCTACTGGCTGGGCGTCAATTTCGGGCTCATCGACGAGGCCCGCCGCTTGGGGATCAGCCTGACGATCCAGGAAGCGGGCGGCTACAGCCAACTGGCAGTTCAACGCCGGCAGACCGAGGCGGCTTTGTCTGAAAAACCGGATGGCCTGATCATCGGGGCCATTTCCCTGGAGGGGCTGAACGACCTCGTGGCTCAGGCGGCGGAAAAAGGGACCCCGGTAATCGATCTGATCAACGGTATGTCCTCGCCGCAGATTGCAGCGCGGGCAGCCGTGTCTTTCAGGGATATGGGATTCGCGTCCGGGCGCTACCTGCAGAGAATGCAATCCCAGATGGGGCGCCCGGCAAAAGTCGCATGGTTTCCAGGGCCTGAAAATGCCGGTTGGGTCCAGGCAGGTGACGCCGGATTCAGGGAGGCGATCGAAGGCAACGCGATTGAAATCGTGGAAACGCTATACGGGGACACGGGCAGTGGGGTCCAGGGCCGTCTGATCGAAGATGTTCTCGACCGCCATGCGGATACGCTCGACTTCATCGTGGGCACCGCCGTTACCGCGGAGGCCGCCGTTAAAATTTTACGAACCCGCAGATTGAGCGACAAGATCAAAATTGTCTCCTATTACTATGGGCCCGGGGTGCATCGTGGCATCCGCCGGGGCCACATCCTGGCGGCACCGAGTGATCAGCCCGTGCTGCAGGCCCGTATTGCCATCGATGTGATCGTAAGGATTCTGGAAGGAAAAGATTACATCCGGCATGTGGCCCCCAAGGTCGTCGTTGTCGACCGGACCAACATTCGAAGCTGGGATTCCGCATCGACACTGGCGCCACGCGGATTTCGGCCCATTTTCAGCGTTAACGAACAGCAGTGATCTCCACTACAGGATCCGGGCTATGCGCAATCAATTTCGATGGATCATCCTCGCCGCCTTTTTGATCGCTGGCATAGGGGGATCTTATGCCCTCAGTGCAGCCTTTCGCCTGGATGCCCGTGAAGCATGGCAGGACCAGGCCAACAAGGTCGGCCAGTGGCTTTCCGGTACGTTGCTGGGATGGCTGGAGGAAAGCTATGCGCCCCTATCCGGGCTGGCCATCCTCTTCGAGAATTCCAGTAGCGTCAGCGAGGCCGAATATTTAGGCGCTGTGGACGGCTTGGAATCCCGTGCGACGGCCTATTTCCTCGATGCCACCGCCGTCGCACGACCGCGCATGAACGGGGAAGGTTGGTCGATCACGTTCTCCTCCGATCCAATGGGGCCGTTATCCCCTGATATCCCTGCCGATCGAATCCCAGAGATATTCGATACGGTCAAGGTGGCCTCCGCCAATGAAGGCCAGGTCATACTGGGCCCTCCGTTTGCCGATGAAGAAGGTCACTCGCTTTCGCCCGTAGCGCTGGCCACCCTGGATAGACAGGGTCCGCTGGTGATCATCGGCCTGATCGATTTTGATGCCATCGCCGAGGGATTATTCGATATTCATCGGCTGAGCGGTATCCAACTTCAGATTCAGGGTGAATTCGAGGGACCGGGCGGCAGGGGCCTGCTGCGCGAAGTCTTGGGAGCCCCCGTGGCGAGCGCCCTGCATGTCGTCTCCAACCGCGCGGTTAGCGCGGGTGCGGATTTACGCATTACTTGGTACATGGATGCAAAATTCGGCGGTGGTCCCCAGGAAAAACTGGCCGATCTGACCCTGCTCGGCGCTATCGCCGGGACCTTCCTGATGACCCTCTTCATCGGAATGCTGCTCCAACGGGGACAGGTGATCACCCAGCGGATCGACACCGCCACCCGGGAGCTGACCGAAGCCAAGGAGCGCATGGCGCTGGCGATCGATGCCATGAAACTGGGCGTCTGGGACTGGGACGTGCAGACCCATGAGACCACCTGGGACGAGCGCATGTTCGACATCTACGGCCTTCATAGCGATCAGGCCATGCACTATCAGGATTGGAAGCAGCTCGTACTGCCCGAAGATCTGCCCCGGGTCGATGCGGCTCTGAAACAGGCGGTAGAAAGCAGGGGGCAGGGCGAGGTCGAATTCCGTATAAAACGCTCCGACGGGGATATTCGCAACATCTATGCGGCCCAGCGCGTCATCCTCGACGACGAGGGCGAAGCCCGGCGTGTGGTGGGCGTTAACCTGGACATCACCGAACACAAGGAAGCCGAAGCCGAATTAAAAAAATTGTCCCTGGCCGTCGAGCAAAGCCCGGCACTGGTGATGATCACCGACCCCAAGGGAAGCATCCAGTATATCAATCGAAAATTCACTGAGGTGACTGGCTATACCGCAGAGGAAGCCATTGGTCAGAATCCGCGCATACTCAAATCCGGTGAAACACCGCCGGAAGTTTATGCCGAACTCTGGCAGACCATCACGGCCGGGGAGGAATGGCGGGGCGAGCTACAGAACAAGAAAAAGAACGGTGAACTTTACTGGGAGGCGGTTTCCATATCGTCCCTCAAGACAGCTGACGGCCGCCTCACCCACTATCTGGCGGTCAAGGAAGATATTACCGAGCAAAAGCAGATGGAGGACAACATCCGCGAAAAGGAAGCACGCTTTCGGGGTTATTTCGAGAATGCCCAGGTGGGGATGGCAATTACTTCGCCAGCCAGGGGATGGATCGAGGCCAATCGTCAATTGGAGAAGATGATGGGCTATGCGCTGGAAGAACTCCGCGAGATGACCTGGAGCGAGCTGACGCACCCAGAAGACCTCGAAGCGGATCTTAGGGAATACGAACGCCTGCTGGGCGGTGAAATCGACAATTACACTATCGACAAGCGTTTTATCCGCAAGGACGGCGACATCGTTCACACCACCTTGACGGTGGCCTGCACCCGTAGCGAAACTGGCGATGTCGACACCGTAATGGCCTCGCTCCTGGACATCACCGCACGTCAGCAGATGGAGGACGATCTCCAGGCCCAGGTCAGGGAACTCGACCAGGCCCAGTCGGCGATGCTCAACATGATGGAGGATCTCAACGACGAAAGGACCCGGGCCGAGGCCGCCACCCAGGCCAAGAGCGATTTCCTGGCCAACATGAGCCACGAGATCCGCACCCCGATGAATGCCGTGATCGGCATGGCGCACCTGGCCCTCAAAACCGATCTCAACCCCAAACAGCGCGATTACCTCGGTAAAATCCAGTCATCGGCCAATTCGCTGCTGAAGATCATCAACGACATCCTGGACTTTTCCAAGATCGAGGCCGGCAAGCTCGATATCGAAGACGTGGATTTCAACCTGGAGGACGTCCTGGAGAATTTGGGCAACCTGATCAGCGTGAAGGCCCAGGAGAAGAAAGACCTCGAGGTGCTCTTCGCAACGGATGCGGATGTGCCGCGTTTTCTGGTGGGCGACCCTCTCAGGTTGGGGCAGGTGCTGCTCAACCTGTCGGGCAACGCCGTCAAATTCACCGAAACCGGCGAGATCGTGGTCGCAACCCGGGTCAAATCACAAAGCGATGAGCGCCTTGAGTTGCAGTTCACCGTGAGCGACACGGGTATCGGACTCACGGAGGAGCAGATCGAGAAACTCTTTCAGTCCTTTACCCAGGCGGATACTTCCACCACGCGCCAGTACGGCGGCACCGGTCTGGGGTTGACCATCAGCAAGCGCCTGGTGGAGATGATGGGCGGCGAGATCTGGGTCGAAAGCCAGCCGGGGCAGGGCAGTCAGTTTCATTTCACGGCCGTATTCAGCCCGGGTACGGAAAAGACCCGGCGTCATTTTGTGCCGGTCTCCGACCTGCGGGGGCTCAAGGTGCTCGTCGTCGACGACAATGCCACGAGCCGCAGCATCTTCAGAGAAATGATGGAATCCTTCACCTTCGAGGTCCACCTGGCCGCTTCAGGCGCGGAGGCCTTGAGCGAACTCGAAGCGGCTGAAGCACCCTTCGAACTCGTCCTCATGGACTGGAAGATGCCCGGCATGGACGGCATTGAAACCGCCGCCCGCATCAAAGCCCACACGGAACTGCCCCGGATACCGGCCATCATCATGGTGACGGCTTACGGCCGCGAAGAGGTCATGCGCCTGTCGGAGCGGATCGAACTGGAAGGTTTTCTGCTCAAACCGGTGAATGCTTCGGTTCTCTTCGACGCCGTGATGCAGGCCATGGGCGGTCTGGCGGAGGCCGGCAAGGTGCAGCGCCAGTTGGGGGATCGGAGCCGGGATCGGGCCCACATCGCCGGCGCGAGCATCCTCCTGGTGGAAGACAACGAAATCAATCAGCAGGTGGCCCGGGAAATCCTGGAAGGCGCCGGCCTTTCAGTCACCCTGGCCAACAACGGGCAGGAGGGCGTGGATGCGGTAAAGACCGGCCAATACGATGCCGTTTTGATGGATATCCAGATGCCGGTCATGGACGGGCACACCGCGGCGCGGAAAATTCGGGCGTGGGAAGAGAAGCTGCAAGCTGAAAGCTCAAAGCAAACAGAAGAATCCGATGATCTTTCAGCTTTCAGCTCCCAGCTCTCGGCGCGCGCGCAGCGCGTCCCCATTATTGCCATGACGGCCCATGCCATGGCCGGGGACGCCGAGAAGAGCTTGGCGTCCGGCATGAACGGCCACGTGACCAAACCCATCGATCCGGAAAAGCTTTTCGCGGCCCTGGGGGAATGGATCGCGCCCGACCAGGGGACGGACGCGGATTCTCCCGCGGCGGAAGCCAAAGAAGCGCCACGCGTTTTGGCGGAGGCGGATCTGCCGGAAACGCTCGCGGGATTCGATCTGGCCGAGGGGTTGACCCGCCTGCAGGGCAATCGCAAGCTTTACCGCAAGTTGATCCTGACGTTCGCGGACAGCTGCCGCGAGGGTGTCGAACAGATCAGGACGGCCATTGATGGGCAAGACTATCCCGAGGTTCTGCAGCAAGCCCACAGCATCAAGGGCAGCGCCGGTAATCTGGCGGCCAAGGACGTCCAGCGCGCGGCCATGGCCCTGGAGCATCTGGTGAAAAACAACCCGGATGCGGCGCCGTCCCCGGATGCGCTGGAGGCCGAATTCGAGAAACTCCGTCGCGCGACAGAGGGCATGCTCGCTTCCGTCGCCACGATCGGAGGCGAATCGGAACAAGCCGTGCCGACCGACGGCGATACCATCGATGACATCCCACCGGAGGATCTCAAAGCACTGGCCTCGCGGATACGGGAGGCGGCCGAAATGGGCGACATGACCGAATTGCAGGCCATCGCCGCCGAATTGGAGAAGCAATTTGGAAGCGGACAAATCCTGAGCCAGCGGATCGTAACGATGGCCGATACTTTCGACCTGGATGGGCTTGGAGAGCTGGCCGCTGAATTGGCCGCATCCGTTTAGACTGTGTCAGGGATATTGCCGGGGAGAAGAAGACCGAAGGGGATGCGCCGTGGTCGCATTCGTGCTTTCAGTTCCAGGTTGGATCGCTGCCGTTATGGCCCTGCACTTTTTCCGCCGTATGTTGCGGCGCTGCGTCAGACGTTCGCAGCCCGGCCCTTGGCTTCGGCCTTAATGGCCTCGCGCAGGGCGGACTCGATTGTCGATGTGGTCTGGATCGAACCGAGTTCGATACCGAGTTCGGTGATGGTCTGCGCGATGGCCGGCGAAATGCCGGAAATGATGGTTTTGCAGCCCATCAAAACGGCTGCCTTGGCGATCTTGATGAGATGGTTGGCCACCGCGGTATCGACCATGCCGACCCCGCCGATATCGAGCATGAGCATGCGGGCGCGGTGATTGACGATGCTCGACAGGGCTTTGTTCATGATGTCATAGGAGCGCTTCGAGTCGACGATGCCGACAATGGGTGCAAACAAAACGCCGTCCCAGATCTTGGTCACGGGCGTGGACATCTCCAGCAGGGCGAGGCTGCGGGCCTCGACCTCCGTAGTGATATCCGACGCGAATTTAACGACCTTGAGGGGCTTTCCGTCCATATCGAAAATCGGATTGTAGGAGGCCTGCAGCCATATCTCGTGCCCATCCTTGTGAAGGCGCTTGAACTCTGCGGCGTGGTATTCGCCCCGCCCCAGTTTTTGCCAGAACTCGGCATATCCCGTCGTTTCCGCATATCCTGCGTCGCAAAAGATGCGGTGGTGCTTCCCGACGATCTCGTCGAGGTCATAGCCGAAGATGCGCAGGAAATTGTCATTGGCCGTGATCACGGTGCCGTCGAGCTCGAACTCGATGACGGCCTGGGCCCGACTGATGGCTTCGACCTTCCCCTCGTACTCGGCGTTCTGGAGTCTGACGGCGGTGACGTCCGTGGCGAACTTAACGACCTTGAAGGGCCTCCCGTCCATGTCGAAGATCGGGTTGTAAGACGCCTGAAGCCATATTTCCCGCCCGTCCTTGGCCAGCCGCTTGAACTCCGCAGCGTGGTATTCGCCCCGACCCAGCTTCTGCCAGAATTCGGCGTATTGGGATGATGCGGCGTAACCGCGCTTACAGAAAATCCGGTGATGCTTTCCCACGATTTCGTCGAGGCCGTAGCCGAAAGTACTTAGGAAGTTGTCGTTCGCGGTGATGACCGTCCCGTCGAGGTCGAACTCGATCACGGCCAGCGCCCGGTCGATGGCCTTGACCTTCCCTTCGTACTCCGCCGTCTTCAGCCTGGATGCCGTCACGTCGGTGGCAAACTTCACGATTTTGACCGGCCGGCCTTCCTGGTCGAAGACCGGGTTGTAGGATGCTCTCAGCCAAATTTCCTTACCGCCCTTGGCCAGGCGCTTGAATTCCGCCGCTTCGAATTCACCTTGTCCGAGCTTGTGCCAGAATGCGGTGTACTCCGGTGATTTTGCGTACGCAGGGTCGCAGAAGATCCGGTGGTGCCTTCCCACGATCTCGTCGCGTTCGTAACCGAACATCCGCAGAAAGTTTTCGTTCGCGTCGCTCACCGTCCCATCGAGCTCAAACTCTGCAATCGCCTGCACCTTGTCGAGTGCCTGATGGACCGCCGAGAGGTCCGATAATCCATTGTTGGCTTCATTCATATCCGCTGCTCCTTATTTTGTGCTGCGCACCTGCATCGGCGGCCTGTTCGCCTTCCCAAGCATGCGCCCGAAGCGTTTAATTTTCGAAAATGGGTTGGTTGCGGGCACGGGTGTGACGAACGTGAACGTGTCGACCCCGATCGTCGTATTGGCGCTGATCTATGGCGCGACGCGTCGAAATTCTACTCTATGCATTGTTTATTCATTGGCAACAAATCCCTCAGCCAGCCATTCGTTAACGATCACGATAGGGATGCGCTGCTGCCGGGCTTATTGACTTTGCCGATGGGGTGCTAAATGATGATTGCAAAAGCATGAGGTTGATTTCGTTGTGAATCAACGGAGCCTCTCCGGTGAGATGAACTGCGGATCGTGGATTCGCGATCGAGGAGTCACAACAATGAGCGACCAATCGGCGGCAATCGATGATAACGACGGCCAATCAAGACTGGCAACGCTGAGGGCCCTCTATTCAATCAGGGACGACGATCTGGAAAAGATTCATTCCTACGGCGACATCGTCGTGCCGCAATTGGATAAATTCGTGGCGCTATTTTATGGCTGGTTGAGAAATCAGCCCGACTTCGACGTGTTTTTCCCGGATGAGGCAACCCTTGCCCATGTGCAAAACATGTCCCGCCGCTATTGGAATGATTTTTTCCGGCATGACCTCGACGACGTCTATCTTCGGCAGTGCGATAGAATCGGAGAGACGCATGCCCGCATTGGATTACCCCTGACGATATACTTTGCCGCCATGCATCGGTCCTTGAAATTGTTCACTGAAGATCTCTATGACAACAGCCTGACCTCGGAGGATTACTTGTCGGCCATGCAAGCGGTCACCAAGCGGGTGCATCTGGATACCAGCCTGGTGGTGGATACCTACGCGCGAATAACCAACGAGGCCATGGGGGCGCAAAGCCGGACTTTGATGGAGATGTCCACCCCGGTGACACAGATATGGCAAGACGTGCTCTTCCTGCCCATTGTGGGCATCGTCGATTCCAAGCGCGCCCAGGAAATCATGAATGCCGCCCTGACCAAGATTGCCGAGACCCAATCCCGCGCCTTTATCATGGACATCAGCGGGGTGGCCGTCGTGGATACCGCCGTGGCCAATTACCTGATCAAGGTGACCAAGGCAACCCGGTTGATGGGCTGCGAGTGCACGATTTCCGGCCTCTCGCCGGCCATCGCCCAGACCATCGTCGAGTTGGGCATCGACGTCGGAAAAGTGACGACCACGGCGACCATGCAGGATGCTTTGGTCGACGTTTTCAATCGACTGGGCCTGAACTTCGGAGGAAATCCTTGAAGACATGACCGCTTCCGGTGTCCAGCGCATACCATTGCAGTTCGTCCGCGGCTGTGTCGTGGCCTCGATCCAGGTCGACCTGACGCCTGAAGTGCTGCGGCAGTTTCGAACGGATCTGCTGGCGCGCGTGCAGGCGTCCGGCGCCGATGGCGTGATCTTCGATGTTTCCGGAATCGACATTCTGGATCTGGATGATTTCGATGCCTTGCGTAAAACGATGACAATGGCGGAGATCATGGGCGCGCGGTCGGTCCTGTCCGGGCTGAAGCCCGGCGTGGTATCGGCATTAATCGATTTGGGCGCCGATTCGGACGGGATCAC
>JASJED010000157.1 GCA_030065585.1 Desulfobacterales bacterium | reverse complement strand
ACGCCCAGGGGGGCGGCATCATCGGGGTGGATCTCGATTTCGGCTTCCTTGTGGATCTCGCGAAATCCCGGAATGTTTGCATGGCAGGAATGGTATAATAATGTCTTGCGCCCGCCCGTGGTTAAGATAAACGGGTATTCGGCCGCGCACGCCTGCTGGTACTGGGGCGGCCGGTAGACGGGCAGTTCGTCCAGACCCAGCGACTTCAGGTAAGACGAGGTGAACTCCAGTTTGCCGGACGGGGTGGGGAAAGGCCTCTCAAGGAACTTGCGCGGTCTGATCGGCTGGTATGCGATCCCTTCGGGATGGGCCTCCAAATCCTCCAGCGAAATGCCGGAGCCTGCGAGCAGAAAGCGATTCACCGCTGTTTCGTCGGGCCAGGCAAAATAGGTTTCGCCAAAGCCCAGGCGCCAGGCCAATTCCCGCCACAGGGTGTATTCATCCATGACGCCCGCCACCTGGGCCGCCCGCCTGGTCAGCGCCAACTGCTGGAATTTGGTGAAGACATGCAACTCCGTGCGTTCCAGATAGGTCGCGGCCGGCAGCACATAGTGGGCGTGTTTGGCCGTTGCGGTGAGAAAAAGATCACTGACCACGAAGATGTCCAGGGCCTCCAGGGCGCGGCCGACTTTGCGGGTGTTGGGGTTGGTCACGGCCGGGTTGGCGGCGGTCATGATTAGGCCGCGCAAAGGATAATCGCCTAAACCCAAGATATGATCCATGGCGAGCATGGTGTGGCACTCCCGCCCGATCGCGTGCAATACCGGGAATTGTTGGGCCCCGACGGGTTCACATTCGTTGTTGAGCGGGACCTGGTCGAGGCTTAAATCGGCCAGCTTGGGGGATTCGGGCCAGAATAGGCCGCCGGGCAGATCCACGGCGCCGCACAGGCATGAGAGCATGACAAAAGCCCGCACGGCATTGACGCCTCCCTGGTTGTGCTCGGCGCCGGCGCCGCAAAACACGCTCACATCGGGCATGTTTTCGATCAGAAGCTCGGCCGTCTCCATGACCACGGAGGCCAGGATGCCGCTTTGCGCCTCGACATGCTCCGGGGTGAACGCCTTGGCATAGTCCGCCACGCGATCAAAACCGATGGCGTAGCGGGAGACGATATCTTGGTCATAGGCGTTTCTCCGGATGAGCTGGTTGATCAGGCCCCAGGCAAAGGCGCCGTCGGTGCCGGGAATCGGCTGGGCATAGATGTCGGCCAGGCAGCCGATGGGGTTCAGACGCGGATCGACGACCACGAGTCTGGCGCCCCCGGCACGGGCGTCCGCCAACTCACCCATGAAGGGCGGATGGCAGACGGGTGTGTTGGTGCCGATCAAAAGGATCAGGCCGGACCTGGAAAAGTTGGGAATTTCCATGCCAAAACCGGTGACCAATCGGTGGCCCAGATCGCGGCCCTTAAAACAAGCGGAATCGTTTGAAAAGTAATTGGGGGAACCCAGGGCGTGGAGAAATCGTCTTACATAGGCCTCCTGCTGCTGGAATCCAACCGCTTCCCCTTTCCAGGCGCCCAGCGCCTGCGGGCCGTGGGCATCCTTGACCGCCTCGATCTTTTCCGCAATTTCATCCAGGGCCTGGGGAAGTTCGATTTCTTCAAAACCCCCATTCGGCATTCTTTTCAGCGGTTGGGTCAAGCGGTCGGGGTGGTAGAAAACCTGCAGGGCGGCCTTGCTGCGTGGACAGATGCGCCCCTGATTCACGAGCATGTCGTCCGCCGGCCGAATATCCGTCAAAACCCCGTTTTCGATCTGCACCCGTATGCCGCAGCGCGAATTGCACATGCGGCAGAGGGTGCGCACTTCACCGTTTTGTATGTGGGGCTGGACTTGCATTAGGGGTGGGCTTTCGGCGTGCCGGGAGAATTCGGGAAATCCAGGAATCTTCTGTTCATGGCGACGCCTCGGTTTCGTCTCCGCCGATCGCGCGAATGGCAAACTGCTGCTCGCGGTTTTCCTTTATCAGGGGCAGTACGTTCGCGAGCGAATCGAACAACAGCGCCCGGGCAAAACACGTCTGGACGCACTGCGGCTCGCCGCCGCAAAGATCGCACTTGCCGGCAACGCCCGCCGCGGGAATGATGCGCACATTGCCTGACGGGCAGGCATGTTCACAGGTCCCGCAGCCGATGCAAGTTTCCAGGGAAACTTCGACAATGCCTGTTGCGGGGTTTGTGACCAGGGCACCGGTGGGGCAGACACCGGCGCAGGCCGCATCCGGGCACTGCCGGCAAGTGGAGGTCAGCACGATGCGGCGTTCAAAATCCACGTTTACCCGGATGTAGCTCTGCGCGTTGCCATCGCGGGCGAAACGATGCAATGCGCAGGCCCGCTCGCAATTGAAGCACCCCAGACAACGCTTCTTGTCGACATACACGATCCGCATCGTGGGTTCCATATTCGGCAGATTTGCTGTATATACCACTCGAGTTTATAACGGTGCCCCCAGCATTCGTCAACGCCAATCGTTGAGGTTATTTGGGTCGGTCCGGAAGATTAAATCCCCATAGACCCGATGGAGCCCATCGTTCGACGGCAGGAGAATCGCCCATGGCGGAGAAGCCGCATAAATACCTAAAAATAATTGAGTATATCAAAAAGGGCATCGACTATAAGGGTTTCACCGACTCAATTCCATCCGAGAATCAGCTCGCCGAAAAATTCGGCGTCAGCCGCATGACCGCCCGCCGGGCGCTGGTGGAGTTGGCCCTGGAAGGCACGGTCGATCGGATTCCGGGCAAAGGTACCTTTGTTCGCAAGCACCGGCATTATACCAGTGGTTTTTTTACGGTGCGCCCCTTCCGCAAGTGGGCCGAGGAGTTGAATGCGGAGCTGCGCACGGAGGTTCTCAAGGCGGAAATCGGCCAGCCGCCGCACGATGTGGCCCTCAAACTGGACTATCAGGGCGAGACGATTCTCCTGGAGATGCTCAATTATCTGGACGGCATCCCCGTGCGCCACTCGAAGCGTTATTTGCGGGCTGATTATTGCGCCGGTATTTTATGGGAGGACCTGGCCAACCAATCGGTGCACGAAATCCTGATGGGCAAATACAAGCTTCCCTTGACCAGGATTTCACAGACCATGACCGCCGTCGGTCTGCCCGCGGCGCTGACGGATCTTTTTCAAGAGGCGGCAGGTTATCCGGTCTTTTTCTTCCAGCGGATTGCCTTTAGCGAAAAAATTCCCATCAATTATGTGGAATACACGATGCGGGGCGATATGGCTTTTGAAGACACCTTCAGCCCTCGCCTATACCCTCAGGACATCGCGCCCGTCGACCAATAGAACTGAGGCCGATCCCCCGGCTTCGACCCCTGGCTTCGAATTGATTCGCGACTCTACCGGCCTGCGGACCGATGCCGCAGGTTTGACATCACTTCCATACTTGTATATACAATCTGCGCTAAATCCACAGGGGCATCTTCTTCCGGCCGGGGCACGACCCGGCGATTTCCAAGGGCCAAACCGATGGGCAATCAGACCCATGTATATCTGCTCACGGGTTTTCTGGGCAGCGGCAAGACGACGCTGCTGAACCGAATGACCCGCGAACTGCCGACTCGCTTGAAGACGCTGGTGTTGATGAACGAGTTCGGGGAAATTTGCGTGGACGGGGCCCTGGTGGAAAAACGCAATCTTACCATGATCGAAATCAGCCGGGGGTCGATCTTCTGCGCCTGCGTCAAGTCCGATTTTCTGAAAGCGCTCGTCGAGATCCACCAGGACATCCAGCCCGATCTTCTGATCATCGAATCAACAGGCATCGCCAATCCCAAGGATTTGCTGCGCAACCTCGCACTGCCCCTTTTTACGGACCGATTTGTCGTCCGGGAGCGGATTTGTGTCTTGGATGCGGCCAATTTCACGGCCGTTTATCAGGCCTTTCAATCGGTCGCCGATCAAATTGCCGCGTCCAGCCTGTTCGTGATCAATAAAACCGACCTGGCTGCACCTGAGGAGATCAAGCGAATCGAGGAGATCCTAGCGGGTCTCGTCGCTGAGCCCGTCATACTGAAAACCAGCCACGCGCGCATCCCATTCGACTGGCTGGGGGATGTTCCTTCCAAGGCGGGGAAGACCGTGGATCCAGGCGAGGTGGCGCCTCATTCGGCCGAAGCGATCGAGGAGGCCCTTGACGCCGCGCTGCGTGATCCCGATGCGCAGGATGCACCCAGCGACGCCATGGTGTCGTTTCTGATGACCTGGCAGGGCGGTTCCGCCGATAAGTTGCGCCAATTGCTGGCGGCGGCTCCCGCCGGTCTGGCGCGGGCCAAGGGTTTTTTAAACCTCGAGGGCCAGACCATGCTGCTGAACTGGTCGATCAACCAATTTCAGCTGGAGGAAATCGCTTTTTCGGCGGAGCAGGCGGCTTTGGGCGACAAAATCGTTTTCATTCTCAGGCGGGAAGGTGAAGCGGCAATCATGGCCCATCTTAAATCCGGCGGGTACCTGACCCCGCTTTCCGTTCAGCGTCCCATGGGGATCATGGCGTCGATCTAACCCCAACAGATTGATACGGCCCTCCGTGGGGCTACGAGATGCCTGCCACTCTGCGGGTGAGATTCACTCTTTTGCTCTCGTCTTCTGGCCGACTCCGGCCTTCGCGAGATTTTCCTGCACCTTGTCAAAGTCGAATTCGCCATCCCGGAGGGTCAGCAGTCGCGTGCGCATCTCCTCGCTGGGCGCCCGTTCGGCTAGAGCGTCGATCAATTCTTCGTATTGGGGGATGATACTTTCAAACACCCGATCGTTTTCGATGCAGATGGTGGGCAGCACCTTGCCTTTGAGTTCCATAAACTTCTTGAGGGATTCCTTGCTCTTGATCGACCACTCCTGATATTCGATCAGCGCCTGCACATCGTCCGGCAAGGCGGCAATCGATTCCATCATATAGGTGCAGGCCGCACACTGCACGGCATCCAGGGTGAGGACGTCGATTTTGATCTTATCTTCCATGGCGTCCGGCTCCTCTCTCTATCGCACTCTTTAGAAGTGGTTTCAAATCCCCAGATCGCTTTCGAGAGCAAGGCGCAGTCTGATGAAAAAGCGCAGCATATTCGAATATGTGAGCATTTTGAAGAAGGCTGCAACGCCGCTATCGGGAGTTAGATGGGGATTTGCAACCGCTTCTAGGGGTTTTCCGGATACTTGGGATAATACTCGTTATAGTATTCCCGGGCTTCGACCACCTGCCGCAGGTGGTCTTCCGGGGTGTCGAAGGGCAGGTCGCAGCCCGGTGCCAGCGTGAAGCCGACATTGCCGCCGGCCGCCAAGCTGATCAGGGCGTCCTCCCGCGGCGAGAGCATGCCCAGGCTCAGGGCCAGTGTCAGCTTGAGATTGCCCCCGAATCCCTTTTGATACTGGCGGGCCGTTTCCCGTACGAAATTCAGGTTCAACTGCTCGTCGACGGCGAAAGCGTTCGTTCCCACCTGGCAGACTTCTTCCAAAACCTTGGTGCAGTCCCCACAAATGAAGAAGGAGGAGGGGATGCCGGCGTCGTGAATGACCTGGATGGCCTCCTGGCAGTTGGGGGTGACGTATTCCCTGAAGGTTTCCGGCCGGATTTGGGAAGCCACCGGATCCACGATGGCAATGATGTCGCACCCCATTTCGGCATAGAAACGTGCCGACCGGGCGGCAACTTGTCCGGCAAAGGCCACCATCGGATGGGCGAACGCCTTTTTCTTGATCAGGGCCGTGAATATACGCACCCCGGCCAGATGAGAAGCCAGCGTGAGAGGACCGCAGACCAGGCCGATCATAGCGCAGTCCCGTTGATCCAGTTCCGGTTTGATCAAACGGGCGGCTTCGAAAAGCACCGGCCAGCGACCGGCACCCTTCTCCGGCAGATCGAGACCCGCTTCGTCCGGAAGCTGTTTATCGCAGGGATGGGAGGCCACCGACGGCACGTTGTCCTCCCAGTAGGTCAGCTCACACCCGATGGATTCCGCTTCGATGGAAAGATCGAAGGCCAGCGGAATGCCGTCCGCCTGGTAGCGTTCGGCCGCCGTGACCACCCCCTTGGCCATAAGGCCGGCGTCCTTGAAATAACGATCCGCCTGTTCGCCGATTAAAAAGGCGCAGTTGACGCCGGCATACGGAACCCAGGGCGCCATGGGCGTGGGCTTGCCCAACGTGGCCGCAATCAGCATGTCCTTTGCCATTCTTATGATCCTTTCCTGACCTTCAGGGTTTTATGCGAACCGGTGCATTTTTAACGGGTTAGCGTGGATGTCTTTTAATTGGGTCGCTGCGGCGAAATTCACAGGTCATAAGATCGCAACGCTTGCATTTGTTTTCAGGCGCCAGTTCCTGAGGTCGGTCTGTGAAAGCCCGGCATTCGGATATGCTTTTGAAGGGCTTCATGACCAGATCCTCGTTGAGTTCCACGCCCAGGGCTTTAACATCCACCAGTTCAAACAGTTGAACCTGCAGGCGCAAGTCCACTTGGTCCAAACCCGGGCTGAACCGCACGCCGCAGAACAACCCGCGGTTTTGGGCCTGTCGCCTGGTTTCCCGCGCGACCTTTTCACCAAGCTTGTCCAGGTAGGCTACCCCCACCGCATCCAGGACGATTGCCGAAAAAGGCTCGGTGTGGCTCAATTCCCGGCATGTTTCTTCGAGGCCGGGCCCCAGGGTTGCCACGCTGGCGGCAATGTATGCTGCCTGGTGCCAGCACGCTGCCTTACCCACGGCGATGCGGCGGTCGCCCTCCAGGATCACACCGTGAGCGTCCGTATCCCGCACCGGATGGATGGCCAATGCGGCCGCCGGCGCCACCACGCTTTCGGCCAGGGCCAACGCCGTGTCGACCCGCTTGAGGATATGCGGTTTGGGCCGATAGCCGGCACCGCCCAGATAGCAGGCCACATCTTCCACCTGCGGACGACAATCCTGCGGTGTAAAAGAGACCCGAAAACGGGTTTGAATGTCGTGGTTTGCGGACACTTTTAACGCCATTGAAGGTCAAGGTCGCTGATAGCCTGAGGATCGCGATCTTTATGATAATCTAAACCCTCCACCTCTAGTGGGGGATCCGGATAGGTGCTACCAATCCGGTGTATTACTCTATTCCCATATTTGTTCGTTTTCTTTCCCGTGAAAGAAAACGAACCAAAAGAAAACGCCGTGTCCCGCTTATCCTGCGCGTCGCCCAACCGCTCGTTGAAGCGGCGCCTCATGCCGCCATGCGGCGTTGCCCAGCTCGCTCGGGTGCTCACAATCGGTCGATTGCTGCGCGCCTCGCTTCACCGGTCGCCTGGCCTGACAGCATGATGCTTGCTTCATCGACCGGTTGACACGGCCGGCGCGCGCGGAAACTCCCCCGCCTTTCGGCGGGGTCAGGCAGGTCCGCGCGCTTATCCCGCCCGACGTGTCGATGCCTACAAAGGAGGGCAAAACTCCGAAACGCAAACAATTTGATCAAGTTACCCTCCAGAGTGGGCGCCAACCGCTGGTCAGTGGCGCGGCACGGGAGGCCGCCAGCCGCGTCTTCCCTGCGATTTAGAACGGGAATTCCACTCCCATCGCAGCGATTTCGTCTTTGATGCGGCGGTACATGTCGTAATGCGCCTGGGTGGGGACGGCCTTCTCCACGTCGTAGCACTCCTGGTATTCGCAGCCCATGGGGGCATCCGCGGCCTGATCCTCATATTGGGCCAGCAGGCGCAGCGAGATGTCATTGACCTGCTCGCGGGTAAGCCCCTGGCGCGCGACCGCATGGCCGCATTCGATGCCCAGACGGGCCTCCAGGGGTGTGGCCCGGTTGCGGTACTTGTTGCGCGCGGATGCCATTTCCCACAAATGCCAGCCGCATACCGTCGAAACCATGGCATGGTTGGCCGTTTCCCGAAACAGCATTTCGGTCATGGGCCCGGCGTTGGCAAAACCGTTGGAGGTGTGGAGCAGGCAGCTGTTCCGGGCCAGGGCCTGGCCGGCCATGGCGATGGGCCACAATAGCTCGCGGGTGGTGTTGGAGCCCCAGTTCAGGTGGAACGGAAAATGCTGGTTGAAGATAGCGCCGTGAACGACGAGTCCCAAGATGCTGTAGGCCACGGTGGTCACGGCCGTGCCCTCGGCGCCGCCGCACCAGCCCCCGTAAATTGCGCCGGTCAGGTTCCCTGTGTAGCAACCGTATTGGGCGTAGTGCAGCGAACGGTTTAAGAGGGTGTCCGCGGTTTTGAATTCGGTTAGGGAGCCCACCAGGCGGGCGTCGGTCTTGGCGACGCCCCACTGTTCATTGGAGACGGCGATCTGTCCCGTATCATGCTCCGCCGTGCCCACCGCCACCATGAAGGTTTCCGGTCGGCCCAGCAGACGCGCCGCCAGCTTCTGGTTGACGATGTGCTGGATGCAGCCGCTGATTTCGGTCGGTCCGGCCGATTCGATCAAGTGCCCGAAGGTTTCCTCCAGCAGCGGGCCGCAAAGGCCGTCCAGCAGCGGCTCCTTTAGATAGGCCATGCACATGGACTGGTGGTATTTTTCATCGACGGTGATATCCGGGCTCATGATGCCGAAGGGCGGTTCCCGATCCTCGATCGCACGGTGTTTGAACAGACGGGCATCCTTGCCGCCGCCCACGGTGTATTGATCATTGGCCACGTAAAGGGCTTCCTTGATCTCCTCGTCGGTGACCGTGATGATCCGGTGGGTGTCGGTGTTGTAGTAGCCGACCTCGCGAAAAAGATCCCAGGCGGCCTGCCAGATGCGGTCGGCCATGGCATCGTCCGTGGGACAGGGATTG
>JASJED010000156.1 GCA_030065585.1 Desulfobacterales bacterium | reverse complement strand
CTTGCAGTTGTTGATGACCTCGTAAAAAGCCGAATTTATCCGGGACTTGTCATTCTGGCGCAAGCCAGAATCCAGCAATTCCAACATGTTCTGAATGCCGGATACGTCATCCCGGACCTAATCCGGTCCAGCATGACGAAAACAATACTATTTAGAGCCCATCAGTTGTTCTATTCGCTAAATGGGCCTTACGGAAGATCGCGCCCCCATGGCGCCGAGGCATAACCCAGCAGTTTGGCAGCGATCGAAGCAGCGGTGTTAATCACTGCTCAAGGTTTGACCCCTATATTTTCCAGACAAGGTGGCCACAGTCCTCCAATCGCAACCCATCGGGGTCGGTATCGCTATCGGAATCGCTATCGAAAAGGTGCCTTTCGTATTTCCGTTGAAAACGATGGGAAGTATCGACCCCGATACCGACGCCGATTCCGAAACCGAATGGCCCAGCGCAATGGTTCTTTTAGGCGGCCAGATGCGGAGCGGAGTGTGAGCACCTTGCGTTTCAACATGCCCGCCCTTTAGGAAGCATGAATGGCTCTACCCGGCCACCGGTCGCCCGCCGGCTGGCACTTCGGCGGCCGCGCCGCGGCCTCAGTTCCGCAAGGCCCTCGCGGGCCTTTGCCAAGGGTCACGGGATCAAGAACCAAGGGTAACGTACCTGGAGAGACGAAAGCCCAGACCGTCGTTACGCCCGCCGGGCCTGTAGCCGCCGCGCGAGGCCGAACGGCAGTAACCGGCACCGAAGTCCCAGCTGCCGCCGCGGACCACCCGGCCGGTGCCACTCGCGTTGTCTAACCACGCACGGCCGTCGGTTGGTGCGCCCTCATAATCTCCGTGCCAGCCGTCCTCGACCCACTCCCATACGTTCCCGTGCATGTCATACAAGCCGAAATCGTTAGGCACCTTCTCGCCCACAGAGCGGAGACTGCGCCCCGAATTGGCACTATACCACCCTGCTTGATCCAGATCTTTCTCTCCATCACCCGTATAATACCGGGTGGTCGTACCGGCCCGGCAGGCGTATTCCCACTCCGCCTCGCTGGGCAGCCGCAGGCCAGCCCAGCGGGCGTAAGCCAGGGCGTCCTTCCAACTCACCCCCACGACCGGCTGCTGGGACTGGTTGTATTTACGGTCGGACCAATATTCCGGTTCCGTCAAATTGGGATTGGCTTGCAGAAACTTCTGGTACTGGGCATTGGTCACCGGATAACGGCCCATGAAAAAAGCCGGCACCTGAACCAAATGCTGGGGGCTCTCAATACGATAACGCCCATCTTCGTCTTCAGGGGAGCCCATCGTGAAACTGCCGCCAGGAATTAACACCAGCTCGTAGCCGTCCGCCGCGTTGATGATGGTCTCCTGAGCGTCCTGGCGGCGGCTGGCGGCCATGCGGTTGCGGATCGCTTCATAGGGGTGCTGGGCTAAAAGGTCTTCAATAGGCTCGATCTCCTCAGGTGCCAGACGCTCGAGGAACTTGAGGGCCGCGAGTTGCCGCTCCCATAGCGCCTTGCGCTTGCCAGGGGGCGTTTTGACCAGTTCCAAAAAGGGTGACGCCGAAGTCTCGGCCGCGTCGTCCAGGCACATCTCCACCAGGTCGGCATGCCGCACGAATGCCAGCGTGGCCGCCACCTCCCGCATGAAGGGCTCGAACAGCGAGGGGTCGTCCAGGGCCAGCAGCAGCAGGCAGACTTCCTGCCACCAGCTCTCCCCGAAATGGCCGGCCAGCTCCCTCAGCACGGCGGGATCTTTAAAGGCTCGGGTGCGGATTTCCCGGGCCGCCAGGTATTCCTGAAATCCCAGGTGCATGAACCCGTAGCGCTCCTGGTCCCATCCCGTAAGGAGGCCGCTGCGGTCACGTATTTTCTCCAGAAAATCGTCCACGTCCCCGCCGGCCCACTTGACGGCCTTGAGCACCGGGGCCATGTGGGGAGCGAGTTCCTGGGCCGTGGCCCGGGTGCGCCCCTCCTCCCGGTGGAGCCAAAGCGCCGCGGGCTGGAGCACCCGGCGCCCCTCCTGGGCCGTGATGCCGGTGGAGATGCCCACCGCGCCGCGCCAGTGCTCCAGGAGCACGTCGATGCACTCCTCGTACAAACGCGCCCGCTTCTTGGGCAGTTCCCCCCGGTGGCGATGGATTAGGCAGATGTTGGTGAGCAAAAGCGGGTTTCTGGTTAGCTCGAAGACCCGCCGGGCCCGGAAGTCCGGCTCCTTGAGCCGCGCGATCAGCAACTCGGCCTTTTCCGCGGCGATGCCCTCGGCCTGGTCCGGGTCTTTGGCCAGCCCCTGCTCGACAATCCGGTACCAGTTGCGCACGAACTCTGCGACCTGTGCTTCGGTGAGAGGCCGCAGGTGCATCTCCAGAAAATCCGCGCTCAGCTTCACCGTGGGGCTGTAGCCGGCAAACCGGCAGGTGATCACCAGGCGGCAGTCGGGATGAGCCTTGACGGCCCCCACGATCCAGCGGGCCACCTCCTCGCGCTTCGTGATGTCGGCCACTTCGTCCAGGCCGTCCAGGAGCAGCAGCAGGTTGCCCCGCTTCAAGAGGCGTTTACCGAAATTCTTTGGGGTGTCCAGGTGAGGCTGGGTCAGCTCGGCCTGGATAAAATCGTCCAGCCCGGATTGGGTGTTCTCCAGATTACGCAGGGCCAGGAAGACCGGGAGCATGCCCGGCGGCAGCCCCAGGCTCTCGGGACCTTTCCGCAGACACCACAGGAGCAGGCGCTTCAGATGGGTGGTCTTGCCGGAGCCGGGATCCCCCAGGATCACCACCCCCTGGAAGCGCCGCTGGTCGCACTGGTGAAAGGCGTCGGCCAGCGGGATCTCGAGCCCCGCGTCGCGGTCGTGCAGCATCTTTTCAGCGTGGGCCGCATCGGCGAAACGCCCGTCGTCGACCCCCCGCAGGTCCAGCATGGCCCTGAGCGGCACGTAGATGTCCTCGATGTCGATGGGCACCTTGAGCCGGGTGGCGAAACCCGCCACCGGCAGATGGGCGTGATAACTCTCGGCCTTGCGGCCGTAGTCTTCGATGGCTTTCCGGGTGTCGTCGCCCGCATCGTCCTGATGCACGGGGACTTCAGCGGCCGTTGAGAGAAATCGCTTGGAGAGGTGGTCCCGCAGATGACCGCGGAATTTTTTTTCGAAGGCCTCGGGGTTTTGATAAGAATTGACGCCACCCTCAAAGGAGCCGTCGGAGTTGGTAAGCCTTTCGAAGAAGGCTGTTACCTTTTGCCACTGGCCGACGATCTTTAAGTAGTTCGGATCATCGAGTTTGGGTGCCGGCGTTTCCTTGCGCCGATACACCCACACGGCCGGGCGTTCCGGGCCGCTCTCCGCCGCCATGGCGTTTTCGTATTCCCATTCGGTGCCGGATAGATACGGGCTGCCATCAGCTTTCTCGTAATCGGAAGGTAGAGGCGTACCCATCCGGGCCCAAAGGATAACCACCACCAGGTCGCACTCGGAAGGTTTGGGCAGGCCCTGGGCGATGGCTTCCTGGGGCGTCAGGCCAGCATCCATGGCCACCGCTTCGCCCGGCTGGTCCCAGGAGACGACCTTGATATCCAAGCGATCACGGAAGCTTACCTCGTGACTGATTTGGTCGATCACCTTCTTAGCAAGCCTGCGCTCGTCCTGAACATCGCCGGGCGAGGCCAGAAAAATCCTGAAGGGCTGCAATTGAGCCGACTGCTGCCGGTTGTCTGCGTCCGAAGCCATTTTCCCCCCTACGGCGTCATGGCCGGTTTATTCGGTCATATCTTGATGGACGCTTACTTCTCGATCTTCAACAGCGAATTATCGCGTCGATACGGATGCGTATTGGACTGGGGTTGAAATAATTTAATGGGAAGCAGGGCGCCTCTGAGACTATCCGATAAGCGATCCCTCTGTCAAAGCCCTAGCTATTGGCCACCGGCACCATAGGATGCGCGATCGTTAAGTGCTGAACCGATTTAACTGGCGTCGAATGGTTTGATTGGGCAAGCATGCGCCCAATGGCGGAGGAAATCGCCGTGGAAAAGCATGGGCGGCGTCGTATCGAATACGAGCTGTTTTCGGACGATGGCGAGTGCGCCTATTGACAATTGATAAAAGGTTATTATTTTTTTTAATTATTTTATAAACTTATCCTTCATATCCGTAAATCAACTACAATTGTAGCATGCTGCTATTGGCGGTCTACTCAAGCGGTTAATCTTTTCCTGTATCGTAATTTTTTTCAGTTTGCATTTGGGCGGTGGCTTGTGCGATTTTTATCCGGGTTATCTCGCTGATTGGATAGGGCTTTGAAGGCAAACCAGGGCCATTTCTACAATTGGTATTAACCGTCACATCGCCCTAACAGATTGTTGAAATACGATTGCGCTTGGCAATACAGCGTAACATCCTCCTCACAATGTTCATTTATGGCACGCTAAACTGCGCTTTTTCGTCAGATTTTGACCTGTGCTCATGACGTTTTTCCAAAACCATCTAAACCGATTCGCCATCTGCAAAAACCACGATTGGCCAGCCATGTGAAGTCACCTAACCGTAGGCGGTTTGAATTCCTTAACCCCTTTTCAGGGTCTCTTAAAAGGAGGTCGCAATGCCGAAAACAGCACTGAAACTCACCATTTTCATCACCCTTTCGTCCATGTTGCTGCTCGGGCCAATTGGCGCGGCACAGGTGCAGGCGGCGGATAAAATCGGCTGGGTCGGGCCGGTGTACAAGGAGCTGTCGGCGAGTCTGACGAAAGGCTTCAAAGCCTACTACAAGAAAACGTATGGTAAGGACGTGGATATCACCTTTGTGCGGCCGGGCGGATGGCCGGTCTGTCTGGACAAGGTGAGGGCCTGGAAAGGCAAACCGGATGCCGACATTTTTCTGGGCGCCGGGGCACCGGCGCATGAAGTGTTGCTGAAAGAGGGGCTTATCGTACCTTACAAACCAAAGAATTGGGACAAGGTCCCCGCCGATTGGCACGGTATGAAGGTCAAGGACAAGGGGGGCATGTGGACCTGCTTTGCCCCCTGGATCGTGACGAATCTATACAACGAAAAAGTGCTGAAAAAACTCCGGCTGCCGCCACCGAAAACCTGGCACGATCTGCTCGATCCCATCTACCGGGGCAATGTGGTGCACACCCTGCCGTATGCTTCCGGCACCATGCATGAAACCATTGAAATTCTGATGCAGGCCTTCGGGGAAAAGGAAGCCTGGAAATACCTCCGGTTGCTGGCCGCGCAGCTCGCCCGTTTTTCCACCGGCAGCACCGACACCACCCAGTTGGTGGCCCGCGGCGAAGTCCCCATCGGGATCGCCCAACCGCAAATGAACGCGATGGCCGCCCGTAAAGACGGGTTTCCCGTGCGCGACCTCCTCCCCGAAAAAACGATCCTGGTGCCAGAGGCCGTGGCCCTGCTCAAAGGTGCGCCCAACGAAAAAGTCGGCAAGATTTTCCTGGACTGGCTCTACAGCGACGATGGGCAAAAATACGTGCTGGAGGGCCGCTACTTTGCTTCCAACACGGATGTCCAGTTTTCCAAGTGGGAAAAGGAAGGTGTCGAAATGGCCAAACACGCCCAGAAGGCGCTGGGCGTCGATTCGTTCTGGGATTTACAGGTCGACTTCATCGAGTATGATCTGGATCTTGCCACCAAGCGGTGGGACGAAGTCAACCGCAAGTACGAATACGAAATCTATCGCAAGTGGGGTGAGCTGAAAAGCAGCCTTTTCCTGATCGAGGAGGTCGAAGGTGAAATCAAGGCGGCCAAAGACGCCAAGATGAATGCGTCGAAAGCCGAGGCCAAAATCAAGGAAGCCCGCAACCTCTTTGAATACGAGGGCAACTACGCCGCCGCGCGTCTGGCCGCTAGCCAGGCCCGCGCACTGCTGGTATCACCCTGAAGATCGAATACGCGCTTAGCATCTTCGATTGATCCGGTGCACGGGTGGTCAATGGGCTGCCCGTGCATCGCATGGACGGCAGCATTCGTAAGGATCGCTTATGTCTCGCGGCAGTATTTCTCTGGCGACACTGCTATGGATAATCATAGCCTTTCTGGTACTCTATCCGCTGTCCATCCTGGTTATCGAAAGCTTTAAGATCGCCGAGACCGGCGGCTGGGGTTTCGGCAATTACATCGAATTCTTTCAGGACGCCTATTATCTCAAAACGTTCCTGAACACCATGCTGCTGAGTACGTTGGTGCTGCTGACCACCACCGTATTCGGCGTCCCCCTGGCCTATATCCTGGCGCGCTACCGGCACCGGGGCAAGACGATCTTCACCGCCCTGATCCTGCTGCCAATCGTGCTGCCCGCCTTTGCCGGCGTATTTGCGTTCATCATCTTTTTCGGCAAGTACGGCACCGTCAATCTGCTGTTGATGGAAATCGGATTGACCCAGGAGCCGATCAACTTCATCTACGGCTTGCACGGGCTGGTCTTCATCCAAGCCCTGCACATGCTCCCCTTTATCGTCCTCGGTCTTTCCGCGGGTTTTACCAATATCGACCCCTCCTTTGAAGAGGCCGCCGAAGTCGAGGGCGCGAGCGGCTATCGTCGGTTTTTCACCATCACCCTGCCCCTGTGCACCCCCAGCTACCTGGCGGGCGCCGTGCTGGTATTTCTGTGGCCGTTTACGGACTGGCTCACACCGCTGATTTTAGGGCAGGTGGATTTTCTGCCTTCGGTTTCGTATATCAATATCTCCTACCATTTTACCGATATCCATCGGAAGTACATGGGGATCGTCGCGGTGGTGGTTTCCTCCGTCGTTTGCATTTCCCTGTTTCTACTCGCCCGCTGGTGGGTGGAAAAGAAGAAGTATACCGGTCTGTCCAAAGGCACCACCTCCGAAGGACGGGTGGTCGAGCCCAGCCCACTGGTGCGATCGGGCGCCTATGTGTACATGATCTTTATCGCGATCCTGGTCTTGCTCATTCCGATTGTGCTGGGACTGGCCGCTTTTTCCCGGCGGTGGGTCTTCGAGCCGTTTCCGACCTATTGGACGCTCGAAAATTTCAGGCTGATCCTCCTGGAAAGCCCGGGATTGATTAAAAACTCTTTTCTCTACAGTTGCATCGCCCTGGTGTTCGGGATCGCCTTCGGACTTCCGGTGGCCTATTTGATCGTTCGCACCCGGGTTCCCGGACGGGATGCCCTCGACTTTGTCATCACCCTGATGCTGGCGTTCCCGGGGATTGCCATCGGGGTGAGTTACCTGCTGGCCTTCTGGGAAGGCATCCCCTTGGCCCAGTATTGGATCATCATGCCCATCGCCCTGTTTGCGCGGCGGCTGCCGTATTTTCTGCGGATGGCCCATTCTTCCTACCTGCAGCTGGATCCGTCGCTGGAGGAAGCCTCCGAGGTGGCCGGCGCCGGGAAGATGAGGACCTTTTTCAGCATATCGCTGCCGCTACTGCTCAAAGGCGTTCTCGTGGGCGTGGTGATGTTTTTCATCATGGCCTTCCAGGAGATCTCCACGGCGGTATTCCTCTACAAAGGCGGATGGGAGACCCTTCCCATCGGCATCTATTTGAACTGGCACCGCGGCATGGAATTCGGCATTGCGGCGGCGATGGCCTTTTTGATGATCGTCATCACGTTTATTCTTTTACTGATTATATCGAGAATCGGGGGCGGCGTTCTCAAAGCCGCCTGGGGTTCCGGGGAAAACTAGCTTATGGCGGTATGCGATCCATGCAGCCGGGTATCGGGAGCTATGATTTAATACCATCGGATGAAACCACCCCCGGACCCGTGAATGCATTGGCAAGGAGAGATTCCATTGGCCTTTATCGAGATCCAGAATCTGTTCAAGCGTTTCAAGGAAGTGGTGGCCATCAACCGCATCGGATTCGAAGTCAACCAGGGGGAAATGTTGACGCTCCTGGGACCCAGCGGGTGCGGCAAAACCACAACCCTTCGATGCATCGCCGGCCTTGAGAAGCCGGACGAAGGCGATATCATCATCGACGGCAAACCGATGCTTTCACAAGGATTCGTGCCACCGTCCAAAAGGGGCATCGGCATGGTCTTCCAGAACTATGCCGTGTGGCCGCACATGAAGGTGTTTAATAACATCGTTTACGGCTTGAAACTGAAGAAAGTCCCCCGGCCGAAGATTCAGGAAAAGGCCCACAAGGTCCTCGCACTGGTGGGGTTGGAGGGACTGGAGGATCGATACCCGTCCCAGCTGAGCGGCGGGCAGCAGCAGCGGGTGGCGCTGGCCCGGGCGCTGGTGACCAATCCCAAGGTGTTGCTGCTCGACGAGCCGCTGAGCAACCTGGATGCCAAACTGCGGGAGGAGCTGCGCTTCGAGATCAAGAGCCTGGTGCGGCGGATGGACATCACGTCCGTTTATGTCACCCACGACCAGGCCGAAGCGATGGTGATCTCCGATCGTATCGCCGTCATGGATTCGGGCAACGTGGTGCAGCTCGGAAAACCAAAAGAGATCTACGAAAAACCGGCCACCAAGTTCGTGGCCGATTTTATCGGCACCACCAACTTTATTGCCGGAGAGATCCTGCGCGTATCAGCCGATAAACACACGGCCGTGATGCGTACCGAATTCAACCGTGAACTTACCTGCCAAACATCCGACATCGAGGCCACGACACCGAATGTGAAAGTGAATGCCTCCATACGCCCCGAGGACGTGGAGGTGTTCACCCAACCTCCGGAAAACCAGGAGAACTTGGTCAAGGGGACCATCGCCCACAAGGCCTACCTCGGCAACTTTCTCTACTTTTTCGTCGACGTGGAAGGCACCATGATTCGAGTCCAGGTCCCCCACCATCT
>JASJED010000155.1 GCA_030065585.1 Desulfobacterales bacterium | reverse complement strand
CGGGGAAAAGACGGTTTTGATCATCGACCAATCCCCGGCGGTTGCCATCGGGCCTATGGCCGCGCACCCGGCCCCTGCGTTTAAATATCGAAATACAGAAAGAACTCGTGCGGGTGGGGCCGCAGATTCACGTCGTTGACCTCGTTTTCGGTCTTGTACTCGATCCAGGTATCGATCACATCCTGAGTAAAAACGTCACCCTTCAGCAGGAAGTCATGATCATCGGCGAGGGCGGCCAGCGCTTCGCCCAGCGATCCCGGAGCAGACGGCACTTCAGCCAGTTCTTCGGGGGAAAGGCCATAGATGTCCTTGTCCAGCGGCTCGCCCGGGTCGATCTTGTTTTCGATGCCGTCCAGCGCCGCCATGAGCATCGCGGAGAAAGCCAAATAGCCGTTGCAGGACGGATCCGGTGTGCGGAATTCAATGCGCTTGGCTTTAGGGGATGCTGAGTACATGGGGATGCGTACGGATGCACTGCGGTTGCGGCTGGAGTAGGCCAGGTTGACCGGTGCTTCAAACCCCGGCACCAGACGTTTGTAGGAGTTGGTGGTCGGGTTGGTAAAGGCGCATACCGCCTTGCAGTGTTTGAGGATACCGCCGATGGCATACAGGGCCGTTTGCGAAACGCCGGCATAGCCGTCTCCGGCGAAGGTGGGCTCCCCCTCTTTCCAGATGCTTAGATGGGTGTGCATGCCGGTGCCGTTGTCTTCGAACAGGGGTTTGGGCATGAAGGTCACGGTATAACCGTTGCGGGCGGCGACGTTCTTGAGAACATACTTGAACCACATCAGCTGGTCGCCCATCTTGAGCAGGGGCTGAAAACGCATGTCGATTTCGGCCTGACCGGCGGTGGCCACTTCATGGTGCTGGCACTCCACGGCGATGCCGAGCTGTTCGAGAACGAGCAGCATTTCGGTGCGCAGGTCCTGGAATTTGTCCATGGGCGGCACCGGGAAATAGCCTTGCTTGTGGCGGGGTTTGTAGCCTAGGTTGGGTCCTTCGTCCCGGCCGGTGTTCCAAATGCCTTCAACCGAGTCGATTTCATAGAATGCTCGGTGGCGGGATGACTCAAAGCGAATTTCGTCGAAGATGAAAAATTCGGCTTCGGGGCCGAAATAGGCGGTGTCGCCGATACCGGTGCTCTTGAGATAAGCTTCGGCTTTCTGGGCGATGTAGCGTGGATCGCGGGTGTAGGACTCGCGGGTGATGGGATCGACGATATTGCCCACCAGCACCAGGGTCGGCTCCTCGTAGAAGGGATCCATGCGGGCCGTGGTCGGATCGGGAATCACGAGCATATCGCTGGCGTTGATGGGCTGCCAGCCGCGGATGCTCGAACCGTCGAAGCCGTAGCCGTCTTCGAAGCTGCTTTCATCCAACTCGCTCATTGGAACGGTGAAGTGCTGCCAGACGCCGGGGAAGTCCAGAAAACGGATATCGAGGACTTTGGCGTCATTCTCCTTAGCGAATGCCAATACATCTTTGGGTGTCATCATGCTTCCTCCTTGTAGGTGATTAAGACATTAACCATTAAGTAAATATTGATCTAAACCGTGTGCGGCGGCTTTTATTCGTAAAAAACGACAGGCCCCGACGGGTTAAAGAGCCTCCAAACCCGTCTCGCCGGTGCGCACCCGCACCGCTTCTTCGATCCCCACGACGAAAATCTTGCCGTCGCCGAGCTTGCCGGTATTGGCGGCTTCGCGAATTTTGGCGACCACGGCTTCGGCCTGATCGTCGGCGACCACGACCTCGATTTTGACTTTGGGGATGAAGTCGACCACATACTCGGCCCCGCGATAGATTTCCTTGTGGCCCTTCTGGCGGCCATACCCCTTGACTTCGGTGATGGTCATCCCCTGAATGCCGATGTCATTCAGGGCTTCCTTGACATCATCAAGCTTGAAGGGCTTGACGATTGCTTCAATCTTTTTCATTTTCTCCTCCTGTTGTCGCGGATTCGATTGGATCAGGACGCGATCAGTCGTTTATACTCCCGTAAATTCAAAGGCCCGTTCGCCATGTTGGGCATTGTCGAGCCCTTCGATTTCCTCTTCCGGTTCCACTCGCAGGCCACCGGTGATCATCTTGGTGATCAGGGCCACGATCAAAGTCCCCACGGCGGAAAACGCCGCGGTACCCAGAATCGATACAATCTGGATCCACAGCTGTCCCGGATTGCCGTAAAACAGGCCGCGGGCCCCTTCGGTTACCGCCGGGTTGGCAAACAGCCCGGTGGCCAGCGCGCCCCAAATGCCGCACAGACCATGGACGCCGAAAGCATCCAGTGAATCGTCGTAGCCGAGCATTTGCTTCAGCTTGGCCACACTGAAATAACCGATAATCCCGGCCGCCAAACCGATGGCCAGCGAGCCCGGCATGGTCACGAATCCGGCCGCGGGCGTAATGGCCACCAGCCCGGACACAACCCCGGAAGCGATGCCGAGGACGGTGGGTTTTTTCGTGACCATCCATTCGGCCGTCATCCAGGCTAGGGCCCCCATGGCCGCCGAGGTGTTGGTGACCAGAAACGCCGATGCGGCCACGCCGTCGGCCGCCAGCTCACTGCCCGCATTGAAGCCGAACCAGCCAAACCACAGCAAGGCGGCGCCCAGGGCCGTAAGGGTGATACTGGACGGGAACATGGCCTCTTTGCCGTAACCGATGCGTTTGCCCAACAGAAGGGACAGCACCAGTCCCCCGATTCCGGCGTTGATGTGCACCACCGTGCCGCCCGCAAAATCCAGGGCGCCCATTTCCCCCATCCAGCCGCCGCCCCAGGCCCAGTGGGCCACCGGGCAGTAGATGAAGGTGACCCATAAGATGGTGAAAACGATCCAGGCCGAAAATTTCATTCGATCGACGATCGACCCCAGCACCAGCGCCACCGTGATGCAGGCGAAGGTCATCTGGAACAGCAGAAAGATATAGGTCGGAATCGTGCCTGACAGGCTGCTGACCGAAAGGCCGTTCAAGAAGATATGGTCGAACCCTCCCACAAAACCGCCGACGCTGGTTCCGAAGGCCAGGGTATAGCCCCACAGGACCCAGATCACACTGGCCAGACAATAGGCCACCATGGTCATGGCGATGGTGTTGAGCAGGTTTTTGTAGCGTGACAGCCCGCCGTAGAAAAGGGCCAAACCGGCCGGGGTCATCATCATCACCAGGGCCGTGGACACGATGATCCAGGCCGTATCGCCGGTATCGGGTCCTTCGGCCGCCATTGCGGCCGTCGGCAACAGGATCATCAGGGCCGTCCACAGAAAAGACTTTGATTTCATTGGTTTCCTTTCCATCTAAATTTAGTTTTAGGCCTCGGCGCTCGCCTCACATGACGGCAGCACCGCACATATGGCTTCCTTGATGGCCTCGACCTGTTCGAGGTCATCGACTTTTTGACCGTCGAAATCACGTACATAAAAGACGTCGACCACCTGGTCGACATTGGTGGCGATTTTGGCCACCCACACATCCAATCGGAATTGGAAAAGGGTATTGGTGACCCTGAATAATAGACCTGGGAAATCTTCGGCAAAGACTTCCACGATGGTGAAAAAGCTGGACGTGGCGTTGTCGATTTCGACGCGCACCGGCCGTTGCATGGCCGGTGGTCGCGTGGTTGCAAAAAACCGCGGCTGGGATTGCAGTGCGGCGGTGAGATCAAGATCCCCCGCCAGGGTCTTGGCCAGGTCCTGATGCGCCTTCTCCCATTTCTCGTCTTCGAAGATAGGATCCGGCGGCGGTTGCACCTTGAAGATGTCCAGGGCGGTGTTGTTGCGCCAGGTAAAGACCTGGGCATCGAGAATATTGATGCGGTTTAGCGTAAAAACGCCGGCAATTCGCGAAAAAAGGCCGGGTTGGTCTTTAGCGCAAATCGTGACGATCCGCGTATCGGCGGCCAGACCCGGTTCAATTTCCCAGACAAAAGGGGATGCCCCGAGGTCCTGGTAGAGACGGACGTGGTCCTGGATATTTTCGACCGGCACATTGAGAAGGTAGCGGGGCGACATGACTTTGAAAAGCCCTTCCAGCTGTGCCGAGCGGCGCTTGGTTTTGACGCCCGCCAGGAGTTCATCGTGCTTGCGCTCCACGAGGGCCACGGCTTCCTGGGTGGCCAGCTCGCCATTTTCAAGCACGTTGAGCACCTTGAAAAAGAGATCTCTCAAGAGAGTTGCCGTCCAACTGTTCCAGGCCTTGGGGCCGGTGGCCATGGCGTCGGCCACGGTCAGTAGGTAAAGCATTTTGAGCCGTTCGGTGTCATTGATCCGGCGGGCGCAGTAAAGGGCGGTTTCCTCGTCGTTGATGTCACGGCGGGCGGCGGTCTTGGCCAGCAGCAGGTGCTCGCGCACCAGAAAGGCGACGGTTTCGATCTCCTTTGGCTTGTAGCCTTTTTCCCCCAGGATTTCCCTGATGAGCACCTCGCCCCGGGCCGAATGATTGCGCCCGGGCTGCCCCTTGCCGATATCGTGCAGCAGGGCCCCCCACAAAAGCAGCTTCTTGAATTTGATCTCCGACCATAATCGGGCGGCCAGGGCATCACCGTTGCCGTTGTTGAGATCCTTGATTTGTTTGAGCAGCATGACCGTGCGCAGCAGATGCCGTCCCACCGGGTAGATATGATACTCGTCATACTGAATGTGGTTGATCACCATTTTAAAAGCCGGCAGGACCCGCTCGAGCAGGCCTGTGTGCAGCATGGCATTCAGGACGTTGAAGGTCGGAGCCGGGGCCAGCAGGATCTTTTCAAAAGACTTGATCACTCCGGGTTGCGAGCGCATCTCCGCGTCGAGCAGATCACCGCAATCGCGCACGATCCGTCGGGCCTCCATGTCCAGCGGCAGTTTCAATCGGGCGCTTTCCTCGAAAATCTGAATCAGCAGATAAGGGTTGGTTTTGATCCGGTGGGCCGCACTGAAGGTCAGCACGTCGCCCTTGACGGTGATGCCTTCGATTTTGGCCACTTTCGAACGCCGTTTGAAGCGTCGCGTGCGTTTTTCATAGCCCTGCTCGAAAAGAAAAATCAGGTGCTGCTGTTTGATGAATTCCATCTGTTCGTGCAGGTCGCCCAGAAATTGCTCCACCGGCTGCTGGCCATTTTGCTTCCGATAGCCCAGGGCTCGCGCCAGACGTATCTGGCTTTCGAAATGCAGCTGGTCGTTTTTACGTTTGCTCTCTAAGTGCAGCCGGTTGCGCACATCGAAGATGAACTGCAGGGCCAATGTAAGCTGCCCGAACTCATCGTGGGTGAGATAGCCCAGGTATTCGAAATCCCGCGGCTGCTTGAGGTTCGATTTGATGCGCGCGATCCACAGCATGGTATGATAGTCGCGAAGCCCCCCCTGGCCCTCCTTGAGGTTGGGCTCCAGCAGGTAGGCCGAGTCGCCGAAGCGCACGTGCCGTGCCTGGTTGGTTTCCACCAGCCAGTCGATCACCTTGCGCGCCCGCCGCTTGATGACCTTGTCCCGGATCATCTGCATCAGCATCGAGTAGAGCCGGGACATTCCGCAGACGAACCGGGCATCCAGAAGCGGCGTCAGGATTTCAAAATCCTTGGCCGCCAGGGACAGGCATTCCTTGAGCGAGCGGGTGGCGTGGCCGACCTCAAGACCGAGGTCCCACAGGGGATAGACGATTTCACGAATCAGCGCTTCGGCTTCATCCGGCACCCGTTTTTCGAACAGGATCAGCAGATCGACGTCTGAATGGACACACTGGTCATCCCGCCCATAGCCGCCCTGGGCGATGATCACGTAAGGATTGCGGGTGATGTCCATGCGCGGGCCGATGAGGCTGGTGGCAAAGCTGTTGCGGAAGTATTCATCCAGCAGACGAGACTGCTGGAGCATGAAATCCGGGACCTTGCCCTTGGGGAAATCGCGGATCAGACGATTCCGGTTGAGGCGAAGTTCTTCGGCGGCGTTGGTGCTGGCAGTTGGCATCGTTCAATGGGCAATGGTGATTAATAAGCGTACCGTGATCCACTTAGCAATAGCTGTGCCATTAGCGAGATATGATCAAAATAAATATAATCTCAGAATGTTAGATAAATAAATCCAAGAAAGCTAATGGTCAGCGAATTACAAATTTGTAAATATTTGGCCGGCAATTATTACAGAATTGAAATGCTGGTTTTGATTAGGGGTCCTTGGGGTGACGCGATGCCTGACGCCGGGGTAACGGTGCAGATTGGCTGGTTTGGTGAGGCAACGCTAATTGGTAGAATTACCAAGGGATCGGGCCGCGGCTTTTAAAGGGTTTTTGCAACCGCTTCAAGGGCATCTGCCAGGATGGCCACCATCTCGTCGATCTGGCGCTCGGTGATGGTGAACGGCGGGGCCAGCAGAATATGATCCCCGTGAATCCCGTCGACACCGCCGCTACCCGGATAGGTGACGAGCCCGCGTTCGAAGGCCTGGTTGGCCACCCGCGTGCTGACATGGAGATCACGGTCGAACCAGGCGCGGCTGGCTTTGTCCCGAATGAGTTCGATGCCGGCAAAAAGGCCCAGACCGCGGATTTCGCCCACGCAGTCGCGCTTGGCCAGCATCGCCAGCTTTTCCATCAGGTAGATGCCCATTTGGCGGGAGCGTTCCACCAGGCCGTGTTCCTGGATATAGCGCAGGACGGCGGCCCCGGTGGCGGTCGAGAGCGGGTTCTGGCCATAGGTATGGCCATGGACAAAGACCCCCGAGCCATTTTTGATGGTGCTGTGGATTTCATCTTTGACCATGACCGCCCCCAGCGGTGTGTAGCCGGAACTCAGCCCCTTGGCCATGACGATCAGGTCGGGGACGACCCCCCAGTTTTCGATGCCGAAATTGCGGCCGCATCGTCCGATGCCGGTCATGACCTCGTCGGCGATGAGTTTGATCTCGTAAGTGTCACAAATTTGTCGAATCCGCTGCCAATAGCCGTCTTTGGGGACGACGGCACCGGCCGTGGCCCCCACGACCGGCTCGGCGATGAAAGCGGCCACCGATTCGGGGTCTTCATGTTTGATGCAACGTTCGAGTTCGTCCGCACATTGCAGATCGCAGGTCTCGGGGACTTCTTTGAAACTGCAGCGGTAGCAGTAGGCGGGCTCGATGTGCGGCGTATGCTGCAAGATGGGCTGGTAGTGGCGGCGGCGGGCCGTGTGCCCTCCCAGGGCCAGGGCGCCGGTGGTATTGCCGTGAAAGCTAGACCAGCGCGAAATGACTTTGTATTTGTCGGGCCGCCCGGCCTCTCGCCAGTATTGGCGCACAAGCTTGACCGCCGACTCCACGGCTTCGGATCCGCCGGATAGGAAATAGGTTCGGCTCAGGGATTCATCGGGCGCCATGGCGTGGAGCAGATTGCCCAGCTCGCAGGCCGCCGGGTTGGTGAAATGGCTGCTGTGCACGAACGGCACCCGTTTGAACTGGATTTGCATGGCTTCCAGAATTGCGGGGACGCCGTGACCGATGCTGACCACGCAGGCCCCGCCGGAGCCGTCGAGATAGCGTTTGCCGCGGGTATCCCAGATATAGACGCCCTCGGCACGGTCGGCCACCGGATATACTTTCCTGAGGTTTCGATAAAAAACATGATCACAGGCTTCCATGGGGTCTATTCACCTCGCGGTTTGAAGATGATTTCCGTAAAACCGTTATCCGGTCAGCGGTCCACAAACACCATCGGCCGGCTGTTCACTGGGCGTCAATCCGAATGGCAGCCTTTGGTCCACCCTGGGGCCCCAAATGGTCATTCCGCGGATGCCAGGATGCGGTCGCAGCGCTGCGGATCCAGCGACAGGATCCGTCGGGCTTCCGCCGGTGAGGCGATCTCGCGCCCCATGGTGCGTGCGATGGTGGCCGCGGTTTCGACCAATTGCGCGTTGGTCGCCAGGCTTCCGTTGGGTAGATGCAGATTGTCCTCGATACCTACCCGGACATGGCCGCCCATGGCAATCGCAGCCGTGGCCAGGGGAATTTCGGATCGGCCGATACCGGCGACGGTCCAGGTGGACCCGGGCGGCAGTGAGTCGGCCAGAAATACCAGGTTTCTGACCGTACCGGCCATGGCACCGGGAGCCCCCAGAACAAAATCAAAATGCAGGGGCGGTTCGAGGAGTTTTTTCTTCTGAAGAAAGAGGGCATTGTTGATCATGCCGCTCTCGAAGACCTCGATTTCGGGCTTGACACCGGTGGCATGAAAAACACCGGCCAGAAACAGCAGGAAATCGGGTGCGTTTTCGTAGACAATGCCGGGCAGATTGTTGGAGCCGGTGGTAAACGAGGCCATCTCGGGCAGCAGGCGCACCGGGTTGGCGCGTGCTTCCCAATCGCGACCGGCCCGCGCACCGGTGGACAGTTGGATGATGACGTCGGGGGCCAGTGTCTTGATCCGCCGCGCCGTTTCCTGAAAGATGGCTTTATCGAGTGTGGGCCGGCCTTCCGGGTCGCGGGCGTGGATGTGAACGAGGCTGGCGCCGGCGTCGACGCAGCGGCGGACATCGGCGGCGATTTCCGCGGGTGAGAGGGGCACGTGGGGCGTCATCTCGCGCGTGGGCACGTTGCCGGTCAAGGCGGCCGTGATGATCAGCTTTTCCATGATGTCGTCTAGTTGATCATCCGGCGGCGAAAGTCAATGGCAAACCGGCGGC
>JASJED010000013.1 GCA_030065585.1 Desulfobacterales bacterium | reverse complement strand
GCAGGGGTGCCGCTGTACGCCTGTACCGCAAGCCCCTGATAACGCGGCCAATGAGCATCTCGGGCGCGCCCGCAGGGTGAAATTTTTTCTATTATTTTTTCGGAAATCGACTAAGGGGACAAAGAGACACCTGAAAATCATACCCCCAATAACTTTGATACCCCTGAATAGTTGCATAAAATTTATTGGATAGAAAAAATTTCTTGAAATGTTCGGGCTGGCCTTGTCAAGGGTCGATTCAACTTCAAAATGCACCCCAAAGTCAACAAGGAGAAGCGGTCAACGGAAACGATTGAAAAGGTCGGTCTCAGCTCGGCACCACGCTCACGCAGATGCAGCCCGGGCCGGCGTGGGCGGTGATGGTCGGGCCGACCTCGGCCAGCTGGATGCGGGCCAGGGCCGCTGGGATTCTTTCTTCCAAAAGGGCGGTCAGGGTTTGGGCTTTATCGGCGGCATCGGCGTGGGCGATCCAGATGTCGCAGTCGCCATGAAAGAGGCGGTAGTCTTCGTGGACCAGGTCGGCCATCGATGCGAGGGCCGAGGCCGTGCCGCGGTGCTTGCTCAAGGGAGACAATTTGCCGTTCTTGAGGCCGACCACGGGCTTGACGTCGAGCATGCTGCCCATGAGGGACGAGAAGAAATTGAGCCGGCCGGCCCGCTTGAGCCAGTAGAGGTTGTCCACCGTGAAATAGAGCCGGCTGTTGTCGATGAAAAAGGCCAGATCCTCGGGGAGTTGCTCGAAAGTGGCGCCGTTTCCAATCAACTCGGCCGCCCGTTGGGCGACCAGGGCCTGGCCGGCGGTGCAGGTGCGCGTGTCCACGCACCGAACGCGGCGCGCCTCGTCTTCGAACATGATCTGCAAGGCCCGCTGGGCAGCGGTGTAGCAGTGGGAAAGCTCGCTGGAGACGTGCAGGCACAGCAGACGCTCGTATTGTTTCAGCAGGGCTTCGAACAGATCGGCATATTCGCTGGGAATCGGCGGGGCGGTCCTGACCTCGCGCTCCTCCTGCATGGCGGCGACGACCTCTTCGTTGGTGAGGTTTACGCCGTGAAGAAAGTCCTGGTCATCGATGGCAATATGGATCGGGACGATGTGCAGTCCCAGTTTTTCAATCCGCCCGGCGGGGAAGTCCGCCGTGCTGTCCACGACGACGCCGATGTCTGCGCCCATGATGGTGCGATTCCTTTCCTTTTTCAGGTTGACGCCCTGCGGCGGTTTCCGACCTGATGGATTTTGTCTATTTAGGCCGAATCTTCCAGGATTTCAACCGGATTCCTGCCGGTGCCACAGCCCGGGGGCAGGGTGCCGGCGGGTGATGGTCGACCGCGCAGGGCGGTGATGCGCAATGGCCTTCAGAGGCCGTTTGCGATCCATTCAGCCAGGGGGCGAGGGGGGGCGATGCCGCCGGGGGCCGGACGTAGGTCGCACTGGGCGCTCAACTCGACGCCGGATTGAATGACCGATACGGGGCGGTCGGCGGACACCACCACCACGATCAGGTTCTGGCGCTCGGCCGTAAAACGCAGGGCCGAGTTGAAGCGTGCCCCGCGGGAGCGGTCTTCGCCGGGTATGGTGCGGCCGTCCAGAAGGCAGGCGAAGCGGTGCAGGTTAAGGTCGGTGCCGATGTGCAGGGCGCCGTCCACCTTGGCCAAGGCCCCGGCGAGCTCAAGCTGCGCTTCCTGGCGCAGGTCCATGCTGGGCGTGATGTTCTGCCCGGGTATTTCGATGGGGATCGGGTGCAGGTCGAGGACCAGGGTACAGCCGTATTTCTGATCTTCGGCTATGTGGACCAGGCGGGTCACGATCTGGAAGAGATCGGCACCGTCGGTGGGATCGATGTCGGCGTCGATCAGGACTTCCTCGACCTGAACCAGGTTGGCCCGATGGTTGGTCGAGTGGAAACTGCCATCGGCAAAGCTGCACACCGGCTGTCCGTCGAAGCGCAGGAAACCGTGCCGCCCCGCGAAGTCGGCTGTCAGGCGGTAGCGCGGCAGGTCGCCGCCGGCCAGGCCCAGGAGATACTGCCCGTCGGAGACGAGCTTGCGCCCGGAGTGCTCCACGGCCTGGAGCAGTTTGCGCACGTGCTTGAAGTTCTTGAGCACCGGGCGTTCGTTGCGCGGGAAGCGGGTGATGAAAGGCACGGCCGGCAGGGCCGCGGGCTCGATGAAGGTCAGCGCGCCGCGCGGCCAGGCACCCTCCTCCCGCGTTCGGGATATCTCCAGCACGACATCGAGCACATCGTAGACCCGGATCGAAGAGTCCCAGCCCATGGTGCGGTTCATTTCGTCCAGGATAAAGTCGCGCACGGCGTGGGTGGCATAACCGCGCAGGACATACCCCGAAACCTCGGAGCACATGTCGGCCTGGGTGAATTCCTGGGACAGGAGCCAGGCGGCATGCTCAAGCCAGCGCTCGGTGGGGCCCACGGCGCACATGTCGGGGTGCTCTTCGGTGAACCACATCTGGTAATCGATCGTGGCCGATCGGCCGCCAAAGGAAATCAGGCCGGTGAGCTGCAGGTTGGCCACCGGATCGAAGGGGCCGATCAGGGAGGACTTGGGCCCGCGGGGGCGTGCGGTCCGCCAGGCATCCGAGTCGAGGTAGAGTTCCTTGAACTTGGGTTCGTGGCCGCGCAACAAATTCTGAGGATCGTAGATCAGAACCGGATCCTGCGGTCCGATGGCGAAGAGCAGCGCCGCCCGGGAAGGCCCCGAGTAGTGGCGCAGCCCGTCACGCAGGCCGTCCAGGGCGTGGTAGATGCACATTTGACAGGTGGCTGGAGTGAGCATGGTAATATTCCTCAACACCCAGTAATAATAGCGCAGCCGATCGGGATGTCACCCGGGATCGATCTGCAGCACCTTGGCGCCGCGGATCTTGCGGTTTTTAAGCTCCATCAGGGCCTGGTTGGCCGCTTCCAGCGGGAAGCATTCGATGGCCGGTTTGAGCGGCACCGCGGCGGCCAGGTCGATAAACTCGCGCACATCCCGGCGGGTGACGTTGGCCACGCTCTTGATCTCCTTTTCCATCCAGAGGTGGCGGGGATAGTCGATCCCTGCCAGAAGGTTGCTGTCGCCGGCCTCCTTGCGAATGGCGTTGATCACCAGGCGCCCGCCGGGGGCCAGATGTTCCAGGGCCGCGAGCACCGGACGCCAAGCCGGGGTGGTATCGATGGCCGCATGCAGGGGCGCCGGCGGGATCGCATCCAGATCACCGGCCCAGGCGGCCCCGATCTCGCGGGCGAATTCGCGCTCGCGGCCGCTGCGGGCCCAGACGAAAACCTCGCTGTTGGGGAAGCGGTGCCGTACCATTTTGAGCACCAGATGGGCCGAGGCGCCAAAGCCCACGAGCCCCAGACGCCGACCGTCATTCAGGCCAGTGAGGTTCAGGGAGCGGTAGCCGATGGCGCCGGCGCACAGCAGGGGGGCGGCCTCGGTATCGGTGAAAACCGCCGGCAGGCGGCAGGCCGAGGCGGCCGGCACGGTCATGTACTCGGCGTAGCCGCCGTTGGCGTCCCGGCCGGTGGCCCTGAAGGCTGGGCACAGATTCTCCCGGTCCTCGTGGCAGTGTTCGCAGGTGCCGCAGGCTGCAAAGATCCAGGCCACCCCGACACGCTCCCCGGGTTTCAGGTTCACCACGCCAGGACCGGTTTCCTCCACCCGGCCGACCACCTGGTGACCGGGAATGACCGGCAGCGCCGGCGGAGGCGTGCGGCCCTCGATGATGTCCAGTTCGGTGTGACACACGCCGCAGGCCGACACCCGGATCAGGATCTGCCCCGGTTCCGGCCGGGCCGCGGGCACTTCTTCCAGGACCAGCGGCGCGGCTTCGGTGTGCATGTCGCAGATACGCTTGAGCAGCATGGCTTTCATGGCAGGCCCTCCGTGTCCGGCAGATATTTACCCGGGACGGCTGAAAAGGAGGGCATTCTATCCGGGACTCTATTGGAGCGCAACGCCAAATCGGCACCTTGCCCATCAGAGCCTTCCCGACAAACGTGATCCATCCCCGCGCCCACCGCAGGTGGCTGTCGCGTACCTCAGGTGCGCGGGCGGCAACCTTGCCTGCCGGGGCGGTGCGGATGGTCGGGAGGACACCCTCAAATGCAATCGCACGGGCCACATGGTGGTTGACGGAATCGGGATAATCGCCTACCGTTTTCATATCAGAGGCACTAGCGCTTGATCAGGTCCCAAGCGATCGTTGCCTGCCGCCAACAAAGGAATGTGTCCATGGCCCGTATCGTTCAACTGCTGGACGGTGTCACCACCGCTCAGTTCGAAATCGACAAACCCGAGATCCGCATCGGCCGCTCACCGGAGTGCGACGTCTACATCGACGACCCTTCGGTCAGCAATGTCCACTGCGTGATCGAAACCGTCCCCCCCGCCGAAGAGACCCGGCCGCCCGAATACCACATCCGCGACCTGGGCAGCACCAACGGCACCTATGTCAACATCGACCGTGTGGAGCAATCCCGCCTGATGAATGAAGACGTCATCCGCGTGGGTCTCAAGAGCTTCAAATTTATCGACGAGCAAAGCGCCCAGTATGTGAAGACCGCCCGGATCAAGAAGAGTTGGATTCCGGGGGTCTATTATACCAAGGACTCCAAGACGTGACCGTTAGGAAGGGGCATCTTCCGGCCCCAGGCGGCGTTCTCGCTCCCTGCCGGTCCTCGACGTAGCCTCCAGGGCGCTGAAAAGCGGCGCCTAAGACCGCCATACGGCGTTGCGGCCCTTGCGGGCGTGCTCACAACCCGAATGGTTGCTGCGCGTCCCGCTTCGAACCGCGCCTTGTCTGACGGCCTGATGCTTGCTTTTAAGCGCCCTGGTAAACGCCTGCGGGAGCCAATCGGATTTGGTTTGTTGAACACCGACCTTTGGCCAAGGCAGAGATGAGATCCCACCGAAGAGCGGAACCCAGAAGACGGATTCCCGAGGGTGAGGTATTATAAGCTTTGAGCGCTTTAATCGATATTATTGTGAGGAGATGATTATGCGGCGGAAAAGGTTCTGGGGATGGATTCGGCTGGCAGGCGCTTTGGCCCTGGCGGTGTTGACCCTGACGGGCTGCACCGGAACCCGGGGGGCCGGTCCGGCGGCGCCGACGCCGGGGTTTGCGATGCCGGCGGCCGACGCTCACGATTCCTGGTGGGTCTACCGCTTCTGCATTGCATGGCCTCCTGAGGAGAAAGCGGAGTTCACCGTCGATCTCATGCTGGCCCATGCCGTGGTCAAACCGAGCCTGGAAATCTTCGCCAAGCGCTTCACTTACTGGCGTTTCCACCGTCGGGCCTTGCGCGACGCCGCCGGGCATCGGTTCACCGTTCTGTTCTACACCGATCCGGAAACTGCGCGAGAATTCTACGCATCGCTGGAGGCCAGTCCCATTTTGAAGGGATTGCGCGAGCAAGGGCTGGTGACCCAGGTCATCAGGGATGATCCGGACGCTCCCGTGCGGCCGGAAATTGGGGCCACCAGCGATTCAAGCTGGTCACCCGCGCTGCAGCGCCAATGGCCGGCCTATATCATGGGGGTCAGTCTGATGTGGCTGGGGCTCGTGGACGAAGCCGTGAACTCCCTGCCCCCGGAGCAGCGCGCGAATCCCGATCGCCTGGCGGTCTACCGTGCGGCGGAAGAACTGGTGTTAGCGTTGTGGTTCAAGGAAGGGCAGCACGCTTTTTTCCACCATCTGAGCGCCGTCTTCGGCTACCGGGAGCTTTTGATCGTCAAGCCCATGCGGTTTTAATAGGCTGTTGAAAAACGATTGCGCGTGGCGCTACGGTGGTGACACCTTCCTCTCAAGGCAATCTTCGATTGCCCATGGTTCTGCTTCAATTTAGTTGGATAGGGTCCAAGGATCCGAGGGTTCAAGGATTCAACACCTTGTTAACCCGCCCTCCCCCGGGGGGACATCAGCGGTCGCGATGGTCGCGGATGATATTCAGCATCCGGCGCAGCGGTTCGGCCGCGCCCCAGAGCAGTTGATCCCCCACCGTAAACGCCGTGAGGTATTCCGGGCCGATGTTCAGCTTGCGCAGGCGTCCCACCGGAACGTCCAGCGTGCCGGACACCCGGGCCGGCGTGAGTTCCTGCATGCTGATTTCCTTGGTGTTGGGGATCAGACGGACCCAGTCGTTGTGACCGGCGATCCGCGCCGCGATCTCCTCCAAAGGCAGATCCTGCTTCAGTTTGATAGTGAAAGCCTGGCTGTGGCAGCGCATGGCGCCGATACGCACGCACTGGCCGTCGATCGCAACGGGGTTCTTTTCGCGCCCCAGAATCTTGTTGGTCTCGGCATACCCCTTCCACTCCTCACGGGTCTGGCCGTTCTCCATGGGCCGGTCGATCCAGGGGATCAGGCTGGCGGCCAGGGGCACGCCCCATTGGTCCACTGGCAGCGCGCCGCCGCGCAGGGAGGCGGTCACCTGCCGGTCGAGTGCCAAAATGGCCGTGGCCGGATCGCTCAGCAGACCAGCGGCGTCGTTGCCGATCGACTGCATCTGGGCGACGAGCTCGCGCATGTTGTTGGCGCCGGCTCCGGAAGAGGCCTGGTAGGTCATGGAGGTCATCCATTCGATCAGGTTGTCCTCAAAAAGCCCGCCTAAAGCCATCAGCATCAGGGAAACGGTGCAGTTGCCGCCGATAAAGGCCTTGCATCCTTCTTCCAGGGCCCGGTCGATGACTGCGTGGTTGACGGGATCAAGGATAATGACACTGTCCGCGTCCATGCGCAGGGTGGACGCGGCGTCGATCCAGAAGCCCTGCCAGCCGCCGTCCCGCAGGCGTGGGTAGATCTTCGCGGTGTAGCCGCCGCCCTGACAGGAGATGATTACCTCCTGGGCGCCGAGCCGCTTTTCATCGTAGGCGTCGGCCACCGGCGGGGTGTCGCGCCCGATGTCCGGGCCGGGCTGCCCCGCCTGGGAAGTGGAGAAGAAAATTGGCTCCACCGCGTTAAAATCGTTTTCGGCCCGCATGCGCTCCATCAGAACCGAGCCGACCATCCCTCGCCATCCGACAATACCGACTTTCAACATGATCCGTCTCGCGTGAAGGTTATGGGTTTGAGGTCGTTATCAGTCCTCCATAATGGGGCAGGACCGGGACTGTCAAGGGGTAGACGCCGATTTGGGCGCCGCGGCCTCGTGGACAGCCAGCGGTTTGCCGGTTCGCTTGGCATGCGGCGGCGCTTGACAGTTGCGGCCTGATTGACGATAACGGCCGGCATCCCGAGGACCCGTGATCATATCGCATCCCGGGGACCCGCACCCCGGAAGGAAACCGTCACCATGATGGAAGCACGCGGCGCTCTGGTGTTGGAAGGCGGCGGTCTGCGGGGCAACTACACTGCCGGGGTGCTGCGTTTCCTGATGGAGCGGGCGCTTTACTTCCCCTATGTCATCGGTGTTTCCATCGGGGCCTGCAACGGGTCCAACTACGTCTCGCGCCAGATGGAGCGCAACCGGATCGTCAACACCCGCTTCGTGGGTGATCCGCGTTTCATGAGCTACCGCCGCCTGCTCACCGGTGGCGAGCTTTTCGGGATGGGGTTTATCTTCGACACCCTGCCCAACCATTTGGTGCCCTTCGATTTTGCCGCCTTCCGGGCCAGCGGCCAGCGTTTTATCGTCACGACCACCGACTGTGAAACGGGAGAGGCGGTCTACTACGAAAAAGACCAGTTGGACGATGCGGCCCTGCTGACGGTGCTGCAGGCGGGTTGCAGCCTGCCCTTTCTGCAAAAACCCGTGCGCTTCAGGGGCCGGCTCTTGATGGATGGCGGCATCGCCGACGCCGTGCCTTTGCGCAAAAGCATGGCCGACGGCAACCGTAAGAATGTCCTCGTGCTGACCCGGCCGGTCGGCTACCGCAAGCCTGTCAGCCGTCTGGCCGGCCTGATCCGTCTGCGTTATCCACGCTTGCCCGGCTTGTGCCGGGCCTTTGCCGACCGGGCCCGGCGCTACAACCGCTGCATCCAGCAGATCGAAAAACTCGAGGCCGCCGGGGCCGTTTGCGTGATCCGGCCCGCTGCGGCCCTGGCGGTCAGCCGCACCGAAGGCGACGTCCGCAAACTGGAGCGCATCTATGCGCGCGGTTACCGTGATGCCGCCGCGTGCGAGGCGGTCCTGGCAGCCTACCTTCAGGCCGCGCCCTGAAAACCAGGCGCACGGATTTGATTTCAACTTCCGATCACACCGCACATCGCCAAGTTTCGGAGCGCTTGCCCTGTGAAGTGATTTTTCAGACCCGTTCGTACTGCTGCCGGACGTGGTCTTCGCCGTACTGCTGCTCGAGCCGCCGGACGATGAAATGGCCGCGGGCGCTGCGCTGAAACTGAAGCATGAACAGATAATTGATCAGGCCCCCGCCGGCGGCGCCCACCAGCGGCAGGGCCTGGGCGACGGCCTTGTCGGAGACCACCACACCGAAGCGGGTTGCGACCTGGGTGACAAAACGCAGCAGGGCCGGGGTGCTTTGGGCGGCCACGCCCCGTTGGGCCAGATGCCGGGCGGCCTCGCTCACGGACCGGGCCAGGGCCGCGCGCATCGCAAAATACCCGCTTTCCGGCGAAGGGGTCTGGGGCGCCGGGCCACCCAGGGCAAAGACCTGCACACACTCGAGCCGGACCCGGGGATCATTCGGGTCCTGGCCTTCGCTGCGGGCGATGGCGGCAATCGCGCGCAGCATGATGGCGGTGGACAGGGGCAGTTCGAGCGCCAGGGCCGGTAAACCGAAGATGCCCGCCACGATGCCGCTGGCCGTCACCAGAAAGGTGTGCAGGCGATGGCCGGCAGGCCGCGGGCGTTCGGAGCGCAGGGTGACGACCGCCGCCGCCAGCGCTTTTTCGATGGCCGCGTGGGTTATCCGCCCCGCCAGCTGCGACAGGCGGGCGGGGACCAGGGCGAATCCCTTCGCGATCGGAATGCTCAACAGGCCGGTCATTCTGGCGGCCAGCCCCGGTTTCTGGAGCAGATTTTTGGCGCGCCGGAGATCTGCCAGATCGTTGGTTGTCATCGAAAGCATCACCGGGCCTCCTGCAAAATGGGTCGCCACTCAAGGGTTTGACGGCCCCTCCGTGGATACACTGAAACCAAGGTGTTGCGCAAACCGCGGAAGATCACCGCCGGGCCGTCATGGCGGATACGCCCCGGTGCTGACCGCCGCTTGACCGGATAGATTGCAAATCGGCAAGCAAATCACTATACTGCCACTACCGTCCACGGCGCGCCAAGGCGCGCTGGTTATCCGGGAACGCCGCTGCGGCATAAGACCCACGATCGGTCACGCTTTCCGAAAGCAGGTCCCATGGCCAAGTCGAACAAATCAATCGGAGAAGTCAAAGAGAAGATGACCGGGCTGGTGGAATTCGTTGCGGGCGACGTGTGGCGTTCGCGCATGCAGGAGATGCCGCCGCTCAAGCGGGCCGGGGTTAGGGGCTTGCGGATCCTGCTGCTGGCCCTGCGCGGGTTTCGCGAAGATGCCTGCACGCTGCGGGCCTCCTCGCTTACCTTCTACACCCTGCTGTCCATCGTCCCGGTGGTGGCCATGGCCTTCGGCATTGCTCAGGGATTCGGCTTCCAGGACATGCTGGAGGAGCAGCTCTACCGCAATTTTCCAGGTCAGGAAGAAATCGTCAACCAAGTGGTGGTCTTCGCCCAAAGCCTGCTGGACACCGCCCGGGGGGGCGTCATCGCCGGGTTCGGCCTGGTCCTGCTCTTTTGGGCTGTGTTCAAGGTCATGGGCAACATCGAGTATTCCTTCAATCAGATCTGGAAGGTCAAGCATGCCAGGTCGCTGCCCCGCAAACTCAGCGACTATCTGGCGATCATGCTGCTGAGTCCGGTGCTGATCATTCTGCAGAGCAGTGCCACCGTTTTTATCACGAGCCAGATCAATATCGTGACCCAGAGGATCGCCCTGCTCGGATTCTTAAGCCCGCTGATCTATTTTTCGTATAACCTGATCCCCTATTTTCTGATCTGGGTCCTGTTTACCCTGATCTATCTCGTCATGCCCAATACCCGGGTGAAATTCCGCTCGTCCCTCGTGGCCGGCGTGATCGCCGGCAGCGGCTATCAGGTGCTGCAGGGGTTTTATTTTGCGTTTCAGATCGGGGCGGCGCGCTACAATGCCATCTACGGCAGTTTTGCAGCCCTGCCCCTGTTTCTGGTCTGGCTGCAGTTGAGTTGGCTGATCGTCCTGCTGGGTGCTGAAATCTCCTATGCCATCCAGAATGTGGGCCGCTATGAATTCGAACCCGACACCTCCCATGCCAGTCCGGGGCTGCGCAAGCTGGTGGCCCTGCGGGTGACCCTGTTTCTGGTGCGCCGCTTCGGCCGGGGGGCCACCCCGGTGGCCGTCGAAGAAATTGCTGACGAGATCAAACTGCCCCTGCCATTGACCCATCGCGTGTTGGATGAATTGACCGCCAGCGGGATCCTCAAGGAGGTGCAAACCGCCGATAACGATGCCCAGGGGTTCATGCCGGCCCGGGACGTGGAGCATTTTACCATCAGCTACATCTTAGAGGCCCTGGAAACCCGCGGGGTCAACGGCATCCCCTTGCCGGAATCCCCCGATTTGGTGGCCCTGTCGGAGGCCCTGGATACGTTGCGGCAGACGATTCAGGATTCACCGGCCAACAAACTGCTGAAAGACATCTAGAAATGAAACATCTGCTCTCGACCCGGGAGGTGGCGCAGTTTATCAGCGTCAACGAAAAAATGGTTTACACGCTGGTGGCCGAAAAGGGGTTGCCGGCCACCAAGATTACCGGCAAATGGCTTTTCCCCCGGCATCTGGTCGAACAGTGGCTCGAGGCCAACACGATCAACTATCCCGAACCCCGGCGGGACCTGCCGCCCTATGAAGGGCTCCTGATCGTGGCCGGCAGCAACGACCCCCTGCTGGAAAAGACATTGAACCTCTTCAACAGCCTTTACCCGGAGCACATGGCCGTATTCGGCAACCTGGGCAGTCTGGGCGGACTGCGGGCCCTGCGTCACCATCGCTGCCATATGGCGACTAGCCACCTGCTGCAGGACGGCGACGACTATAACTTCGATTTCGCCGACCGCGAACTGGAGCAATCGCCCGCGGTGGTCAATTTCTGTCGACGGGAACAGGGGATCCTGGTTGCCGCCGGCAATCCGCGGGGACTGCAGACGGTGGCCGATCTGGCCCGCCCGGGGGTGCGCATCGTCAACCGGCCCAACACCACGGGCACACGCCTGCTGCTCGATCGCGAGCTGGAACAAGCCGGGCTCCACGGCCCGTCTATAAAGGGCTATCACAACGAGGTCGCCCGTCACCTGGACGTCGGCCTGGAAATCGTCGGTGGGCGGGCGGATGCCGGCCCGGGTATCCGGGCGGTGGCCGGCCTCTTGGGGCTGGATTTCATTCCCCTGCGCTGGGAGCGCTATGATCTTTTGGTTACCAAGAAACGTTTCTTCGATCCCGGGGTCCAGTTGTTTCTGGGCCTGCTGCCGGACAAAGCCTTCCAGGACCTGGCCGCCTCCCTCGAGGGCTACGACGTGCGCCTGAGCGGCAAGATGGTCTATCCGGCGGAAAGCACCTGACGGGCACGGCCCTTCCGTTGGGGAGACGCTCTTCAATGGCCCGGCGAAGATGCGCCGGTACCGATGTAGCGGCGCGGTACGCGGGCGAAATTGGTGAAGACGATCTCGTAATTGATGGTATCCAGCAGGTCGGCCACCTCATCGGCACTGATTTCCGCATCCCCCTGGCGGCCGATGATCACGGCCTCGTCACCCGCGGCCACGCCCTCGATCGCTCCCACGTCGATCATGATCAGATCCATGCAGACCCGCCCCACGATGGGCGCTGCGGTCCCGCGCACGAGCATCCGTCCGCGGTTGGACAGGCGGCGCTGGATGCCGTCGGCGTAGCCGGCCGCGACGGTGGCGATACGCGTTGCCCGCGGGGCCTTCCAGGTCATGCCGTAGCTCACCGGAAAGCCGGCCGGGACGTCCTTGACCTGCAGAATTTTCGATTTGAGGGCTAGGGCCGGGCGCAGGTCGATCGTGTGGCGCGCCACCGCGCGTGACGGGTAAAGGCCGTAAAGGGCGATGCCGGGGCGCACGGCGTCCAGGTGGGTTTGGGGCAGATCGATGACCCCGGCGCTGTTGGCCGCGTGGCGCAGGCCCACATCGATGCCGGCACGCGCCAAGCGGTCAAGCAAGGCCTGGAAGGTATCGAATTGCAGGGCGGCAAACGATTTATCGGTTTCGTCGGCGGCCGCGAAGTGGGTGAAAATGCCCGCAAGGCGAAGGCCGTCCAACCGGGCCAGGTCCTGAACCTCAGCCACCGCCGGCAGGGCGGGATCGCGTCCGGGCGCCGCGCAATCCGGCAGGAGCCCCAAACGACCCATGCCCGAATCGACTTTGAGGTGCACGGCAATGGTGGTGTTGCGCTGCACCGCCCGGGTTGCCAGCGGCCGGGCTTCATCCAGGCCGGTCACCCCCTGGACCAAGCCGTGGTCGATGATCTGATCGGCAAATGGGGCAAAGGTCGGCCCCATGACCAGGATGGGTGCATATTGACCGGCCGCACGCAGTTGGACCCCCTCGTTGATGCGGGCCACGGCCAACATACGGGCCCCGTTGGCCAGGGCTGTGCGGGCCACCGCTTCGGCGCCGTGACCGTAGCCGTCGGCCTTGACCACGGCGATCAGGTCTGCCGCCGGCCGGGTGATCCGGCGCAGTTCCCGGACGTTGTGCGCGATGGCGTCCAGGTCGATCTCAGCCCAGATATTCGGAAGATCCATAGATTCGTTTTACGGAAAGGTGCGGCAGCGGCAGCCGGTTAGCGGGTAGCTGGCAACATCCCGTCGTATAGCCCAGTCGCGCGGGTTTGGCAATCGAAAGCGGGGCGTCTAACCACCGAAGGCCTTTTCGGCCGTATTGAGAGTGGCGGTGTTGTCACCCTGCATGATGCTCTTGATCTTACCGATGGTGACGGGTAGGGCCGTGGTGATGAAATAGGCGGCGGTCTTGAGCTGGCCGTCCAGAAAAGCGGCTTCCCGGTTGGTGGCGATGTGCGCGACCGGGTCAGGCGCTTTGGCGATCAGGACCTGTCGACCGGGGTAGGCCCTTGCGGCCCGCCAGAGCAGCATCCAGGCCATGATGATATCGCCGGTGACATCCAGAAAGGGATGCGCCTGGGCGTAGGCCAGCTTGATATCCGCTCCCAAGGCTTTTTTGGTCAGGAAGACGGCAACCTCGCCATAGCGGTTGAGGGCGGCTTCGAGCTGTTCGCACAGGGCGCGCAGGTCGGTGATCTTTTCGGCCGCCTGGATGGTGGCGCGCACTTGCTGCAGAAAGTGCATGAAAATTTCCCCTTTACGCAGCCCCAGCTTGCGTCCCAGCAGGTCCATGGCCTGGATGCCGTTGGTGCCTTCGTAGATCGTGGTAATCTTGCAGTCACGCATGAGCTGCTCGATGGCATATTCGCGGGTGTACCCATAGCCACCGTAGACATTCATGGCCAGCTCGCAGACCTCCATGCCCCTTTCGGAACAGTAGGCCTTGACCACCGGGGTGAAGAATTCGATCAAGCCGCTGTAGCGGGCCCGTTCATCCGGGTCGGTGGCGGTGGCTTCCAGATCGAAGAGATAAGCGACGTAAAAGGTGAAACTGCGCATGCCGTCCACGAGGGCCTTCATGCGCATGAGCATCCGCCGGACGTCCGGGTGGCGAATAATGGGCACGCGACCTTCCGCCGATCGGTCCGCGGTTAGATCCCGGCCCTGGATGCGTGTTTTGGCATATTCGGCGGCATACAGATAGGCTGCCGAGCCGTGCAGGAACCCCTGCTGCCCCACCCCCAGCCGGGCTTCGTTCATCATGTGGAACATGATCCGCATGCCCTGGTTGGCTTGCCCCAGCAAAAGTCCACGGCAGGGGCCGTCGGCCCCCAAGGTCAGGCTGCAGGTCGGGCTGCCGTGGAGGCCCATTTTGGCCTCGATGCCGGTGCAGACGATGTTGTTGGGCGCCCCCAGGGTGCCGTCGTCGTTGACCCAGATCTTGGGTACCAGAAAGATGGAGATGCCCCGGGTGCCGGTCGGTGCGCCTTCGATGCGTGCCAGCACGGGATGAATGATGTTGGCCGTAAGATCGTGGTCCCCGCAGGTGATGAAGATCTTGTTGCCGCTCAGATGATAGGTGCCATCCGCGTTTTTCTTGGCCGTGGTGGACAGGGCGCCGACATCCGAACCGGCCGCCGGCTCCGTCAGGAGCATGCTGCCGGACCACTCCCCGCTGTAAAGCTTTTCGAGAAACAGCGCTTTTTGCCGCGCATTGCCGAAAACCTCGATCATCTTCCCGGTGCCATGCCCCAGGATCCCGAAGGCCGCAAAGCTGAAATTAGCACCGTGGAGGTATTCGCGCGCCGCCTGGGCGATGATCTGGGGCAGTCCCTGGCCACCGAATTCGGGGTCTTCGGCCATGGCCAGCCACTCCCCATCCCGGTAATGTTGGTAAGGCTGGTGGAAGCAGGCCGGAACCCGCACCTGGCCCGCGTCAAAACGCACGCCTTCGTGATCCCCGGCGGCATAGGTGGGCAGAATCTCTTTCAGGCTGAACCGGCGGGCTTCGTTGATCACCATGTCCGCCATTTTACGGTTGATCTGGCGATAGCGATCGGTCTTGAAAAGGTCTTCGACGTTCAGTTGCGCGTAGAGGACGAAATCAATATCACGGCGATCGGCAATCTGTTGCGCCATGGCAGGGTTCCTTTGCAGTTGCCTGGTTTGCGTGAACAACGCACAGCGCCCGGCAGCCGGGTGATGGACCCATGAAGATCGTGACGGAGGTTGCCGGTGATGCCCCGGTGGGCATCGTGCAGGAATAAATGGCTGGATTGCGGTAATAAACCCGATATAGATGGTTTAGAAAAAAAATCAGTGCCTTGTCAAGGCCCCTTCACTGCGGGTCGTCGCTCGGGTGCCTTGCGCTTCGCCGGGATCGGCAGGCGCTCTCCGGGAGCCGTTGTTTTCGTCATGGCGAAACCCTTTGCGGGGGTAGGATTCCCTTCGGAAAAGATGCACGCACTCCCGAGATGCGCCTGCCGAAAAAGTCGGCGCAGTGCCGGACATCAAGGGGCGCTTCTGCACGGCAGTCGTGGATGTGATCCTCTAAAACGAAAAGGCTCGCCAAACGCGGGTGAATTCTGAGCGGCAGCTCTCCGGCAGGTCCTTACCATAGAAAAACGCCTGGTCGTTGTCAAACCCGCAATAGGAGATGCCGTCCTGCTACTTGCAGGCCTGGTGACTTTCTTTTTTCAACTGCGCCAGGGTTTCGTAAGCTGCTTTCAACGCCGCCATGTTCTCGATTTCATAGGCGGTCCGCAACGCCTGGCAGGCTTTGCGGTAGGCCGGGTAGTGGTCCTCACCGTAGGCCGCTCCTGTAAAGGTCATCATCAAATCGGAGGCACTCAAAAAGGTCTCCAGCGCATCCTGTTTGGGTCGCTTCTTCGCCGCCAGGGACGCACCGATTTCTTTGAAAGCCACCTTCATTTGCTTCTTGAGATGTTTATAATCCAGGTCGCTTTGACCGGCCGGCGATGGGGTTGGGTGGCTCGCCGCGGCGACCTCTGCCGGCAGCGTTTCCAAACTGGCGATCGGTTCCGCCTTGATCTTGATTTTGAGCGCCCATTCATCGCCTTGGGCCTTGCCTTTGACTTCCAGCTTGGCAATGGGGCTGGGCAGGTCGGCCCATTCCGATGAAAGCTCTCCGGCGCGGCCGTCAAGGGCATCCGCCAACTGGCGCAATTGCGTCGGCAAGGCTTCAAAAGGGATATTTTTCTTTATTTTGCGTTCGGAAGTCTTCATGCAGTTCCTTTACCTGGCCGGTTGCAACATCAAACCGCGGCGATCGTCGATGACGCCTACTTCAAGGTTGCAAAATTTTGATGTGGTTGTGCTGCTGGTAAAAAGAAATTTTAATCAGGAAGGAACGTTTGGCAAGTATCGTCAAGACCGGCAAAGACCCCGCTGTTTTGCCGGTCCGGTACCTAAAAAGGAAGTGATTGGGTAGCGGGTTCGACCAGGAGCGCCCCCTGCGGATGAAATCAGAGGCAAGGTGGAAGCTTGCCGTCGGAATACCGGCTGTATTATGAAACCGAGTTCTCGATCTGTGAAATTTCAGATCGCACTAACGCGGAACTAAAATAATACTACCGCCTTGACAGACGTTATCGTCGTTTTCAGTTCGCGGATCTTCCTGGGTCATGTCTTGGAAGGTCAGGTGGACCCAGCCGTTAGATCCTGTTACCGGCACCATCCCCCCGCGCGGGAGCATGCCGCTCCACATGAGCTCGTTTTTGCGACGAATGTTCGGTGCTTTCCGACCCCCGCGCGAATAATAAACTTCCAGATAGACGTCTTTGACCGCTTTGATGCGGCAATGGCCCGGTCTTGCGGCAGACAGCTCGGTTGGGAAGGCGTAAGCGACGGCAATAAGGGCGAAAACGGCCAGCACTATCAGTCGTGGATTCATGGTCCCCCCCTTTCATTATCCACTAACCTTATTAAAAGCGCGCATTTTTAGCAAGAGATGCGTGGCGCTTTCGATTAGTTTGGTATGACGGGTGAACCAGAATTTTAGTCGACAAACAGCTTACGGTGTGGGGCGCTTGATATCCCTCGCAACGCACGGCCGTCTAACGCGGGACGAGAATCACCCGATTGTTTTGACAAATGGTGTCATTATTTTCGCTGCGTGGGTCATCATTGGTCATGTCCTGATAGGCCAGATGGACCCATCCACTTTCAGAACTAACCGACACAAGGCCACCTCTAGGGAGGAAGCCGCTCCAGATCACGTCACTTTTGCGACGAATGTTAGGTGCCTTCCGGCCGCCCTGGGAATAATGGGCCTGCAGATTGACATCTTTGGTGGCCTTGATGACGCAGGTTTTGTTTCGGGCCTCGGCAGACGGCGGCATAACCACGAAAGCCAGTATAAATAGGACCGTAACCGCGGGAAATATCAGTAAGCGCTTCATGATAACCTCCATTGTCGAATTATCCGAGCCTGTATGCGCTAATAGTAAGGTTGCATCCAGAACTACGGCAATTTTCGTTTTCATTCGTAACCGCACGCGTCAGAAAGGCAATGTCGATGAGAGAATTATGCATTTTGCGATGGCAATCAAATTGTACGTGCGGTAATTCAATAGTTCACTAACGTATAATAACAATATTAAACATTCTTTGGGCCATGTCGTCCCTGTGATAAAGAGGGTATTTTAGTAGGATAATTATGGATATTATCACCGATCGCCTTCCTTGAAGCCGGTGGCCAGCGGAATAACGAGTAAACCAAGACAAATGCCGATGACGGTGTTCCATCCGCCTTTCTGGTAAGCCCACCCGGTGCTGGTGATGCCCAGCCATCC
>JASJED010000154.1 GCA_030065585.1 Desulfobacterales bacterium | reverse complement strand
CCGAAAAGTTCACTTTCCAGCAGCTGCTCGGGCAGGGCCGCACAGTTGACCGACACGAAGGGCTGGTTCGCGCGCTGACTGAGGTTGTGAATGCCGTGGGTGAAGATCTCCTTGCCGGTGCCGGTCTCCCCCATGATCAGGATGGTGGAGTCTGTGCCGGCGTACTGTCGCCCGATATTGACCACGTCCCGCATGGCCGGGCTGGCATGCACCAGGTCGTCCAGGGCGTACTTGGCCACCAGTCCTTTGGACAGGGACCGGCGCACCACGTGTTCGGCGCGCATGACGTTGCCGATGTCGCGGAAGGTGGCCACCGCCCCGATGACTTCCCCCTCCAGGGTAACGGGCTGATAGTTGAAGACGTAGCGCTCCCGGTCGATACGGGCCAGACGGTCGTTGATCGGCTGCTTGTTTCTGAGCACAGGGGTTATGGGGGCGTTGGGAATCACCTCGGTGATGTGGCCACCCATGACCCCATCCGGATCACGCTTGAGCGTGGCGGCGGCCGTGGCATTGATGGTGGTGACACGGCCGTCTTCGTCCACCGCGATGATGCCGTCCGAGGCCGCGTCGATGATGGCGTGATAGCGCAGGGCCGTGGCCTTCTGATCCCTCGCCGTCAGGGCGATGGACTTGGCATCCTCGATGGTGGCGGCGATGTCTTCGTCCGAGGTCCGGATCTCGACGAAGGTAAGCCCCAACCGTTCGGCGATCTGCTGAGTAACGCTGCCGCCGACCACGACTTGGACACCTTGCTTGCGACTGTCGGCAATGACCTGTTCCAGACTGGCTTTGTCCTGGTAGACGTTCTGGACGAGGTCGATCCGCAGAAGCTCTTCGAGGGGTTCGAGACCGCTCAATTCCCGGCGGAAAACGGGTAGTAGGATTTTGCGGCCCAGGGACGCTGCTTGTTTCAGGCTGTGCAGGATATCCAGCGAGCGATGGGGAAACGACAGCACCGGAATCTTCAGGTTTTCACGCAGCATGTGGGCCGTGCCGCGGCGGCTGATGATGATCTCGACCCCGTTGCGGACCATCTCGCGGGCCAGGGGAATGGCATCGTCCAGCCCCTGGGTGTCGATGATGATCTGGTCCGGCTGTCCGGCTGCCAGGCGCTGGACGCGCTCGATCAGCGACTGGCTGGAGGCGAATATGCCGATACGGATTTTTCTGCGGTGCGGCATCCTGTTGCTCCTGGTGGTTGGAAAAGATCTGTAACATTGCGTTTCATATCTGAAACTTGATGTCAATTATCTTTAACGTCCATTCGCCCAATGGTCCCATTTTTTCGAACACGACGGCCATATAGATCGATATTTTGAAAATCAATTTGCTTTTTGGGGTTGGCATAATTTATGAAATGCTTGTCAGGCCAAGTGCTTTCCTCCGGCCGTCAATGTCCTTCGGTTTCGCCGGGGATGGCAAATCCAGACCACATATCGTTGCGAATGCCTGTTTGGGCACAGAACGTTGTTCGACAACCAATCAGGTGGTGAGGGCGCGTCAGGGGATACGTGCCTGCGGTCTGACGATCAACCAACATGTTATCCGGTTATCTGGGAGAGGAGGTTTCCGATGAAAAGATGGTTAATGGTTTTACTCGTAATGGTGTGCTCACTGGCGCTGGTGGCGCCGGCCGTTCAAGCCGAGACCGATTTCGCGGGTGAACAGATCACCTGGATCATTCCTTTTAAGGTCGGCGGTGGCAGCGACGTCTGGTCGCGCCTCTATGCACCGTTCTTTCAAAAATACCTGCCCGGCAATCCGGTCGTGGCGGTCAAGAACATGCCCGGCGGGGGCAGCATCACCGGCGGGAATCATTTTCACACCCGGGTGCGGGGCAGCGACGGCACCACGGTTTTCGGCTCCTCCGGTTCCACCAGCTTTCCTTACCTCCTGGGCAACAGCAAGGTAAAATACGACTTCGGCCAGTACCACATCGTGTTCGCTTCCCCCACCGGCGGGGTGGCCTACATCAACCCCAAACTGGGGGTCAAGTCGGCGGCCGATCTGAAAGGCTTCACCCAGGAACTGGCCTACGCCTCCCAGGGGGCCACCTCGCTGGACATCGTTCCGCTGCTGGCCTTCGACATGCTGGGGCTCAACGTCAAGGCCATCTTCGGCTACAAGGGCCGCGGCGGCGGTCGCGTGGCCTTCGAGCAGGGGGAGGTCAACATCGACTACCAGACCTCGACGGCCTACATCAAGAATGTCCGCCCGCTGGTCAAACAGGGATTGGCCGTGCCGCTGATGACCTGGGGTGTCCTGGATGCCGACGGCAACGTGGTCCGCGACCCGATCGAGCCGGATCTGCCCTGCTTCCCCGAAGTCTATGAAATGATTCACGGTAAGAAACCTTCGGGGCCTGCCTGGAATGCCTGGAAGACTTTCATGGTGGCCGGTTTCGGCGTGCAGAAGGCCATGTGGCTTCCCAAGAAAACCAAGTCCGAGGTCGTCGAGACCTACCGCATGGCCGCAGCCAAGGTGATTGCCGATCCTGAGTTTCAGGATGTCGTCAAAAAGAGTCTGGGCGGCTACCAGCAACTGGCCGGCGAGGACGCCAGCAAGGCCTTCGATCAGGTCCTGAGCGTTTCCCAGGAAGACAAAGCCTGGGTCCTGAAATGGATCAAGGACGAGTACGACGTCGAGGTCAAATAGTGTCCGTCCCGAAAAGGGCTTTGGGGCCCTGCTCGGGGTTCTCCGCGGGTTTCCGGCTGCGGCCTACCGTCATACGCCGCACCGCAAACCCTTCAGCAGGCATGGTCGTATCAGAACCAAAAATCCGCATGGCTGAATCGGACATCTTGCCAATTTGATTATAACTTTGGTGAGGCTTAGATAGTCAGACCTGCCGGCCGGGTGACCATGGCCCGGTCGGCGCGCCAGATCCCGGTTGCCAAGCTTATGATGACCCGGGGCGCTGCGGTGCCCCTTCCGGTGAGGAAAGAACATGGAGGCCTTTTATCAATCGCTCAATGTCGTGCTGAACCCTTCCCACCTGATGCTTTTGGTCGGGGGTGTGGTGCTGGGGCTGTGTGTCGGCATCCTGCCCGGCCTGGGCGGCATCGTGGGGATGACCATTCTGCTGCCGGTGATCTACGGCATGGACCCCCACAATGCCTTTGCCCTGCTGATCGGCATGGTGGCCGTGATCCCGACTTCGGACACCTTCCCCTCGGTGATGATGGGGATTCCCGGTTCTTCGGCCTCCCAGGCCACGATCATGGACGGCTATCCCCTGGCGCGCAAGGGCGAGGCGGCCCGCGCCCTGGGCTCGGCGTTCACAGCTTCGCTGATCGGCGGGCTAATCGGCGCCACCGTCCTGACCCTGATCATACCCATCGCCCGCCCGCTGGTGCTGGCCTTCGGCTCGCCGGAGCTCTTCATGCTGGCCGTGCTGGGAATGTCCATGGTGGGGGTGCTCTCGGGCAACCAGCCCATCAAGGGGATCATCGGGGCCGGGATCGGCCTCATGCTGGGGGCCATCGGAGATGCCCCCGCCGTGACCGAGTATCGCTACACCTTCGGGATCGACTACCTCATGGACGGGGTATCCCTGGTGATCGTGGGCCTGGGCCTCTTTGCCTTTCCCGAGATCATCGATCTCTTGATCAAGGGCCGCCCGATTTCGGAGACGGCCGAACTCGGCAAGGGCTGGCTGGACGGGGTCAAGGATACGATCCGGCATAAATTCATCGTTCTGCGCTGTTCGATCATCGGGGTCGTCATCGGCTTCATCCCGGGTCTGGGGGGATCGGTGGTGGACTGGATCGCCTACGGGCACATCATCCAGACCAGCAAGGACCGCGAGAACTTCGGCAAGGGCGACATCCGCGGCGTGATCGCGCCTGAGAGTGCCAACAACGCCAAGGAGGGCGGCGGGCTGATTCCGACTTTTCTGTTCGGGATTCCGGGCTCCGGCTCGATGGCCGTCTTTCTGGGCGGCCTGCTCATCCTGGGCATCCAGCCCGGCCCCTCGATGGTGACCGAAAATGTCGATCTGCTCTACACGGCCATCTGGAGCCTGGCCCTGGCCAACATCATCGGAGCCGGCCTGGCCCTGGTGCTCTCCAAGCCGATCACCAAACTCACGGTCGTGCCCTTCAGCTATCTGGCGCCCTTCATGATCCTGATCATCACCTTTGCCTGCTACCAGGCCACCTACAGCTGGGGCGACCTGATCGCCCTCTTGCTGGTGGGCATCCTGGGCTGGTTGATGAAACAGTTCGGCTGGCCGCGGCCGGCCGCCTTGATCGGCTTCGTGCTGGCCGGCAACCTGGAGCAGTATCTGTTCATCTCGGTGCAGCGCTACGGCCTGGACTGGCTGACCCGGCCCGGTGTGCTTATCATGGTGGTTATCATCGTGGCATCGCTCAGCGCCTCGATCGTTTATCAGAAGAAACTCAAGACCGCCGGGCAGAGCGCGGTCGAAGACATCGCCAAGAAATGAGGAGACCTGACCTATGGCCCGGTTGATGACGATAAAAAACCTGTTCTCCCTGTTTCTGATCGTCTGGTTCGCCTATGGGGTCTGGGAGGCGCGCAACTACGCCTTTCTGGCCAAGATCTTTCCTTTTTATATCAGTCTGGTCCTGCTCGTTTTCGCCGTGATCAGCATCGTGATCGAGGTGCGCCGGATCGTCGATCGGGCCGACGACCTGCACGATGCCGCATCCGGCTCCGATTTGAGTGTCGACTGGGACATGCCGATGACCGTGGTCTGGCGGCGCTTCGGCACCTACGTGGGGATCATTCTGGGGGTGTATGTCTTCATCTACCTGATCGGCTACCCCTTGACGATGAGTCTTTTCATCCTTTTATTCTACCGTCTGATCGCTAAAGCCAAATGGGTGGCCGCCCTTGTCGCCGGATGTGCGGGATTCGGCTTTCTGGCCCTGGCCTCCCATCTGCTTGGCATGGATTGGCCCGAAGGTTTGCTGGCGCTTCCCTGGCCGTTGGGATAGCCGGCCGCAAAACTAATTATTGATAGCGATAACCGGAGGAATTTATGAGCGAAGGATCCAAGATCACAATCACTGCGGACGGCCGCCTGACGGTGCCGGACGATCCCATCATTCCCTTTATCGAAGGCGACGGCATCGGGCCGGACATCTGGCGCGCCACCCAGATGGTTCTGGATGCCGCCGTGGCCAAGGCCTATGACGGCCGGCGGCGCATCGCCTGGCTGGAGGTGCTGGCCGGTGAAAAGGCCTTCAACGAAACCGGCGACTGGCTGCCCGAGGACACCCTGGCGGCGATTCGCGAATATCACGTGGCCATCAAGGGCCCGCTGACCACCCCGGTGGGGGGCGGTATCCGCAGCGTCAACGTCCAGCTGCGCCAGGTGCTGGACCTGTATGCCTGCGTGCGTCCCGTGCGCCATATCGGCGGGATTCCCAGTCCGGTGGTGGCGCCCGAAAACGTCGACATGGTGGTCTTCCGGGAAAATACGGAAGATGTCTATATCGGCTATGAATGGGAGGCCGACTCGGAGATGGCCCGCAAACTGACGGCCTTTATCGAAGAGGAGGCCGGCCTCACGATCCGCGAGGGATCGGGCATCGGCATCAAGCCCATCAGCCGCTTCGGCACGCAGCGTCTGGTGCGCATGGCCGTCCAGTATGCGTTGGATCAGAACCGTCCCAGCGTGACCCTGGTGCACAAGGGCAATATCATGAAGTTTACCGAGGGGGCCTTTTGCCGCTGGGGCTACGAAATCGCCCAGGAAGAATTCGGCGAGCAGACCATATCGGAGAAGGAGCTCTGGGAGCGTTACGACGGGCAGGCTCCCGAAGGGCGCGTGGTGATCAAGGACCGCATCGCCGACGCCATGTTCCAGCAAATCCTGCTCAGGCCGGCCGAATACGACGTGCTGGCCATGCCCAACCTGAACGGCGACTATATGTCCGACGCCCTGGCCGCCATGGCCGGCGGTCTGGGCATGGCGCCGGGCGCCAACATCGGGGATCAGTGCGCCGTTTTCGAGGCCACCCACGGAACGGCGCCCAAGTACGCCGGACTGGACAAGGTCAATCCGGGCTCACTGGTGCTCTCCGGCGCCATGATGCTCGATCACATGGGGTGGGGCGAAGCGGCGGGTCTGGTGCGCCAGGGGCTGATCGGCGCGGTCCAGAAAAAAAAGGTCACCTACGATCTGGCTCGACAGATGGAAGGGGCCGAAGAGGTGAGTTGCTCCGCATATGCTGAATTCGTGACGACCTGCATGTGACCGGGGCCTGCCTTCGGATGGATTTGATACGGATGGAATTTCCCGCCGGGAAATTAGCCGCCGCCGATCTTGAAAAAGGGAAATCCAATTTTACTTTTATGAGCCGGCAGTTACGCTGTTAGAAGCGAATTTCTTGTTCAGCGGGGCCACCGGGGGGGCGGCGGCAAGGCATCATCAGCACCGGCCCCCGTTCATCGCCAAGCAGCCGGCGACCGTCCACACATTACTACTATCCGAGGATCCGACCCGCAAGACGCACGTCACGCGCATGAAAGATTATCATTCAGCCAATTTACCAGCCTATGGGGGATGCCATGCAAAAAGAAGACTTCATTCGTGAATTTGAGGCCGGCGGCCAGACCTATACCATGTTCGACATCCAGCGGCTTGAAAGTGAGGGGATTGCCGATATCCAACGTCTGCCGTTTTCCATCCGGATCCTGGTGGAAAATCTCCTGCGCAAGATGGACGGGCGGGTGGTCAAGGAAGAAGACCTGCGCAACATCGCCGGCTGGCAGAAAACCTACGAGGCCCCCGTGGAGATTCCCTACCATCCCGCCCGGGTGCTGATGCAGGACTTCACGGGCGTGCCGGCCGTGGTGGACCTGGCGGCCATGCGCGATGCGGTCGAAAAGCTGGGCGGCGACCCGGCCATGGTCAACCCCCTGGTGCCGGTCGATCTGGTCGTGGACCATTCGGTGCAGGTGGATGCCTACGGCACGGTCGACGCCGTAGTCGAAAACGTACGCAAGGAATACGAGCGCAACGGCGAGCGCTACGCCTTTCTCAAATGGGCCCAGCAGAGTTTCGACAATTTCAAGGTCGTGCCGCCGCGCTCCGGGATCTGCCACCAGGTGAACCTGGAGAACGTGGGCCAGGTGGTGATGACGGTCGAGGAAGACGGTCGCACGCTGGCCTTTCCCGACACCCTCGTGGGGCTGGACTCCCACACCACGATGATCGACGCCCTGGGCGTCATGGGCTGGGGCGTGGGGGGCATCGAGGCCGAGGCGGTCATGCTGGGCCAGCCCTATTACCTCTCGATTCCCCAGGTGATCGGCTTTCGCATGACCGGCGAACTGCGCCCCGGGGTTACGGCCACCGACATGGTGCTGACGGTCACCGAGATGCTGCGCAACTATGGTGTGGTGGAGAAGTTCGTGGAGTTCTTCGGTCCGGGTATGAAGAAGCTCTCGATCCCCGATCGCGCCACGATCGCCAACATGACCCCCGAATTCGGGGCCACCCTGGGCTTCTTCCCGGTGGACGAAAAGACCATCGACTACCTGCGCATGACCGACCGCGACGCGGCCGCCGACCGGGTGGCCGTCTACGCCCAGGAAAACGCGCTGTTCTACACCGGCGACGAGACGCCTGAGTATACCGACGTGCTCGAACTGGACCTCTCCACGGTGGAGCCCTGCGTGTCCGGCCCGGCCCGGCCCCAGGACCGCATCGTGCTGTCCGCGCTCAAGGGCAAATTCGCCGATATCCTGGGCTGCGCCTACGACCGCGACGAAGAAATGGCCCGTATCTCTCAGTTTCACGACGAATCCGGCACCAAGACCTCGCGTCTGCCGCGCTGCCGGCCGGTGTCGGACGGCGCCTGCCGCCTGGAGCTCAACGGCACGCCGATCGAACTGAACAACGGCAGCGTGGTGATCGCCGCGATCACCTCGTGTACCAATACTTCCAATCCCTCCGTGCTGCTGGGCGCCGGACTGCTGGCCAAGAAGGCGGTCGAGCGCGGGCTCAAAGTGCCGGCCTTTGTCAAGACATCGCTGGCGCCGGGTTCCAAGGTCGTGATCCAATACCTGGAGGACGCCGGGCTGATGCCCTACCTCGAAGCCCTCGGATTCCACCTGGCCGGCTTCGGCTGCACCACCTGCATCGGCAACAGCGGCCCGCTCCACCCGGTGATCGAGCAGTGCATCGTGGAGAACGATCTCAATGTGGCCGCGGTGCTCTCCGGCAACCGCAACTTCGAGGCTCGCATCCACCAGAGCATCAAGTCCAATTTTCTGGCCTCGCCCATGCTGGTGGTGGCCTTCGCCCTGGCCGGGCACATCGACATCGACATGACCTACGAGCCGGTGGGGCTGGACCCCAACGGGCGTCCGGTCTACCTGGAAGACATCTGGCCGACCAACGAGGACATCGCGGAACTGGCGGCCAAACATGTCAAAAAGGAGTTTTTCGCCCTGGAGTACGGTCGCATCTTCGACGGCGACGAGTTCTGGCGCGATCTGCCCGAGGTCAAGTCGGTGACTTACGCCTGGGACGCAAAATCGACCTATATCAAGAACCCGCCCTATTTCGAGGGCTTCCAG
>JASJED010000153.1 GCA_030065585.1 Desulfobacterales bacterium | reverse complement strand
TTCGGTGGCATAACGCTGACCGATCTCGTGAAAGGCCTTGACATCGGAGGAGACGTTGACGGCCACATTCTGGACCCGCCCCACGGTGATGGTTTCATAGGCATCGATGACTTCCTGCGCCTTTTCGCCTTCGCTGCCTTCGGGCGTTGAAAGGGTCAGCGACCCGTCTGCCCCGGTAAAAACGCTCATGTTCGCCATTTTCTTATCCTCCTACTGTAATGAAAGCGTAACGCGGATGTAGTCGATGCTGAAGGTGGGCTGCAGGGTCGCATTGACCAGGGCCCGGCCGGCGATTTCGTCCTGCCGCGTGGCGGTCACCTCCAACTCATAGCCCGTGAGGGCCTCGTCCTGCACCATGGTGGTGAGGAAACCGTCGATGGCCCCCTGCATGGCCTTGCGCACGCGCTCATTGTTCAAGCGACCAATGAAGGGGTTGCACACCTGGCGGATGCCCGCTTTGGCGTAATCGGTGATGCGCCGGGTGGTGATCTGGCTGAACGGCCCGTTTTCAGAAGCCTGGGTGGTCACGCCGCGCACCACGCGGATGCCGCGGCGTTCTTCCAGCGTCAATATCCCGCTGCTTACCAGCGAGACCGTCTCGCCGTAGTTGAAGCGCTGGGTGAGTCCCTTGACGCCCGGCACGGCCTTGTTGGTGGGGCTGGATTGAACGGCCAGGGAGCTGATCAGACCGGCCACCGCCGCCGCACTGTAAGTGCCGCTCAGATTGACATCGTCTTCGGCCACCGCATCGTAGGCCACCAGACCGGGGGTGGTCATGATAAAGCGTTTGTTGCTGGATATCTGGCCGACAATGTCCCCAGCGTCGGTTTCGTCGGCACCGATCACCGCCATCAAATCCTGACCTTCGTTTTCGGCCGTGTCGACCAGGCCGAAAACCGCCGTGGCCGTGCCGGTGTCCAGTTCCGGCGCCACGACAAGGTTGACCTTGTCTTTGAGCAGTTCGTCAAATCCGTCCTCGTAGGCACTCTGCCCCGAGCCAGCCGCAACGCCGTAAGCGTAGACCGTTCGGGCCCCGGTGCGAAACAGCAACTCCAGGCCGCGGGTCAGGTTCAGCGTTCCGGCGCCCCCGGCATAGGCATCGTACATCCCGAAGGTGGTTCGTGCCGTGTCAAAGTCCGTGAGCACATGGGTCTCACCGGTATTCTCAGCCGCCGTGCCGACAATCCCGATATTGCCCGAGGAAATCCCTCCCGCACTGATCAGGGCCTCGGCCTGCACCCTTACATAGGTTCCGGGAATAATCTGTTCCCCAAATTGGTCTTCAGCCATTTTTTTCCTCCTGTTATTCTTATGGAAGCATATGTTCGTTCGGCCGGTGGGACCGGCCTGAATCCTCTACAGGCAAGCCTGGAGCGATCTAGGCCTCGTCATCCAGGGCCAGCGTGACAGGTATTTCCTCGATGACTTCTTCGATATCTTCCGGCTCCTGCAGGTATTCGTAGACCAGATCAAAGGTGAGCTTGAACTCCCGATCGTTCCCGCTGAGTGATTGAAAGCCGCTGCCGGCCTGGGCCATTTTCAAAATGCCATTGGCGTGCATGATTTCCGGCTCGGCCCCGAGCAGGGCTTCGGTGACGGCGCTGACCCCGGCCTGAAGCTCCGGCAGTCTGTTCTGGCTGCCTTGCAGGGATACGCTATAGCGGGCCTCGATGCGCCTTCCATGAATGTAAGCGCTGCCATCGGGATTGGGTTCGATAAACCCGCCGAGCCCGGTCGGCACGATGGCATCGATGGATAGCGTCGTAATGACGTCGACGCCGGTACCGAATTCATCGGGCATCAACACTTCCAGGGCGACGTTGAGTTCCTGAATGGCCTCTTGGTTGATGAACGCCATCGATGATCCTTGTCGTTGTCTATTTTGTCTTGTGCGGAGACGGCTCGCTCAGGGGAATCGGGCCATGGTGCTTCTCATAGGCCTCGATCGAGGCCTCGAGTTGTTTCAACAACTGCTTGGCGTCCATCGGGCTGGCAATCATACGCAGACGCGGACAGCTGGCAATGACATCGTCGGCGCAGCTGTCGTGGTCGTCGCCGAAGATCTGGTACTGATCGAAAACGAAGACATCCGCGTTGTAGCCGACCTTGAAGAAGTTGACGTAGACCCCCTCGACCGGTGCGGCGGCACATGCCTCTTTGATGTTTGGTGGCATCCATCCCTCGCTGATTCGCATTGATGTGATGGTAGTAAAGCAAAAAGAATACCACCAAGGGCATGTTGTCTTTTTTATGTAGGATTGCAAATGGTTATTGACGATGTCCGCCTCCGGAAGGCCAACCTTGGTCTCGTGGGTGTAACACCTGATCGTAACGGTGCCGCAGCCGCAATGACCTGAAGACGAGTTCGGATGCCACCATCGGTGAGGTTTTTGAGTGAAGAATCGCGGACGGGGGCGCGGAGCGCCGCAAACCGGCGCCTTGGTTGAGGGAGCTGCCGCAGGATGTAACGGACGGTGTAACACCTGCGTTACACACCATCACACCAAGCGTGCGGGGCGCTCCTCCGATGAGGTTCAGGGAAATCTTAATTGATTCGGGAAGATGAGATCGGTTGCACGATGTCGTAGCGCCTGAGCGAACGATAAACCCGCATGCGACTCCACTTCAGCTTGCGGGCGGCCGCGCTCTTGTTCCAGTGGGTGGCGGCCAGCACGGCCAGCAATCGGTCGCGCTCGGTGGTGGATGAATTGGCGCCATAGCTCAGTTTTTTGATGAACCCCTTCGGAAAGTCGACCAGTCGGATATGCTTCCTTTCACAGTTGATGAAGGCCGCTTCCAAGAGGTTGTTCAACTCGCGGACATTGCCGGGCCATTGGTAATGCGCCAGCGCCGCTAGGGCGTCGTCGGCGACGGAATGAACATTGCGCTGCATTATTTGGTTCAACTCATCGATTCGCCGTGCCGCCAGATCGGGGATATCTTCCTTGCGCTCCCGCAACGGTGGTAAATGAATGCGCACACAATCGAGACGATAGAAAAGATCGCGGCGGAAAGCCCTTTGTTCTATGAGCTTTTCAGGATCACGATTGGTCGCGGCGATAACGCGCACATCCAAAGGCAGCGCCCCGTGGGCTCCCAGGGGGAAGATCTCCCGGCTCTCAATGCTGCGGAGAATCTTGGCCTGCGTATAAAGGCTCATTTCGCCAATCTCGTCCAGAAAAAGGGTGCCGCTGTGGGCTAACGCAAATTTGCCCTTCTGAGCCGTCATGGCGCCGGTAAAGGCCCCCTTGCGGTAGCCAAAGAGTTCGCTTTCCACAAGACCGTCCGGTATCGCCGCGCAGTTGACACGGACCAGAGGTTTTCTATGCCGCTTGCTCTGTGTGTGAATCAGTTCCGTGGCGAGTTCCTTGCCGGTGCCGGTTTCGCCGGTGATCAGCACCGTGCTGTCGGTTTGGGCCACCTTGGCGATATAGGCTTTGATCGCACCCATCGACCGACTCTGGCCAACCATCAGGTCCTGAGGCGCCGTGGCGACGGCCGCCGAGGTCTTCTCCCTGGTGATGGCTCCGGCTTGGTTTTGAAGAATCCGCCGAATGCCCGCCATCAAGGATCGATTGGTGATCGGAGCGCAGATGTAATCGCTGGCGCCGGCGCGAAGCGCTTCGATAACCAGCTTTTCGCTGCTGTGATGCGTGGCCAGAATTACTGGCACCGTCCCTGCCCTGCCAAGCAAGGCTTTAAGCGGTCGAAGACATTCACGAATGGATGAGCGGGATGCAACCGCAATCGCAAGGGTTAGATGGTGCCTTTCGAGCTGTGCTGCTATCGCGCCAGTTGAAGGCGCACTCAGGGGACTGAATCCATTTTGCCCCACAAGCCGCACGATCGTGTCATAGAGCTCGTCGCGCTCCCCGAAGATAAGAACTTTGCGATTTTCCACGGACACCTCCTTGACGGTGTGACGTTCACCTCAGAAAGCGACCCAAGCAAAAGGGAAACGCCCCCATGCCTGCCAGGCATGCGCGGCGACGGATGATGGGGTGTATCGGAAAAGCTGTGCGAAGCGGCCCCCCATGATACGCAGACGGCCATATTTGCATCTAACAGGTGGTTGAAAACTACGCCCAGACGAGGTCAGATCGGACAAGAATGCGCTATTAAGGGCAATCAATGACGCATTTTGTGAAGGTTTTAACGCTGTCTTGCTAAGCGCGATTGTTTTTCAACAGCCTGCAAAACCGACCCGTTGAAAATAATCTCAGGAGCGCCTTGTCATGGAGGATGCTTCGTTCTTTTTGTTTTGTCGAGGTATTGCTCTAGTGTCAGTCAGTGGGGTCGGCCACAAGCGCTCTGCCTGGCGCCGACAGTTGGCGCTCCATAATTTATTCCAACCGTTCGTGGGGGCCCCCGCAACATGAGCGATTCCGGCTAAGCAGCAATATGAGATCGAATAACATTCGGGCTCGGATGTTTTGCGATAACGTAAGGCAGGTTACCAGCCAAATCAATGGAGATCGAAAAGAAAATATAACTGCCGGTTATCACTTTATTTTACCAATGAGTACCGATACGGATCTTCTACCATCGGTTGCTAATCGTCGCCATCTCGTTTACAAAATATAAATAAGCATGCCGACTAGCGTGGCAGTCCATCGGCTGCATACCCGGAAAGGAAGACGGGCCGCTCAATGATAAAGGCGGCATGCCGATAAAAGACCTATCATCTGTGTGCGCAGGATCACCACCATGCAAAGTCGATGGCATCGGTGGCATGCGCTGCCAATATCAACCGCTGGGAGATGATCGCCATGCTTACGGCAGAGCAATTGATCGAGGCCGGTGGGATTCTGACCCAACCCAAGGTCGAAATGCCGGTTTTCGACAAAGCGGAACTGATCGAGGCCACGGCCTGGGGCAAGGGCTTCAGCTTCGAGCAGATCAAGAAGATGGCCCGCTATATGGATGCTTACAAGGTCAAGCGCAAAGCGGTCCTTTTCGCCGAAGGCGAAAAAAAAGCTTATCTCGTGCTAATCGCCCGCGGCCACGTGGATGTCATCAAATTCGACGCCCAACGCACCCCCAAACGGATTACCACCCTGGGACCGGGCAAGACCATCGGTGAAATGAGCCTGATCGACGGCGAACCCCGATCGGCCTCGGCCGTGGCCTCCACCGAAGCGACCCTGCTGGTCATGACCGCCGCCAACTTCGAAGCCCTCAACAAGGACCTGCCCGGTATCGGCCTCATCCTGGCGCTCAAGATCGCCAAACAGATGAGCCAGTACTTACGCCTGGCCAGCGGTCGTCTCATCGACCATCTGGGCGAATAAACGGCCGCCCACCGGGCGACCGCAGGTGACAGGTTTCAGTGTTCAGGTTTCAGGCATAAGGTTTCAGAGAGAAGGTGTCAGGGATTTTGAGGTTCCCCGTTTAGAGGTCCCGTTTAAGGTTGAACGGATCATTCCGTTTCTAACCTCTGAACCCTGAACCTGGAACCCTAAACATAGAACCTTGAACCCCCAAATCCTGACACCTGAAACCCGAAACCTGAAACCCGTATCCTTCCCCCACTCGACCTGACCATCTGCGGCACAAGGCCGCACCAATTTCAACTTGACAGGAACATTCAAAAAATATAATCAAAAATTTGATCAAATTTATGATTACATTCCAAAGCCAGGATCCGATGCCCAACCGCGCCCTTCAATCCGCAGCCCCTGCCCGCGGCAGTGACCACACCCGCTTGGCCTATCGGGGTATTCGCAACCTGATGCTCCACAACGAGCTGACGCCGGGTCAGAAATTCTCCTACCGCGACCTGGCGGAGCGCCTCGGCATGAGCCAGACCCCGATCATCCAGGCGCTCAAATGGCTGGAATTCCAACAACTGGTGCGGCATGAACCCCATCGGGGATATTTCACCGCACCCGTCGACCCCCGGGAAGTGGATGAAATCTACCAGACCCGCGAGTTGATCGAAGGCGCTCTGCTGGGGGCGACCCTCGAGCGCCTGGACGATGCCGGCCTGCAGCACCTGCAGCGGGCCCTGGCGGAACATCACAAGGCCTCCCGCGAACGCTATCTGGCCGAGCGGCTTGAAAAAGACATGGCTTTTCACCTGACCCTGGCCTCCCTTTCCGGCAACCGGATTCAAACCAGGATCCTGGCCGACCTCTTCGATCTCCTCTATCTCAAATACGGCGGCCGCATTCTGTTCAGCACCTCGATGGCATCGGCGGACAGCGACCACCAGGAGCTTTACGACCGCATTGCCGACCGGGATCTGCAAAGCGCCCGGCGCACCCTGTCGCGGCACATCCGACGCGTGCGGCGGCATGTCCTCCGGGGGTTGGCCCAAATTACCGCCGAAAAGGACCGGGCCGGCCTGTGACCCCTTTTATCCCTCACCAATGGCGTGGAATCGGTTTATTCAACCGGCTACACCAAGGAGCTTGAGTCATGGCGCTGACCTTGATGGAGGGCAACGAGGCCATCGCCTGGGGTGCGGTGGCGGCCGGCTGCCGGTTTTTCGCGGGCTACCCCATCACCCCCGCCACCACGATCTACAACGCCATGCTGCGCCGGTTGCCGCCCGCCGGCGGCATCTGCCTCCAGGGCGAAGACGAAATCGCTTCGATCGGATTTTGTCTGGGCGCCTCGATGGCGGGTCTCAAGACCATGACGGCCACCTCGGGTCCGGGCATCAGCCTCTACAGCGAGCAGATCTCCTTTGCCGTGGGCAGCGAAATCCCGATCGTGATCGTGGACGTGCAGCGCCTGGGACCCTCCACCGGCTCCGCCACCCGGGGGGCGGACGGCGATATCCAGTTTCTGCAATGGGGCAACAGCGGCGGCCTGCCGGTGATCGTCCTGGCCCCGGTGGACGTTGGGGACTGCATCCGGCTGACCATGCAGGCCTTCAACCTGGCCGAGCGCTTCCGCTGTCCGGTGTTCGTGGCCACGAACAAGGAGATCGCCATGACCCGCGAAACCATCGATCTGGATGCGCTTACGCTGCCGGCGATCGAGATGCGGACGGCCGCCGACCCGGACAAGCCTTTCGCGCCCTTTGCCGCCAGCAGCGCGCACCCGGTGCCGCCCTTTCTGCCCATCGGCGGGCCGCAGATCGTCCGGCAGACCTCCTCCACCCACGGCCCGGACGGCTACATCACCACCGATGCCGCAACCATCGCTGCCAACCAGGATCGCCTGGTCCGTAAAATAAATTCTGGTCTGGAAGACTTCACCGACTACGATGCCTGGGAGACCCCCGGCGCCGAGACCCTGTTGATCACCTACGGCGTCACGGCGCGGGCGGCACGGGCGGCCATTGCCGCTCTGGGGCCTGAAGAAGATCGTATATCCCTGCTGGTTCTCAAGACCCTCTGGCCGGTGCCCGCGAAACTCCTGCGCGCGAAAGCCCGATCCTGCAAGCGCATCGTGGTGATCGAAATGAATCTGGGCCAGTACGTGCATGAAATCGAGCGTGTGCTGGCCCCGCGGGAAATCTCCTTCTACGGACAGATGGACGGGGAGCTGATCCGCCCGGCGCAGATCAAGGAGGTCATCCGCCATGGATAGCCTGCTCAATACCGAACGCCCGCCGGTCTTCTGCCCGGGGTGCGCCCACGAACGCGTGGTGGTCGCCCTCGACAAGGCCCTGCAGCAGCTCGGTCTGGCCGGTCATCAGGTGGTGATCGTGTCGGATATCGGCTGTTCGGGGCTGTTCGACACCTTTTTCAAGACCCACGCTTTTCACGGCCTGCACGGGCGCGCCCTGACCTATGCCACCGGCCTCAAAATAGCCCGCCCGGAGCTCGAGGTGATCGTCACCATGGGCGACGGCGGCCTGGGCATTGGCGGCGCCCACCTGCTCAGCACCTGCCGGCGCAATATCGACCTGACCCTGCTGGTCCTAAACAACTTCAACTACGGCATGACCGGCGGGCAGTGCTCCTCCACCACCCCGCCCGAGGCGCAGGTCGGGTCCGGTTTTCTGAACCGCCTCGAAAAACCCGTCGATGTCTGCCAGGTGGCCGGCGCTGCCGGGGCGGCCTGCCTGGCCCGTCTGTCGGCCTATGACGGTGATCTGGCAACACGGATCGCAGCGGCCATCCAGTATCAGGGCTTTGCCCTGATGGATATCTGGGGGGCCTGCCCGGGTCGCTACACGCGCCGCAACAAGCTCTCGCCGACGAGCATACGGACCGATCTGGAACAAATGCCTTCCCTGGACCATTTTGAGACCCTGAATGACCGCCGGGAATACGGGGATCACTACCGTGCCGAGGCCGCCCGGCTGAAACCGGTGCCACCGCCGCTGCGGATCGAACCCACACTCCGCCCCCCGACCGTAGCGCGTCGGGAAGTGGTCCTGCTGGGCAGCGCGGGTCAGCGGATCGTCACGGCCGGGGAACTTCTGTGCCTGGCCGGGGCCGCGGCCGGCCTCCAGGCCACCCAGAAAAACGACTACCCCATCACGGTGCTGCGCGGTCACTCGGTAAGCGAGGTGATTCTGGGTCGCAAGGCCATCGGGTATACCGGCATCGATCGCCCCCACGTGGTGATTGCCCTGGCCGCGGAGGGGGTGGCCCGACGGCGCGAGATGCTGGCCGCGCT
>JASJED010000152.1 GCA_030065585.1 Desulfobacterales bacterium | reverse complement strand
GGGACACGCCTTTCTGTAAGTTGATTCTTACACTCAGGAGTGTTACCCAGTTTTCTCAGATTCTCGGTCTCATCATCGGGCAATCAGGGCAATAACGGATAAGAGGCCTAGTCGATAAAATACAACCAAGGAGTTTCTGATGTATTTTAACACACGTGATTCGTATGGTTTGATTGCGCGCATCCTACACTGGCTTATTTTTTTTCTGGTGGCCGGTATGCTTATCGGTGGTTTTTCTCTGTCGTATTTGCCATCTAACGGACTTAAATCATTTGTTATTTCCATTCACAAATCTATTGGCTTCACTATTTTACTGCTGATGATTGCGCGTCTGTTATGGCGACTCTACAGTCCACCACCTCGAGATTTGGGAGACAGCCTGGTCTTAAACTATGCTGCGCATGTGCTGCATATTGTTCTATACATTCTTCTTTTCCTACAGCCGCTGGTGGGGATTCTAATGTCCCAAACCTATGGCTATCCCGTTTCCGTTTTCGGAATATTTGAGCTCCCCCAGATCATATGGAAAAGCCCGCTACTGGCAAATTTCTTCAGTAAAGTCCACACGGTGATCGCCGTCTTGCTAACGGTATCCATTAGCATTCATGCCGCTGCGGCCCTGAAACATCATTACATCGACCGTAATCGTATTTTGATACGAATGTTAAAAGGATAGTAGCGCGGAAAAGGTGGCCCATGAGCAGCTGGCGCGTTTCGCCTCCGGTCAAGACCACAGGATTGTGATTCGTCTCGATTGGGGTGAAAACGACACACGCAACCGCGAGAAAATCGTGAAACCTATGCCTTCACACGGTTTAAAGGGAAAAGTTGGCACCATTGAATAGCAAGAGAATATGTCCACATGGATAGGGGGGTAGCATCAGATAACCCCTGAGTGAGAGGGTATCAGGTTGACCGGCATTCGGTTTTATCCCCTTTGCCCCGCGCCGAGCATCGGTGATGCGGACGAAGAGGCGCAAACAGGAGAAAATCACCATGCGCCGCGGGCAGATCTTCATCAGCTACCGCCGTGATGACGCAGCCGGCTACGCCCGGGCCCTCTACGGCCGGCTCGTGCAGCACTTTCCAACCGAGCGTGTCTTCATGGATGTGGACGCCATCGAGCCGGGGCTTCCCTTCGATGAAGCCATCCAACGGGCCCTGGATCAGTGCGAGGTACTGCTGGTCGTGATCGGCAAGCGCTGGCTGGAGGCAGCGGCCGGCAAGACGCCCCGGATCAACGATCCCGAGGATTTCGTGCGCCTCGAAATCGCCGCCGCGCTGGCGCGCAACATCCGCGTGATCCCTTTACTGCTCGACGGCGCCCGCATGCCCAGCGAAGCGGATCTGCCCGAACCGCTGCACGCGCTGGCCCGGCGCAATGCGCTCGAGGTCAGCAACAGCCGCTTTCAGGCGGATACCGACCGCTTGCTTGCGACGATCCGCAAAGCGCTGGGCGAATCCGATGAGGTCGTGCACCAAAATGGATCAGAAAAGCGCCGACGGCTGCGGTACGGGGTGATGGCCGGATTGGCGCTGGTGGTGATCGCTGCGGTGGCTTACCTCTATGATGTCTTCAAAACCCCTGAAGCCCCCAAGCCCGGGACGCGCTCCGAAACGGCGGGCGTGGCCGTTCAAGATCTGCGGCCCGCCATCAACGGTGCCTGGGAAGCCGAGGTCACCTATGACTGGCCGAATGCCAACTTTATTGAAAAATTCGATTTCCAAGGCGAAGGCGACGACGTGTACGGGACCGCTTCATTTTTGGGAAAAAGGCGGTCCATTCTGGAGGGCCGGATCGAAAAGGACCAGCTGCGCTTCATCACGCGAACCCGGGAACTCCTCGGCGGCGAATCGCAGAACCCCAGAGAGGTGGTGCACCGCTACCGCGGGAAATTCCTGGGCGGTGAGATCAAATTCGTCATGCAGACCGAAGGGGGCTATTCGGAGCATGTCCCCATCGAGTTCACGGCGCAAAGACGGCCGGCGCCTTCCGTTCAGCCGGCAAACTGAAACGGATCCGGTCGGCGCCGGTGGACAGTGGAAATTGCCGATCATCTCCACCGGCGTTGAATTGATCCCCAAGCGGCCAAAGGGCCGAGAGCGTACAGGCGCCGACCCCTTGCTTATCGCTGCCAGAGGACGCACATTATCTAACAACGATGCGAAGTCCGGGCCCCGTACGCATGCAACCACTATCTCGCCGGGATCTGCCATGGCACCCATTGAATCGCAAACATATTCCCACCACAACATTACCGTGCACCGCGTAACGGGAACACTGACCGCCGACGAACTCCGCCAGACGGGCAGACGGTTCTACGCGCAGAACGTCACGCGGAACGTCCTGTGGATCGATGCCGGAGCCGACCTGTCCGCCATTCCCAGCGAAGATTTCACCTGGATTGTCGACGAGTTGAAGACCTACACCCACAGCCGTGAGGGCGGCAAAACAGCCTTCGTTCTTTCCGAAACAGTCAACTACGGGCTCGGCCGGATGGTTGAAATACTGGCCCAGGTCATGGACCTGCCATTTGAATTCCGAAGTTTCAAATCCCTGGCCGAGGCCCAGGCCTGGCTCGGGATCGACATCGAATCCCTGGACGCACAAGCGCCCAAGCCCTAGACATCGTCTTCAATCCACGACCAGGTGCGCCGGGAGCCGACCGGACGGCAACCCTGCCGCCCTGATTGACAAGCCCGGAGCAAATCCATAGTAAATCCCCAGATCTTGTCGTAAATCTTTTTTAAACCTGCGAAGAACTAAAGAAAGTGATTGCGATGCGCACTCCCCAAATCATGGCCGCCGTCCTGCTGCTGGCGCTAAGCCTCGGGGCGATCGACCTGCGGGCCGATTCGACGGGCCGCGACATTTACCGACAATACTGCGCTACCTGCCACGGGTTGGATGCGCGCGGTGGCAACGCCAGCACCCTGTTCGACGATCAATGGGAATTCGGAAACCGTCCGGAACAGATTCGTGCGCATATCGTGGACGGCATCACGGACATGGGGATGCCGGCTTTCGGCCCGACCTTGACGGCCGCCCAGATAGACGCCCTGATGGCCTACCTCACGGCCATGCAGGGCCAGGCCGCCCCCCCGCCGGTCCGCCGCCACCAGGAGGCCCGCACCCTCGACTACCGGCTCAAGATCGCCCACTGGATTCCGGCCGAAGCCGGCCTGCGGACCCCCTGGGCCATCGATTTCATCGATGCGGACACGGCCCTGGTCACCGAGAAGCCGGGCCGCCTGCGGCTCGTCGTCAAGGGACGGTTGCACCCGGACCCCATCCGCGGAATCCCCCAAGTGCTGCATGCGCGTCAGGGCGGCCTGCTGGACGTGGCCGTGGACCCGGCCTATGCTGACAACGGTTGGATCTATCTGGGCTACAGCCACGAGGCCGGTTTCAGCATCCCCTCGCCGGCCATGACGCGCATCGTCCGGGGCCGCATCCGGCACCACGCCTGGACGGACGAAGAGGTGATCTTTGAGGCCGCGCGGCGCACTTATACCAGCTCGCGCCATCACTACGGCACCCGCATCGTGTTCGACGCCCAAGGGTTTCTCTATTTCTCCATCGGCGACCGCGGCCAGCAAGAGCAGGCCCAGGATCTCAGCCGGCCCAACGGCAAGATCCACCGTCTGCACCGCGACGGCCGCATCCCGGCCGACAATCCCTTTGCAGGCCGGCCGGATGCGCTGCCCTCGATTTTCAGTTTCGGTCACCGCAACCCCCAGGGTCTGGCGATCCATCCGCAGAACGGCACGCTCTGGGCGCTGGAGCACGGCCCGCGCGGCGGCGATGAATTGAACCGCATCCGTTCCGGCGCAAATTACGGCTGGCCCGTCATCACCTACGGAATCAATTACAATGGCACCGTTATCACCAATCGGCGGCAAAAAGAGGGACTCGAACAGCCGATCTATTACTGGCGCCCCTCGACGGCGGTTTGCGGCCTGAATTTCTACACCGGTGACATGTTTCCTTTCTGGCGCCAGGGCTTGCTGGTGGCCAACCTCAGATACCGCGACGTGCGTCTGCTCAGCCTGGCCGACGAGCGGGTGATCCACGAAGAGGTGATTCTTAAAGACTACGGCCGTGTGCGCGAGGCCGTCGGCGGACCCGACGGTGCGGTTTATGTGGTGGTGAACAAACCGGATGAGATTCTGCGCCTATCGTCACGGGGTCAGGCGCCCCAATGACCTTCGCCCCCCGAGGGGGCGAGTTGACTTGGCGCCCTGATTTCCCATAGAAGAAAGCATGCCCCCGCGGCGTTTCTCCAATCTGGCGGCCTTTGACGACGGTCCGTTCCCACGCCAGCATACCGGGACGGTTCCGGTGGTGGGGACGGTTTATGCCGATCTTCGCCTGGACGGGGTCCTCGTGGGCCGGATTGCAAAGGACGGACGCGATGCGGCGGACGTCCTGGTGCAGATGGTTCGGGAATCCCGTTTCGATGAGCACATCCGCCTGATCATGCTGCAAGGGATTGCCCTGGGCGGCTTCAACGTGGTGGATGTCTTTGCGCTGCACCGCCGCCTGGCGCGACCCGTTCTGGTGGTATCCCGGCGCCGGCCGAATCTGACGGCGATCCGCGACGCCCTGCTGAAGCATGTCCCGGAAGGCCTGTCCAAGTGGCGCATCATCGAGCGTTTGGGGCCTATGGAGCCGGCCGGAGCTTTATTTATCCAGCGCGTCGGGCTGACACGCGAAGCGGCGCTGGAAACCGTGCGCCATTTTGCCGTTCACGGGCATGTGCCCGAACCCCTGCGAAGCGCCCACCTGGTTGCCGGGGCCTTGGTGGCCGGCCAGAGCCGCGGAAACCCTTGATCCAATCGAGGGACGTGAAACCGGGGTCAGCGGCCGTTTGGCAGATGAAAGACGTCAGCAATGACATTGCCGAAAAGGGATCGAGGGATCAAATTGGATATCCTTGCAATCCTTCACGCGCACCCTCGAATCCTTGACCCCGTGCCCCCGGTGACCGCGCCATGGCATTCGGGGATACCCACGAATGGACGCCAACAGATGGGATTCGCATCAGGATATGATCGGCTGCGGCATCGAGATTGCGGCCCGCCGGGCCATCTGCGTGGCCCTGGGTTTACGCAACGGCGAAATCGTCGACCTGACCGCGCGACGGCGGATGGTTGAAATCGGCGACGACGAGGACCCCGGCGAAGTAGGCCGGTTCCGGCACGAGATCCAGGCGCTTTTAGAGAGCTGGCGGCCGGATCGGATCGGTATTCTGCAGCGCAAGAAAATCGGCACCTTCGCCGCCGGCGGTACGACCTTCAAAATCGAGGGGCTGATCCAGCTCTATCCCCACCGACCGGTCGAAATCGTGCCGGCCGCCGCGCTGCGCGCCTTTGCCAAGGAAAACCAGCCGCCCATGAACCATCGCTATGCCTATCAGAAAAACGCCTATCTGCTGGCCTGTTATCTGATTCACCCGGCCGGCGAGACAACCGCAACGGAAAAAGTCTGATGGCCGACGGGCGCCCCCTCGATGACCATGGCCGCGGTCGGCAATTTCTGGTATATTGGGCGACATTGATTCTGCGGGTCTGGTTTGCCACCTGCCGGATCACCATCGTCGGCCGGGATGTGCATGAACGTTTCATTCTGGGGGACGAAAAACTGGTCGGCGGCACCTGGCACCGGGGGGCCCTTTTCCTGGTCTGGTTTTACCGCCGGGTTCGACCGATGATCATGTTCAGCCGGTCGCGTGACGGTGCGCTGATTGCCGGTTATGCCGAGAACCTGGGCGTGCGGGCGGTAAGGGGGTCTTCCAGTCGCGGCGGGGTCAATGCCCTGCGGACGATGATCCGCTTCCTGCGCCGACCTGGCCCCCGCAAGGCCGCCACAGTCCTGGATGGACCCCGCGGCCCGCGGTTCGTGGCCCGGCCCGGCATGCTGCAACTGGCCCGCAATGCCGGTGTGCCCTTTATTCCGCTGGTGATGTCGGCGTCACCGGCCGTTACCCTGAAGCGGACATGGGACCACACCCTGATACCGCTGCCTTTCAGCCGGGTGGTCGTGATCTACGGACGACCCCTGACCATCGGCGCCGACATCCGCGGCCCGCAACTGGAAGCCACGTGCCGGGAGGTCGGGGACCTATTGAACCGGCTGCGCCGCGAGGCCGACCACCGCGTCGGCTACCGCCCTCCGGATCGATCCGATCGGGGCGCTTGAGCGGCAGGTGGCCAAACAAAGCCGATCGACGTTTTACGCGTTCATCCTGGTCGATCGGCTGTTAAATTGATGAGGTGACACCTTGAAGATAACCGCCTGCGTCATCAGCCTGGCCCTGCTGGCCGCCGTCCTGGTCGCCTGCAACCCCAAGGAGTACTACGACTACAAAAACACCCGCATATACTCCCGCGGATTTCACCTGCCGGTGGACCCGGTCGGGAAAAACCTGGGTTATGAACGCCTGATGGTCAACTGCCGCTACCGCGATCCGCTGGACAAGTTCGTAAAGGAACACGGTATCCCGGAGTTCATCAACGAGTACAACGTGGCCGCCCGCGACGGCATCCGGCTCTACTACCTCAAGGAAAACATGGTCTATGATTTCATCGAACAGGACCACACGCCGAACTCCATTCACCTGATCGAACAGCGGCCGCTGAACGGCTTCGAAAAGGCCTATATCAAGGAAATCCAGACCCGCAAACCGCTATAGAAGGCTGTGGAAAGGCCGCCCCAACCCGTTATCAGCGCGCAACCCAGCCGAAAAACCCGGCGGCATCCCACAGGAATTTACCGGCAAACACCAGCAAAACGCCCCCCAGCAGTCGCAGGACCCCCACATAGATGCCGCTTTGCAGAAACCGGCGGTATCGTCCGACAACAAGCGCCAGCATAATTTTCGAGCCCACCAGACAGGCATAGAAGACCCCGATAAAAACCGCCGCCGCGGCCTGGTTCTGGTCAGCGGTGCGCAAGACCAGCGCACCGCCCACCGTGAACCAGAAAAGATAAGGACTGGGATTGAGCGCGTTGGCCAGAACACCGCGCCAGATCGAAGACGGCGGCACGGGGAGCGTGTCGGGCAGGGCCCCCTTGAAGGCCATACTCTCGACGGCCATCCAGCCGATGAAGACAGCGCCCACCAGGGCGATGACCCCCATCAACGTCATGTAGGCATTGAGGTGCGGCATCATGATCAGGGCTGCCAGGACAATCGGGGCGTCCGTAATCAGCGGTGCCACGGCCATGCGCATGCCGGCCGCAATGCCGACGCGGAGGGTCTCGGTGATGACCAGGGTCAGCAGGGGGCCCGGCGACCATCCGGCGCTCAGCCCCAGAACCGCCCCGGAAACGAATGCCGCCCACAGCGTATTCATCGGTCCGGTTCCGATGGGGAAACCGGATCGATCGCCCGCAGCTGCCGGTACAGCGCCCTGACCTGCTGCCGGGTGGCATCGCGCGGTCCGGAATTGTCGATGATTGCATCGGCATAGACGCGTTTGGCTTCGATCGGCATCTGGGCGCGGATGCGGGACCGGGCGTCTGCCGCCGACAGTCCGTCGCGCCTGATCAGGCGCGACAGCTGCAGCGCTTCGGGGACATGGACCAGCACGATAAACGGTAGGGCGGTGTGCCAGCCGGATTCAATCAGCAACGGGATGTCCAGGATGACCACCGCACCGGGCTGGGCTGCGGCCAGTTGTTTCAGGTCGGCCGATATCTGCTGAAATACGAAGGGATGAACGATACGCTCGAGATCTTGGCGGGCGCGGGGATCGTTGAAGACCATGGCCCCCAGTCGGGCGCGATCGAGCTGGCCGTCGGGCTGGAGAACCGCCTCACCAAAGTGGACGCACACCGCTTGGAAAGCCTCACGGCCGGGTGCGACGACATCACGGGCGATGCGGTCGGCATCGATGATCCGGGCCCCGGTTTGCGCCAGCATGGCCGCGACCGTCGACTTGCCGCTGGCGATCCCGCCGGTCAGACCGGCAATGATCAGGCCGGGTCCTTCAAGGCGCGACGGCACGGTCATTGGCTTTCAGGTAGGCCCGCACCGGTCCCAGCAGGCTTTCCGGGGACGCGGGCGCGGCGGTCAGGGAAGGCGTTTCAATTTCCACATGGGCGCAGGCGCGGTAGCGACGGTCGCGATCGGCCAGCAGATCCATATAGCTGCGGTTTAGGGCCGCAGCCGGATCTTCTCCGGATTTCTGCCGGAAATGCCCCTGCCACACCACCGGCCGCGGAAAGGCCCGGTAGGCCGCCAGAAGGGCCTGGCGCTTCTCGGGCGGCGCAGCCAGGTAGACCACGACCGTGGCGCGCTTGAGCCGGCGCAGCAGATCCTCCCCCAGGTAGATCACGCTGCCGGTCGTGTCGATCACCAGGGAAGGCGTCCTGTGTTCCGGCCGGTGCTCCAGTTCGGACAAAAACCGGGACATCACCCGGCATTCGAGATCGAGATACTGGGCCTCCCGATCGGCAAAGCCTCCCTCGTAAGGATAGCCCATCCAGCGCCCTATCCTTTCGAGGGAACTATCCGCCAACCCCAGGGTGTCTGCCAGTTCGCGGCCGATGTGATCATCGCAGCCGAAGCGTTCGAAACCGCT
>JASJED010000151.1 GCA_030065585.1 Desulfobacterales bacterium | reverse complement strand
ACCATGGATGCCCGCATCTTCGCGCCTGAGCCCATGGGGGTCCGGGAGGACATCATGTCCCTGCGCCTGGAGGATCGCTTCATCTACGACCTGCAGGAAGATCTGTTCTTCGTCAACCTGGAAGGGCACAGCATTAAACATCCCCAGGATATTGACCTCATCGAATCCACGGTCAGCCGCGTGCTAGAACCGCTGGGGAAAAAGATAAATGCCATTATCAACTACGACAATTTCGTGATTGATCCTGATCTTGTCGATATCTATACGGATATGGTCAAAAGACTGGTGGACCGGTTTTATTTGGAGGTGACCCGCTACACCACCAGTACCTTTCTGCGCATGAAGCTTGGCAACGCCCTGGCCCAGAGAGATGTGGCCCCGCACATCTATGAAAGCCATGATGAGGCCCGCGAGGCCTTAAAAAGCCCATGAAATCCGTATTAAACATGATACATGTACCAATAATGATACTATCAGCCGATCCTTAATCCAAGGAGGTCACCATGAACATCGGCGATCTGTTCCGGCGGCACGCCCTTTACCGGCCCGATCAGCTGGCGCTCATCTTTCAGGAGCAGCGACTGACCTACAAGGCCTTTAACCGCGAAATCAATCGCCTGGCCAACGCCTTGCTGGCCCTGGGGATCCAAAAAGGCGACAAGATCGCCACGATTCTGCCCAATTGCGCGGAGCTCTTGGAAACCTACTGGGCCGTGGGCAAAATCGGGGCCGTGGTGGTGCCCACCAGCAACCTGCTGAGGGGGGCGGCTCTCAAAACCCTCCTCAACGACTCGGACACGGTCCTCGTCATCACCAACCGCGATTTCACCGATACGCTCGCCGCCATCCGTGACGATTTGCCGGCTATCGGCGCCGATCGCTTCCTTTTGATCGACGGTGGCGACGTCCCCGGTTTTCAGGATTACCACGCGCTAAAAAACCAGGCCGCCGACCATGAGCCCACCGGTATTGCGATCGCCCCCGACGATCCGTTCAACATCATGTACAGCAGCGGCACCACCGGACTGCCCAAGGGCATCGTCCACACCCATAACATCCGGGCCTGGTACGGGACCTCTTTCGCGTCGGCTTTCCGCATGACACCCGAAAGTGTCACCATGCATGCCGGGGCCATCGTTTTCAACGGCGCTTTCGTGGATCTGATGCCCACGTTTTTTCTGGGGGCCACCTATATTCTCCTGCCCCAGTTCGAGGTGGAAAGCTATATCGCCACCATCGAACGGGAAAAGGTCACCCACATCATGCTGGTCCCCGCCCAGATCGTGGCCTTGCTCAACTCCCCGAACTTTCGACCCGAACGGCTGGCTTCGCTGGAAATGCTGCTGACCTTAGGCGCCCCCCTTCACATGGAGCACAAAGAACAGCTCAACGCCCTGCTGCCTGGCCGTTTCTACGAACTCTACGGACTGACCGAGGGCTTTATCACCGTTCTCGACAAAGAGGACTATGCCGCCAAACCCCAATCCGTGGGGGTGCCGCTGCCCTTTTCGGATATGCGCATTCTGGATATCGATGGTCGGGATGTGCCGGCCGGCGAGGTGGGCGAAATCTGCGGACGAAGTCCCATCCTGATGCCCGGTTATTACAAGCGCCCGGACTTGACCGCCCAAACGATCGTGGATGGCTGGCTGCATTCCGGTGACCTGGGCTACGTCGACGACGACGGATTTCTCTACCTCGTGGACCGGGTCAAGGACATGATCATTTCCGGGGGGGTGAACGTCTACCCCAAGGACATCGAAGAAATCGTGGTTCAGCACCCGGCGGTCAGCGAAGCGGCCGTTTTCGGCATTCCGCACGCCAAATGGGGCGAGACCCCGGTGGCGGCCGTGACGCTGACCAGCCCTGACGCGGTGGACGCCGAAACCCTCAAGAATTGGATCAACGCGAATGTGGGCGCAAAATTTCAGCGGGTTTCCGCCGTTTTCATCATGGACGCCTTCCCCCGCAACGTGGCCGGGAAAACCCTGAAGCGCGAGATGCGCGACAAATTCAGCGAACTGACCGATCCCCAGGGATAGGTCTTGGAGACCCCCACCGTCGGACGCGGCTTACAGGGGCAGACCGTGCTTTTTCATTTTCTTGTAGAGCAGGGTGCGGTGGATGCCCAGACGGCGCGCGGCCCGGGCCTTGTTGTTGCCGGTTTCCTTCAGGGCGAACTGGATGGCCTCCCGCTCCGCCACGGCCTGGATCTCACGAATCGAGGAGGGATTGCCCCGGACCCCGGAGCGCTCCAGATCGTGCAGGTAAAAGGGCAGGTCGTTGAGGTGGAGCGAAGCCCCGCCCGTGGAGGCGATGGCCCGCTCCAGGACGTTGGAGAGCTCGCGCACGTTACCCGGCCAGTCATGCCGCCGCAGCGCGATCGCCGCCCGCTCGGAGATCACAATTTCGCTGCGCAGGATCTCTTCGCCCATTCTCTGCAACAGGTGATCAGCAATCGGCAGGATGTCCTCCGGCCGCTCGCGCAGCGGGGGGATATGCAGGGCGATCACGTTGAGCCGATAGTAGAGATCTTTACGGAACCGGCCCGCAGTCATGAGATCTTCCAGGTTCTGGTTGGTGGCGGCAATCAGGCGGAAGTCCGAGCGCAGGGGCGTGTTGCCGCCCACGCGCTCGAACTCTTTCTCCTCGAGCACCCGCAGGAGTTTGGGCTGCATTTCCAGCGGCAGATCGCCGATCTCGTCCAGAAATACGGTACCCCGATGGGCCAGCTCGAACTTGCCGGCCTTGCCCCTCTTGCGCGCACCGGTAAAAGCGCCCCGCTCATAGCCGAAAAGCTCCGATTCCAAGAGGTCTTTGGGGATCGCCGCACAATTGATGCGCACAAACGGCTTGAGTTTGCGCGAACTGCCATGGTGGACGGCCTGGGCGAAAAGCTCCTTGCCCGTACCGCTTTCGCCGGTGATCAGCACCGGAAACGCGTTGCCGGTAGCCTTGAGGGCCTCCTTTTTCAGGGTCGTGATGCTGTGGCTGCGGCCGATGATGCTGTTCATGGTGTAGCGGGTCGAGCGCAGGTTGATGAGTTCTTCCTCGTAGAGCTTGACCTTGGATTCCAGCAGGGAGAGTTTGTCGGCCAAGCGCCGCACATCGCGGACATCCTTGAACATTACCTGCCCGAATACGGCAATCACCTTGCCCTCCCTCTTGATCGGAATCCGCTGGACCACCATGTTCTGACCATTGACCATGTGGGGTTGATTGATTTCCGGAATCCCCGTGGCGGCCACGATGTGCATGCGGGTATTGTCGAGCACCTCGGTGCAGTGTCTTCCGATCTGGCGATCGGGGACCATGCCCAGGAAATGGCCGTAGGGCTTGTTGAAATGGGTGACGTAGCCCTCGGCGTCGGTGACCAGGCATCCGTTGTGAATACTGTCGAAAATCAGACGGAACATTTCCAGCTGGGATTCCAGTTCACGCAGGCGTTGGGCCGATTCAGGCGGTGACATATGATATCCTCCTTTTCATCGGTCGGGCCGGCCGGATCGCCCCGACCGCCGGGTCGAACGGCCTGGGGATGCGGGGCGCATCTTTTGGTAGGACCAAATAGAAAAGAATAAATTTTGCTGCGATTTTTCGCCCCCAGCCAAGCAAACAATATATTATGTTTATATTCAATGCGTTATAATCTATGATCTTTATTCATAATTTAATCTTGACAGCCCACCGCTTTTTGATTTAGAAATTGGTCCTACCAATCGACCTGTTTAGCCTTGATCAAACAGCAAGCCGTTGAATCAAAAAAACGACATGTATCTGTATTGATACATTTATTTAGCGAATAATTCGCGCGACGTCGAGTTCTTTTTACTTGGCCCCGCTAAGGTAAATGCCGCCGGCTACCGTGTGGAGGGATACGATCACGATGGTGCGCAACACCGGGTGCCCGCGCTTCGGGCTGGTCTCGGTTTTGCAACGTATATGAGACTGCCACTTCCCAAAGCACCACAGGGAATCGATCGTCAGACGCAAATTCAGCGAAAAAAGCGCTTCCTAAGCGCCTCTTTTCAAACCCGAATCAAGAAACGCTCATGGACATCCGCGAACCCGACATCGATCATGAAAGCCTGCTTGTACTTCAAGATCCAGGCTTTACCGCCGATCATGTCTGCCTGGTCACGGGTTGTAGTTCCGGTATCGGCCGTGCCACCGCCATTGGTGCCGCGGTCAACAACCTGATGACCGTCGGCCTGGATATCGACGACGCCGGCGGCCGTCGGACCCAGCAGATGGCAAGGGATTTCGGCGGCCAGATGATCTTCATCCACTGCGATATCACCGCGGAAGACGAATTGACCCGGGCCGTGGATGAAGCCGCCAAGATGGGCGCCATCGGTTATCTGGCCAACATCGCCGGCATCCAGCATATCGACTCCCTGGAGCATTTTCCCATGGCGATTTACGATCGCATGCAAAACCTCATGCTGCGCGCACCCTTTCGGCTGGCGCAGCTGGTGATCCCCCATATGCGCCAGACCCCGGACGGTAGAGGTGTGATCGGCAACATGGCCTCGATTCATGCCCACGTGTGCACCCGCAACAAACCCGTCTACAACATCGTTAAATTCGGGCTCAAGGCGCTGAGCCAATCCATTTCCGCCGAGGGGACCGGCCGCGTCCGGTCCTTCACCGTATCCACCGGGTTTGTCAAGACGCCCTTGGCGCTGAAGCAGATCCCAGCCCAGGCGGCGCAGCGCGGCATTTCCGAGGAAGTCGTTGTGACCGACATCATGATGGGCCGCTCCCAGGTCAAGGAGATGATGGCGCCGGTGGACGTGGCCAATTTGTTTGTCTTCGGGTTTTCCCGTTATTCCCGATATTTGGTTGGTGGGGACCTCCTGTTTGACGGCGGGACGGTTCTAACCTATTAACTCACTTTGGAGGAGGGTTTTCGATGAAAAAGCAAACTGGTTTTAAATTAGCGATTCTATTGATTGTCGCCGTATTCGTCCTGACCGCCAACACGGCGCTCGCCGCGGAAAAGAAGATACTGCTCAAGGTGCCCGTATGCTTTGCGACCGTGCTGCCCGGCCTGGGCACCACCATTACCTGGATGGCTGATCGCCTTGAAACCGCCAGCAACGGCTCGTTGAAAATGAAAGTCTACGAACCGGGCAAGCTCGTGGCGCCGTTCGAAATTCTGGACTCCGTCTCCACGGGCAAGATCAACGCCGGTTACTCCACGGCCGGCTACTGGGCCGGCAAGATTCCGGCCTCCCCGTTTTTCACGGCCGTACCCTTCGGACCGGAAGCCGGTGAATACCTGGCCTGGCTGTACTACGGCAACGGCATGAAACTCTACCAGGAGATGTACGATACCCATGGCTACAACGTCAAAGTGCTCGTGCTGGGGATTATCGCCCCGGAAACCTCGGGCTGGTACAAGGAGCCGGTGAAAAGCATCGAGGAGTACAAGGGACTTCGGATCCGCTTCTTCGGCTTCGGCGGCGATGCCCTGGCCAAGCTGGGCGCCTCGGTCAGCCTAATTCCGGGCGGGGAGATCTTTCCGGCCCTGGAGAAAAAGGCCATCGACGCCACCGAATTCTCCATGCCGGCCATCGACGAACGCCTGGGTTTCTCCAAGATTGCCAAGTACAACTATTATCCGGGCTGGCACCAGCAGGCCACCGTGTTCGAGCTGCTGATCAACAAGGACACCTGGAATTCCATGAGCGACCACCAGAAGATGGTCCTCGAAATGACCACCCGTGCGGCGACCCTGGACGCCTTCGCCATGACCGAAGCCATTCAAGCCAAGGTCATGAAGAAAAACGTGGATGAGCGCGGCGTGACCAACATGTACTGGTCCGACGAGATGCTGGAAAAATTCAAGGCAGCCTGGGAAATGGTGGCCAAGGAGCAGTCGGCCAAGGATCCGTTCTTCAAGAAGGTCAACGACGACCTCAACACCTTCCGCGAGGAGTATAAGCTTTGGCAGACATACGGTTTCCTGCCCCGGCCGGAGCCGCCCATGCAATAAGCTGACAACGACTGCGGTTTATTATACTGCGGCTTAGCAACCTGCGGTTACGCGGTGGTCACCCTGTTGGCCAGGGTCGTCCACTGCGTAACACTGGGGGGCGGCAGCCCCGAGGCACCTGTGGCCCGCGCGGATTCCCCCCCTGATTCGGGAGTTTGAAAAATGTCGAACGACGCACAACAAGAACAAGTCCCCAACCGCTTCTGCGACGGCATCGATGCCATGATCCGCAGTATCGGCCATGTGGTGATGTGGAGCAATTTCATTCTGGTTTTCGTCATTATTCTGCAGGTGATCCTGCGCTATGGCTTCGGTCACGGCCTGATCGTGCTGGAAGAACTGCAGTGGCATCTCTACGCCCTGGGCATCATGTTCGGCGCCTCCTACGCCGTGATGCTCGACTCCCACATCCGGGTCGACATCATCCATGCGCGGCTCTCGGAGAAATGGCGCCAGCGCTGGGACCTGTTCGGCATCATCTTCCTGCTGCTGCCGTTTATCGCCATTATTTTTCACCAGAGCCTGGATTTCGTCCACGAGTCCTGGCGCGTGGGCGAGACCTCCGACTCACCCCAGGGGCTGCCCTTCCGGTGGGCGATCAAGGGGGTGATTCCCATCAGCTTCGGGCTGCTGTTCATCGCCACCATTTCGCGCGCCGTCCGCATTATTCTTTCCCTGAAGAGGAGCTAGGGCCCATGGAACTCAACGATTATCTCGTCATTGCCATGTTTCTGACCTTCGTGGGCCTGCTGTTCACCGGTTTTCCGGTGGCCTGGGTGTTAGGCGGGGTCGCCGTTTTGTTCACCCTGGTCGGCTACTGTGCCGACCTTTGGTTCGGCACCTGGACCGGCCTGGACTACCTGACCCTAGGGCTTTCGGTCAACCGCATCTACAAGTTTATGGACAACTGGGTTCTCGTCGCCCTGCCCATGTTCATTTTTATGGGCCTGATGCTCGACCGCTCGGGAATCGCCGAGAAGATGATGCACGCCATGCAGAACCTTTTCGGTAAGGTCCGCGGCGGGTTGGCCGTCACGGTCACCACCATCGGGATCATTCTAGCGGCCTCCACCGGCATTATCGGGGCCTCGGTGGTGCTCTTGGGCCTGCTGAGCCTGCCCGCCATGATGAAACAGGGCTACGCCAAAACCCTGGCCCTGGGCACCATCGCCGGGTCCGGCACCCTGGGGATTCTCATCCCGCCAAGCATCATGCTGGTGATCATGGCCGATCAGCTGGGCCTCTCGGTGGGCGACCTCTTCATGGGGGCCGTGTTTCCCGGGGTCATACTGGGCCTGCTCTACATCGGTTTCATTCTGACCTACTGTTTGATCAAGCCCAACGCCGCGCCCTTGGACCCGGACCGGCCCCCGATCGAATTCCGAATGATCCTGGATGTCTTCAAAAGCATCCTGCCGCCGGCCTGCCTGATTCTGGCCGTCCTGGGCTCGATCTTCGCCGGTATCACCACGCCCACCGAAGCCAGCGGGGTGGGCGCCCTGGGGGCCACCATCCTGGCCGCCGTCAATAAGAAGCTGAACTGGAAAGTGGTGGTCGAGGTCACCAAGGCCTGTTTCAATACCACAGCCTACATCTTCGCCATTTTCCTGGGTGCCACCTGTTTTGCCCTGGTGCTGCGCAGCCTGGGCGGTGACGAATTCATCGAAAGGGCGCTGACCGGCATCCCGCTGGGGCCTTACGGCATCATGGCGGTGATTCTGGGGGCGGTTTTTCTGCTGGGTTTCTTCCTGGACTGGATCGAAATCACCCTAATCGTGCTGCCGCTGATCGCGCCGGTGGTCTCGGGGCTGGGGTTCGAGATCAACGGCTACGGCGTCGTGGACAACCCTGAACTGGTCTGGTTCGTGATGCTGATCGCCGTGAGTCTGCAGACCTCGTTTCTGACCCCGCCGGTGGGGTTCGCCCTGTTCTATCTCAAAGGGGTCTGTCCGCCGGAGATCGAACTGGTGGACATCTACAAGGGGGTCATCCCCTTCATCATTCTGCAGTTGATCGGGCTGGCGATCATCGCCTCGTTTCCCCAGCTGGTCATCTGGCTCCCGGCCCTAGCCTACGGCGTCTGATCCAAACGATACCCCACCACTGAAACAAGGAAGCGCCCGCAGCCAATGCTGCCGGGCGCTTTTTTGTGGATCTCCATCAGGCTCCAAAAGAAAATACAGAAACCCCGCGGCCGTTAAGGAATCGAAATATCCCAGGATTTGCGGCGCAAATCTATAATCAAAGCGGTGTGGGTGATCCTCACCGCAATCGGATGCTGTTTGAGACCCTTAGTGCCCATCCACGATGATACTAGCGTCTACAAAGTGTCCGATTCAGAAATGCGGATTTTTGGTTCTGATCAAGGCCGCACAAGGGTTTGCGGTGAGGCGTACGCCGGTACGCCGCAGCCGGAAACCCGCGGAGAACGCCGAGCAGGACCAAAAAGACCATTTCTGGACGGACACTATTTAATTCGTCGCAGCGT
>JASJED010000150.1 GCA_030065585.1 Desulfobacterales bacterium | reverse complement strand
GCGTTCTGGCCTGTCTTTGAAAGGCTCATCATACGTTGGGATTCCGGCGACAACAACTACTGCTATCTCATTGTGCCCCTCTTTGTTTATCTGTGCTGGGATCAACACCGCAACGACCGCAACGGCTTTCATTTAGGGGCCTTTGCCTGGAGTGCCTGGGGTCTGGTCGGGATTATATTCGGCATCGGATTGATGGTTTTAGGCGAACTGGGCTCCGTGGAGACCTTTCAGTACGGCGGTCTGTGGATCAGCATGGTGGCTCTGGTCATCCTGTTTTACGGCCGCAACGCCAGGCTGCTGGCGTTCCCCTTGACCATTCTGGCGTTCATTGTCCCGCTGCCGCCGTTCATCAACCGCATGCTGACCTTCGAACTCCGCATGTATGCCAGCACCCTGGCCGCTAAAATGTTACGCCTCGCTAACGTAAGTGTACATCAGACCGGCAATATTATTGATTTGGGCATTGAAAAACTTCAGGTGGTCGATGCCTGCAGCGGCCTGCGGTATCTCATGCCACTGATACTGATGGCACTGATCGTGGGGTACTTCTTCAATCAAAGAGTCTGGCAGCGGATCGTTTTGCTCGTCATCGTTGCGCCCCTGTCCATCGTGGTGAATGCCTTCCGCGTTTTTTTAAGCGGTTGGCTCACGGTCAACGGCCACAGGGAATTGGCCCAGAGTTTTTTCCATGACTTTTCCGGCTGGGCCGTGTTCATGATCGCCGGCGCGATCATGTTGTTGACGGCCATGATGATTGCCAGAATTGGGGCCTCGCCACCACAGGTCCCGCCTGCGGAGCGCCGACCCACGGTGAAAACCAGCCAACGGCGCGCTCTGGCCTTGTCGGCCGCCGTCTGCATCCTCTTTGGCTTCAGCGCCTTTGCCTTGCGCCTTACCCCGACCGCCGCCAATTTACCCGCGCGTGCGCGCCTGGAGGGTTTTCCCATGCAAATCGCCCAGTGGCAAGGGCATCAGCAGTACCTTTCCAAGGAAATCATGGCGGAGTTGTGGGCCGATGACTATGTCAGCGCGGTCTACCGCACCCCCACGATGGGCAACCGCATTCAGCTTTTTATCCCTTTTTATGAATACCAGGGGACCCGTCATACGGCGCATGCCCCGCAGGCCTGTCTGATGGGGGGCGGGTTTGACTTGTTGAAAACCGAAGACCGTCTCCTTCAGACCGCTAACGGCCAAAGCATCAAGGTCCGCATCCTGCATCTCAAGCAGGGTTCCCGCAAAATACTCGCATCCTATTTCTTTTTTGAAAGGGGCCGTGTGATTACCAGCCCATGGAAAAACAAATTCTACCTTTTTTGGGATGCCCTGACCAAAGGCCGCACCGATGGCGCTCTGGTCCGGGCGGAACTGCTGATGACGCCCGATCAGGCCGAAGAAGAAGCCTTCGCGATCCTTTCAGATTTTATAGAGGAAATCTGGGTGTTATTGCCAGACTATGTCCCCACGTGAACAAGTCGTAAATTTCGAAACGTGCTTTAAGCTAAAACACCACTTGCGGTTCTGCCATGCTCCAACAACAAGTATACCTTCTTAATACCATTCTGATGGTCGCAGATGCCCTCTGCATCTTTGCGGCCGGGTACAGTGCCTTTTTGATCAAATACCACCTCTACGACGGGATGTGGCACTTCAGCCAAAACATCTTCAACCTTTCGGTTTTTGTGGTCATGATGATCAACAACTATGTTATGGGCCGGGCCGGCTTGTACAGCGATCGGCGCCGCGGTTCCTATATGGGCCTGGGCATCCAGGTTTCGAAATCAATCCTCATCGATTTTGCCCTGCTATCCGCAATTGTCTTTCTATTGGGCCAAAAAAATTATTCACGCTTTTTTCTGCTCGCGTTTATGGGCCTCTCGGGCGGTTATATTTACATTGTACGCGCCATATTCCTGATGTTCCTCAACCATAGCCTCAAAAACGGATTCAACCTCAGGAATATCCTGGTGGTCGGTGATTCCCTCCGCGGCGCGATGGTGGTCGACCTTCTGAATCAGCAGCTCAGTATGGGGCATCGGGTTATTGGTCGACTGGCGGTATCGCCCGATGATCGCGATACCGACGGTGTCATCGGGCAAATTGAAGATTTCGCGCGCATTCTTCGGCGCCAGCCGGTGGACGAAGTCGTGTTTGCTTTGGGCGTTAACAGTCGTTCGCTGGGCCTGGGAGAATATCTGGCCGCCTGTAAGACAATGGGCATCCCGGTGCGAATTTTACCTGCGCTGTGGGAGCCCGGCGAACAAAGCATATCCGTTGAGAGTTGTCAGAAGGTTCCCTTTCTCACCTTACGGGTCGACAATTTCAACGCCACCGGGCTTCTCTACAAGCGCCTGCTTGACATTGCCGGTGGACTTATCGGAATCCTGTTATTAATCATTTTCGGCCCCTTCATTGCGCTGGCCATTAAACTTGACGCCCCTGGCCCGATCATCTTCAAACAAAAGCGTATGGGGCGCAATGGCCGGATTTTTAATCTGTATAAGTTCCGCACCATGGTGGCCAACGCCGAAGATCTCAAGCAAGACCTTATCGATGCGAATCAAATGCAGGGGTCGATCTTCAAGTTGGAAAACGATCCGCGCGTCACGCGCATCGGCAAATGGCTGCGCATTTTTTCGCTTGATGAAGCCCCGCAGTTTTTCAATGTCCTTAAAGGGGAAATGAGCCTTGTGGGAACCCGCCCGCCGACCCTTGATGAGGTCGAAGCTTACCAGCCGCAGCACCTGAAACGCATCTCCGCCAAACCGGGAATGACCGGGTTATGGCAGGTTTCGGGTCGCAACAAGATAACCGATTTCAACCAGATCGTTGAATTGGATTGCCGCTATCTTGACAATTGGCGTTTCATCGATGATCTCAAAATCCTTGGTAAAACCTTCTTTGTGGTCCTCGCGCGCCGAGGGGCCTATTGAGGTTTAATTGGCGGCCCTTTTTCTTCAGGGAGGACTTGCCGGCCAAAACGATCTGCGGATTCCAAACCGCTCTGCGCGACTTGGGCTAAATTTTGGTATCCCGAATTAGCCCATATCTATGAATACCGACTATTCGAGGAAAAGAATCCCCATGCGACGTATTATGACTTCGATCAGCGTAATGATTTCAATTCTATGTCTTACAGCGGCCTGCAGCGGTCCCGAGGAGAAGAAAGCCAAATTCTTCGATAAAGGTCAGACGCTGTATGCCGCGGGCGACTACACCCATGCCCGCCTGGAATTCAAAAACGCCCTGCAAATTGATCCGGAGTATGCACGGGCCTACTACATGCTCGGCATGCTGGATATGAAGGAGAAGAATTTTCGAAAAGCCTTCAGCTATTTCAGCAAGGCGGTCGAACTCGATCCGGCGCTTCGGGATGCCCATCTGGAGATGGGCAAACTCTTCCTGGCCGCCAAAGCACTGGACCAGGCCCAGGAAATATACGAACGACTTCTGTCCACTAATCCCGAAGACAACGGCGCCCTACTGCTCAAAGCCGGGGTGATGATGGCCCAGGATCGTCAGGCGGAGGCGCAAACGCTCTTAACGCAACTCCTCGCGCGCGGTTTTCAGGAGCCGGATGCCTATTTCATGTTGGCCTCTCTGCATGCCCGCCGACAGGAAATGATCCAGGCGGAGAAAGTCCTTCGGGAAGGCATAGCCGGCAACCCGGACGCGATTGCGCTTCATGTCATCCTTGTGCGGCTGTATGCCGGCACGCAGCAGTTCGACAAGGCGATCGACGAAGCACGAACGATCATTACGCTTGAACCAGACCAAACAGCGCATTACTTCAGGCTGGCCGGGCTTTACCGCCAAAACCAACAAATCAATGAAATGACCGAACTGCTACAAGACCTTCTGGCCAAGGACCCCGCAAGTGAAGACATTCGCCTGCAAGTGGCGCGCTTCTATATGCAGGCCGGCGATATTGCCCAGGCCGAAATCCTTCTCCAGGACGGCTTGACCGTCGTACCGGACAGCATTAAGCTCCGCCTTCTGCGCAGTGAAATCTATGCCAATACCAATCGTCAGGACGAGGCGATCCAAGTTCTGGAGGAGGCCCTCGCGATCCGGGAGGATCCCGCCGACCCGGAAATTTTACAAACCAAAAATGCCCTGGCACAAATTTATTTAAGCCGGAACGATACCGCAACGGCCGAAAAACGGGTCGACGAAGTGCTGACGGAAAGCCCTCAAAACCTGGATGCTCAGATGATCAAGGGGCGCTTGCGTTTGATGGCCGGCGACGGATTGAACGCCATCGGCGCCTTTCGAACCGTGGTGGCCGAGAAACCTGAATTCACGCCGGCTTACATCCATATGAGCCAAGCGCATCTGGTCAATCAGGAACCGGCCCTGGCCCTCGACACGCTGCGCAGGGCCTTGAAGAACAACCCTCAATCCCAAGAGATCCGCGTGGCCTTGGCGCGCCTGCACGCCAGCCGGAAAGAGTTCGATCAAGCCGAAGCACTGTTACGTGAAGCGCTGGAGACCAATCCCGATGATCATCGGGTGCGCGCCGATCTGGGCGACCTGCTGGTAATGTCGGGGCACCTGGATGAGGCCCACAGAGAGTACCGCCTGATTGAAACCAAAGCGCCCACCCTTCCCGTGGGCTACATCAAACAGGCCCAGCTTTATCTGCGCCAAAAGGCGCCCAGACAGGCCGTGACGGTGCTCGAAACCGGTGCGGTGCGCAATCCTGAGTCCGTACCGCTCTTTACCAGCCTGGTAAGCGTCTACCTGGCGATCGAGGACTTCGATCGTGCGGCCGCGCTTTGCCGGGACATGATCGGCCGCCACCCCCAAAATCCGATTCCCCTCAATGCCATGGGCAATGTCCTGATGGCCCGTAAAGACTACGCCCAGGCCCAAGATGCTTTTGAAAAAGCGATTGCGCTTCAGCCTTTGTGGCAACCGCCCCACAACGGTCTGGCCCGCGCCTACCTAGCCCAGAATAATACAGCCGAAGCCATAAAGCAGCTTGAGACATCCATCCGCGAAAATTCCCGCAATACGGCAGCCTTCATGACCCTGGGGCACCTTTACGAGCAGCAGAAAGATTATGCCCGCGCCCGGAGGGTTTATGAAAAAGCCTTGCAGTCCAATCCCAACCTCTGGCCAGCCGCCAACAACCTGGCTTTTTTGATCAGCGAAACCAGCCCCCCCGAAACCGACCTGACCCACGCGGCCGATTTAGCCCGCCAAGCGCTGAAACAGCAACCCGATAATCCGGTCGTGCTGGATACCGTCGGCTGGATCCACTATCGCCAGGGAAACCTGCCCCAGGCCTTTACCTACATCGAAAAAGCCATCGAACGCGACCAAACAAGTCCCATCTTGCATTACCACTTGGCCACCGTTCTTCATCAAACCGGCCGATCGGGTGAGGCGCGCATCCAACTCGAACAAGCCCTGGCCACCGACAAAGACTTCCATGGTCGTGGCGATGCGGAGCGGCTGATGGTGAAGCTAAAGGCGAGAAGTTAGGCAGGGTCTCCAGCGCAAAGCTGCAAACCTGGTTTCGGCGCAACCTTACATGGATGGAAAGCCTGCGGCCGACTGACCGTTGGAGGCTTGGCCTCCGGCCAAGTTAGGTTTGAGGAAACTTCTCTAACATATGAATAAGCGCCCTGCTGGAACTTACGTTTTCCCGTTCGAAAAGCTTGAGGTTTGGCAACTTGCCGTAGCGATGGCAGATGATGTGCTTAACCTGCTTGGCAAACTACCTCCTAATAAACATTTTCGGTTGATCCAACAGATGGAATCCGCAGTAACCTCAGTGGCGCAAAACATCGCCGAGGGCAAGGGCCGTCAATATAAAAAAGAATTTATTCAATACCTCCATATTTCACAAGGATCGCTTTATGAAGTGGTGACGCTTATTGAAATCTTCAGACGCAATGATTTGTTCGTTCCCAGAAGTTGTCTTGCCATTCTCCAAAAGTGCGAAGCCATCGATCGGAAGTTAAACGGTTTAATCAACGCGCTCAAAGGAAAGAAGCGCCCAGCGTAGTTGAGACGTCTCCTCTGCGGAAATGCAGTTGCCTTGCTTGAACGGAGGGCAAGCCTCCAAACTTCAACGGTTGCGCAGCAACCCCTATAGAGCTTTACACTTTGAGCTTCGAGCTGGGCTGATAGCCCCTCGCTTTCATTTTCGCGCTGGGCAAACCCTCATTCGATTTACAGCTTGGAATTAATATGATAGATAAAAATGGTAATGATATTAAAGTACTTATGAAGTCTGACCCTAAACGCAAACTATGGGCAGGACCATGAATGCGAAGCATCTACGACCTTTAGTTCTTATTCTAATTTTGCTATCGGCCAGCCCGGCAGTCGCTCAGGATACCCCGCCGGCGCCTGTCAGCGTTGCGCCGGCCGCGGCCGTGGCGGTTTTGGATCTCCATCACCAGACACCACCCTACCGCATTGGACCGGGCGATGTTCTCAACATTGCCGTGTGGAAGGACGAAGCACTCACCCAGCAACTCCCGGTACTGCCTGACGGCACCCTGCATTTCCCACTGGTCGGCAAGCTGCAGGCCGGCGGCAAGACAGCGGAAGAATTTCAAACCACCCTGGAAACCCGCATTACACGCTATGTGCCCGACCCGGTTCTGTCGGTTTCCGTGGTTCAGGTCAACAGCATGGTTTTCTATGTGATCGGCAGGGTTAACGCCCCCGGTCGGCAGGTACTCAATGCCAATGTCACGGCGCTCCAGGCCCTGGCCATGGCCGGCGGCCCCAATCCTTTTGCCAAGCGCAACAAGATCAAAATATTCCGGGAAGAAGAGGACCAGACCCTGATCTTTGATTTTCCCTATAGCGATATCGCCAAGGGCTATCGCCTGGAGCACAATATTCTAATGAAGCGCGGCGATGTGATGGTGGTACCTTGAAGTTTAAATCGACTGAGCCTCGATTTGAAAGCGGCGAATGATTGTTAGATGTAAACCAAACATACCATCATACGCAACGGGGATGGGTATCAAGACCCTTGCAATCCTTGCGGCCATCCTGGCGAGCGCTGGTCATTTCGCGATGGCCGCATCGATGGACCCGGGCGGCCCCGGTTTTCTGCACCTCAATTCGGGCCTGGAGCAGGAATACAACGACAACCTCTTTTTCAGTCCCAGCGATCAGGAGGAGGACCTGATCAGCACCGGAACATTTGGGATAGAAGCTGGCTACAAATCGGAAAAGACCGAAATCAATCTGAAGCCATTGTGGCGCTTCTACAAATATGTGGAGAATACAGACCTGGACGATAATGACCAGTTATATCGCGCCACTCTGGAGCATCAGGTAACGCCCCGGTTCAGTCTCAACGCGAAAGGGGCTTACATCAACGACAACCGTCGCGAGGACCAGGTAGAAGAAACCGGGGTCGTCTTTGAAAACGTGGAGCGCACCCGCTGGGAAGGCCTGCTGGCGGCCGAATACCTGCTCTCCGAAAAAGCGGCCGTAAATGCTTTCGGGCAATACTGGAACGACGACTACGAAGACCGGCGATTGCGAAGCAGCTTGAGCGATCTTGAGGCCGCGGGTGGCGGTATCGGCTTCAGCCATTTGATGAGTGTCTTCTATCACCCAACCTATTTTCGGTTGAATACCGGCTACTTCAACTATGACTACGACAGCGCCGATACCGATTACTACTACCTGACGATGGGAGCCAGTGCCGAAATCAACGAAACGTATACGTTTATGGCCGAGGCCGGACCACGCTACACCGACAGCGAATTTGACGCCGCCCGTCGCGAGTCAATTCCGGGCACATCCTCTTCAAGCGTTGTCATCCGCCGGGAAAATTCCAGCGACTGGGGCTGGAATGGGCTGCTGAGCCTGGCGTATCGCGGTGAAAAGACTAAATGGGAACTGGGCCTTTCCCGCGAAATCACCGCCTCCAGCGGTGAAACGCAGACCGTCGAGCAAACCGAACTCCGACTTGATTATGACTGCCGCTGGACCTGGGAGTGGAGCACGAATTTGCTGATGCGCTACTACTACAAAGAATCGGACCGGGAAAATTCCGATATCGATGATGGAGCGCAAGATACCTTGATTGTTCAACCCCGGGTGCGCTACCGGATCAACAACGACTGGTTCCTTCAGGGCAGCTATCGATACACCTGGCGCGACGACAACGATTTTGATGAATCCTGGGACCGGAATCAGATGCTGTTCCAGATTGGCCATAACTGGAAAATTTGGGAATAAGTGAGCCAGGGGCATATTCAGAGGCGATGAACGCGTTGCCGTGAAATGCAAGCAGATGGCCCCAAGGAAGAAAATAAAAGAGCCGTGACCCCACGGGCAAGGCGGCGCTGATAACCACCAACCACCAGACAACGACGCTTAGTGATTATTATGGAACAACAGGAAAATATCGATCTCAGCGAAATCAAGGACATTATTATCCGCCGGCGCTGGAGCTTCATCGTCCC
>JASJED010000149.1 GCA_030065585.1 Desulfobacterales bacterium | reverse complement strand
TCCTGAAAATCCCCCGGGGTTCGATTGCGGCCATCGAACGCCAGGCCGCACCGGCGGCGCCCAGGTCCTCGTCAACCGTCCAGGCCGAAGGCCTTTACGTCCTGGGCAACCCCCAAGTCCATTCCACGGCGGAAGGCGTCCAGGCCTTCGGCCCTGCGGTGGTCGTGGTCAAATCGCCCGGGGGGCTGGGTTCCGGTTTTATCGTGCATGCCGACGGCTATCTGATCACCAATTTTCACGTTATCAAGGGGCAGAAGCATTTCACCGTAACCCAGTTCGTTCAATCCGGGGAGGAGCTCAAACGCGTCATTCACGATCAGATCCGGATCGTGGCCCTGGATGCCTTCCATGATCTGGCGGTGTTGCAGATCGAAAACGAACACGAAGCGCCTTTTCCGACCGTCGTGCTAAGCCCGCATAAAACGGTATATGGCGAGAATATCTTTGTCATCGGCAATCCGGCCGGGCTGGAACGCACGGTTACGGAAGGGATTCTGAGCCATACCGGACGGCTTTTCGAGGGCAAGCTTTATCTGCAGATCGACGCCTCGGTCAATCCGGGCAACTCCGGCGGCCCGCTTTTCAATGGTCATGGCCAGGTCATCGGCGTGGTCAACATGGGAAGCCGGGTCATGCAGGGTCTCAATTTTGCCATACCGGTCCGGCACGTGATGTTCCTTCTCGACCATATCGAAGCCTACGCCTACGACAAGAGCAATTCGGAATCAGGGTTCGTCTATGTAATGGCACCACCGAACCCCACCAAAAACCGCGCAAAGGAAAAAAATGACTAGCCACCGACAACGACCCCGCCTCGCTTTTTCAGGCTTTATGATCCTCATGGCATTACTGCTGTTTTCCGGATGCGGGCCGTCACCGCAGCAAGCCGACATTCCCAAGATCGATCGTCTCGCGCTGATGACGGATGCCGATCTGGTGGTGCGCTGCTCCGACACCTCGGCCTTTGCCGCGGCCCTTGAAAATTCGCCGCTGGGCCGGCTGTGGCGTAGTCCCGAAATGCAAGCGACCCGCGAGGGCCAGAGTCTTGAAGACCTGATCCGACGGGCCCTGAACGATGCCGCCGATGACGAAAATGCCGCCCAGATCAATGACATCTACATGGCGCAAATCAAAATGCTCAACGGTGAGTTCATTCTGGGCCTGAACTTCAACGAGCTCGGCACGGCGCCCGCCTTCACCACGGTGGCCGCCATCAGCGAAGCCGACTTCAACCGCAGCCTCGAAATGGATAAACGACTCCATGCACTTGAAAATGAGGAAACCATCTCCGCCAGCGAGGATTTCCGCGACACCCGCATTTACACCTACATCGAGAAACAAGAAGCGGGGGATCATTTTTACTACCAGGCCTTTTACAACGGTACGCTGGTCATGTCCGAAAACCGCCCCTGGCTGGAACAGGCGTTGATCCAGCTGATGGAGGCCCCGGTCAAAGAGCCTGGAGGGGCCCCCGTCCTGACCATCAACGGCAAGGCCCGCCTGATCGACCGTCTCCAGGGGCAACTTGCGCAGAAGTTGACGGAAAGTGAAACGCCTTTTGATTTGACCACCCTGGTCAACAGCCTGGGCTTCGATACCCTCGGTGACATCCGCATGCAGGTCTGCATGCAAACTGACCGCGCCGATATGACCCTGGAGATCGACCGGCGCGGTGAATGGAACCGCGGTCTGATGGTGCTGATACCGCCCGAACCGGTGCCCGCGGATTTTCGCCTGGCCTATGTGCCCCCCGATGTGGCCAGCTATCAAGTGACGCGTTTGGACCTGAACGCCTTATGGCGGCAAATCCCGGAAATCCTGCGTCAGATCTCCCCGGAATTTCAAATGCAATTCAGTCTGGGCCTCAATGCCGTCGGCGGGATGATGGATATCAACATCAACGAGGATTTTTTCAATAACCTGGACAACCTGGCCTTCAGCCTGGTCCGTTTTGGAGACCAGGGCCAGGAAATGATCTACGGATTGAATGTTCGCGACAGCGACGCCATGGAACGCACCCTGCGCAAGCTGTTCGCCGACCATTCACCGTTGGCGGCCCAAATGAGCCCGTATTACCAGGAGACGGATATCCGGGGCCAAACCATCCATATGCTACAGTTCCCGGTGCCGGCCGACGATGGGCAGAACACGATCATCCACGAAGTCGGGCTCACGGTTGTCGACCGTGCGCTCGTGATCGGCAACGGCAGCCTGATGGTCGACTATGTCCAGGCCGCCGTTAACAACCAGGGCCTGCCCGCGTTTTATGAAAGCCGGCCCTTCCGGGACATGCTGTCTCGGCTGCCGCCCGAGGCCTGCAGTTACGCCGTGAGCGACCTGTCCGCCTACGTCCGGTTTTTCGCGGACGAAATCCGCACGGCGGCCGCCAGCGCCAGCGTCCATCGGGCTTCGCCGGCCAATGCCGACGAAGATTGCGGTTGCGAGGAAAGGGACCATCCGCTGACCGCCTTTTTCGATGGTATCGCGGTCGCGAACCTACCGTCCACCGAAGTGATGGCCAGCTACTTCGGTACCAGTGATGGTTACAACCTGATCGATGCCGTCGGTTTCCGGTCGGCATGGACGTTTCATTACCCCGAACCCTGAGGAATTCTTTTAACGTATGGGCATTGGCAACACCACCGGAACGAGGGGAAGGCAATTCATGCGAACCATCAAGACGGCGGTCGGCATCGTTTTGATGGCGCTGACCGGGTTTCTTCTGCCGCCGGTCGCACCAGCAGCCGTTGATGACCACCAGCGCCAATTCGGTTTTGGTGACCGTGAAATCTACGAGTTTGCCAACAGTATGTCCGGGCTCGTTTTTGATGACATCAACGCCGACGGGCGTGACGACATCGTTTTGATCAACAATCAGAGATCCCGTATCGAGGTGCTGATCCGCGAACCATCGGCCACACAAGTGGGCCTCCGCGGCCTGCCGGCGCTGGAGGATCAATTTACTTCGATCGGCTTCCTTTTGGAACAGAAAACCTTTCATCTCGAAGTCCTGGATCTCGACGGTGACGCACGTCAGGATATACTAACCGCCGGCACGCAACGGGGGCTGCGGATCTATCTTCAAAATCGCGAGGGCCGGTTTGACAGGCCCCTGGCACCATTGGTCAAAGCAACGGACCAGATTATTCATGTTGGTACGGCCGATTTCGACGCCGACGGCCGGATGGATATTCTGATCGGCCGCCGCAACAATGCCGAAGTCCTCTACAACGACGGCAGCGGTCGTTTTCGGCGACGCCTGTCCCTGGCCTTTACGGCCTCGGATTGCGAAGCCGCCATGATCGGTGATTTTGACGGCAACGGTTACCAGGACATCCTGTTGCGGTTTCCCAAAGAAAAATTGCCCCTGCGCCTGTTTCGCGGCCGCCCCGAAGGTGGTTTCGGCTGGGAGCATCCCCTGGAGACCCCTCCTTTGCGAATGATCGCGCCGATTTCCCTGATCGATCAGCAGGCCGATCAACTGCTGGCCATTCGGAAAAATGCCATCAACGTCCATCACTATGCACTGACCCGCAATGTGCCCGGCGATATCTGGCGGGCCGCCACCGTAACCCCCGCCCACATCGTGGCCCGGGGGGCCAGCGCAAAACGCCCGATTTCCTGGACCCTAGCGGACTTCAACCGCGACGGCAACATGGATTACTGCCTCAGCGCGCCGGAGCTCTCCCAGATCATGATCCACTTTGGCGCTGACCGGGATTTGAATCCGGTGCCCCGCGCCATCAGCTCGCTGCGCCGCATCAAAACCCTGGGCGTCGACCGCCACGGCGACCTCTATGTGTTCAGCCCCGAAGAAAACGCCATTGCCCGCCATCCCCGCGACGATTTGGAGACCTTTCCCGACTTTGTCGACCTGCCGGGCACTCCCCGCATGATGGATGTGTCGCAATGGCATCCGGGATTTTTCACGATTATCGAAGACAAACAGCAGCGCCTCCTCTTTTGCTGGGCGGATCGAAATGGGGAAAAGCGCTCCGTGCCCATTGGTCTACCAAAAAATCAGCCACCCGATGCCATGCGCGTTTTTCCGGTAGCCCCTAAATTGTGGGGCGTCGTGCTGTTCTCACCCCTGAAAAAGCCGGCCATGTATCTGTGGAACGGCCGCCGTCTGACACCTGTCAGGCCAAAGCAGTTCAGGGCTCTGGGGATCGGCCTGGCCGCCACCGACATTGGGATCGTCGAGTCCGCCCAGACACCGGGCCTCATTATCAGCGAGGGACAGACCGCACGCCTTTATCGCCTGGTCGACCGAAAATTTGAGATCCAGCGCCAGTTCAGTCTGCCGGATGAAAAGGCCGTCCTGAAGTTCGGTGTGGATGCCAGGGGACCGGGAGGGGCGCCGGGCTATCTGTTCTACAATAAAACGGGCAATGAGCTCTGCTGGTTCCCTGAAGATGCGCAACAAGCAGCCGTATGCATCGCCCTGACGGATGAATACAGGGAGCTAGCCGGGTTGCTGCCGTTAAACCTGAAGTCGGGCCGGGGTCTGCTCCTGCCCGGCCGGACGGCATCACGGTGGATTCGGTCGGATGCCGTAAACTACGCCTTGCAGACGATCAGTGATCACACCAGCCGGGCCGAAAGTCCCAAACTCTGGAACCTGTGCCCGCTGCGGCTTGGCAATCCGCCCCGTGCCATGGCCGCCGCCCTGGATGCCCAGAATGCCGCCATCGAATTGCTTTCGGTTAAGAATGGCGCATTGACGGAAGAGGTCAGCTTCCAGGTTTTTCAGGGACCCCAATTCAACCACAAGGAAAGAGGATGGTACTACGAACCGCGTGAAGTAACCGCCGGTGATTTAAATGCCGACAGCCGGATGGACCTGGGGATTCTGGTGCACGACAAGTTGGTGATTCACTTGGGAGAATAGGCTCCCTTTTGTTATCGATTGAGACAACGTCCTGAAACGGGAGGCCTTGCCGACCGGATAACCATTCGCGGCCGATCTCTCTGCAAATCCTCGCATACAAGGTAGGAAGGCGACGACCCGCAGCAAACCCTTTCGTCTGGGGCCGCCTAAGCTATAACCCCAAGCATGGTGGCAAGCACTCCGTTCGGTAATGAGAGGACGGGGGTCTGATCAAGCCCTCCACGAAGCTTATTCAGGATGTGATGCCATACCAGGGGCGGGCGCGACGCATGACGGTATCTTGCAGAGGCACACCTTGCAGCGGGCGCCCTCCTGCCGGATGTAGTCGGCGGTGAGCGTCTCCTGCAATTCCCAGCGACCGTGATTTTCGAGTTCACCGACCTTGACTTGATAGTCCTCATCATCCCAAGCCTGCTCGCGCACGGTGAAGCAAAGATAACCACCGGGGCGGGTGATACGCAGCAGCTCGTCGAAAGCCGCAGGCCCCACGTGCCCGCAGGTGAAGGTGCCCACACTGATGATCGCATCATAGACATGATTATCAATTTCCAGAGCGTTCGTGAGGTCGCCGCGGTGAAGGGCTTGATAGATGTCCTTGGCCTCGGCCTGCGCCAGCATGGGCCGCGAATAATCCAATCCTTCGATATGACGGTAGCCGTGTTCATGCAGGAGCCCGCCCACGATACCGGTGCCGCAGCCGGCATCCAGGATGCGGGCTTCCTTGTCGACCAGGCTGTCTTTTAAAAGATTGCTGGCAATGATGGGGGCCACATAGCCCATTTCGCCCAGCAGATCGTCGTCGTAATTCACGGCCCATTCGTCGTAGGCCGCCATGAGTTCTTCAAGGTTGTCGGCGTTCAGCACTCTATCGTGGATGGACTTGCGCTTGCTCACTCGCTTCTCCCTGGTCGTGGGTGAGTTTTGCAGGTTTGCGGTGCGGTCTTGAACGTTTGCTCTTAAACCCAAACCCCTGAAAATTGATTCAGGATAGACAAAGCCCGGCAGCAAGTCAAACCCGGCACCCATTGGCATGAGAACGTTGAACGCCATCGCATTTTTTGACTTTTCCACCGACGGGGTTTAGGTAGAGCGAAGCTCTCAATGCCAAGGAGGATCGCATGCGCGACATCATTGCAAAGGATGCGCCTCGACCGGCCGGGCATTACGCCCAGGCCATCGAACACGAAGGTCTGCTTTACGTCTCCGGTCAGCTCCCGATCGATCCCCGGCGGACGGATCAGACGGTGGAATCTATCGAGGTCCAAACCGCGCAGGCCCTGGCCAACCTGGATGCCATCCTCAAGGCGGCCGGAAGCGCACGGGACCGGGTCCTGAAAGTAACGGTCTACATCGCCGACATTGCGCTGTGGGACCGGGTCAACGCCGTTTACGCCCGCTTTTTCGGAGATCACCGCCCGGCCCGGGCCATCGTGCCGACCCGCGACCTGCATTTCGGATTTCAGATCGAGATCGAAGCCGTCGCGGCCGTTAACACAGCATGAGGACGGTCTCCGGTCATGAGACTAGATAAACTGGAAACCCCCTGCCTGATTTTGGATCGCGTCAAGCTTGCCGCCAACATCGCCGCCCTGCACGCCAGGCTTAAACGCCTGGGAGTCAACCTGAGGCCCCACGGCAAGACGGCCAAGAACTACGACGTTCTGCGCATGGCCCTGGCCGACCAGGCCGGTGGCATCACCGTCTCGACCCTCAAGGAGGCCGAATACTACTTTGAGCACGGCATCGTCGACATCGTTTACGCCGTCGGCATTGCCCCGGTGAAGCTCGACCGTATCGCCGCCCTGATAAAAAAGGGTGCACGCCTGAGCGTTATCCTGGACTCCCTGGCCCAGGCCCGTAGTCTGGCGAAGCGCGCTCGGATGCACAACATTCTTATCCCGGCCCTGATCGAACTTGACTGCGACGGCCACCGCTCGGGCATAACCGCCGACGATCCGCTGCTGGTCGAAATCGGCCGCTTCCTGCACACCAATGCCCACACGGCACTTGCGGGCGTTCTAACCCATGCCGGAGAATCCTACAACTGCCGCTCAATCGATGCCATCCGCGCCCTGGCCGACACCGAACGGGACACAGCCGTTCACTGCGCCGCAAAACTCCACCGCCACGATTTACCCTGTCCAGCGGTAAGCGTCGGCTCGACGCCCACCGCCAACTTCGCCCGGGATCTTTCCGGTGTTACGGAAGTGCGCGCCGGGGTATTCATGTTCTACGATCTGGTCATGGCCGGGCTGGGCGTCTGCGCGCTCGAGGACATTGCCGTTTCGGTGCTGGGCTCCGTGATCGGTCACCAGCCCAAGAGGGGCTGGATAATCACCGATGCCGGTTGGATGGCGCTTTCACGTGACCGGGGCACCACCTCCCAGGCGATCGACCAGGGCTACGGGCGGGTCGGCGATATCACCGGTGTGCCCCTGGGTGACCTGATTGTAACGGGAGCCAACCAGGAGCACGGTATTGTTGCCCGTCGGGCCGGATCGACGACGCCCGGGCCGCATCTGGCGGTGGGCGACATGCTGCGGATTCTTCCCAACCATGCCTGCGCCACGGGCGCCATGCATGACCGCTACCATGTCGTCGATGGAGGGCTGGAAATCGTGGATGTCTGGCCGCGGATCAATGGCTGGTAAAATGCTGTTGTCGTACTTCTACGAATTCCCGGCCATTATCGGGATCGGCGCCGTAAAAGCAGGGCGCTTGGCCGCGTTTCGCAGCTGAAGAGAACCCTGCACCGGATCATCCTGTCAGGCCATGGGATTAAAATTCTCTTCACGTCGGATTTGGCTCTGCTTGGCGGGCAGCGTCGAGAACCAACAACACATTAAGGGCTTATCTACCGCGGTTTTTCGGCGGCACCCACAATCTGGGCTAAAGTTCGGGCCATCTGACCCAAAACCGTTTCATCGGGAAAAGAGACCGTCATTGTTACGCGGCCGTCATCAGCCGTTTCCATACATTCGCTCAGTCTGGCCTTGAAGGTACCGGTCAGGTTTTCAATGGCCTCCCCATTGGCGCCACCCGAATCCGGCATCATTTCGCCGATAAACGCAAAAGCGGCACCGATTAACTGACCACCGGCTGCCGCCATTTTATCTTTCCGCACCAGTGCAGCCGCCGCCTGTTCCGCTTCGGCTCTCATGCTTTCGTCTTCGGCCGCCTCGGGCCGTGACCCCAACAGAACCTCCAGGCGGCGTTTGAGCTCTTCGATGCCGGTGGTCAGATCGACTTCGGTGGCATCGGCATCCGGGTCCAGGACGGCCAGGGAAAGTTCATGCTTGGCCGATAGGGTGGCCAACAGGTTCTCTTCCAGGGTATCCGTTGTGACCAAGAGGAAAACCTGGACAGGCCGCTTTTGTCCCATGCGGTGGGCGCGGGCGATGCGCTGTTCGAGAACGGCCGGATTCCAGGGCAGATCTATATTGATCACGGTGTTGGCCGCCTGCAGATTCAAACCCGTGGCCCCGGCGTTGGTGGTAATAAACAGCATACAATCCGGATCCTGCTGAAAGCGCCTGATCAGCACCTGGCGCTTTTTCTGCGGT
>JASJED010000148.1 GCA_030065585.1 Desulfobacterales bacterium | reverse complement strand
TTTGTGCGCGAGGCCGGTTGACCTCCCGCGCGATGATTGACTGGGGGCGTCGGGCAAGTGTCCCGCTATTTAAAGACCGTTGACAGCGAGTGGTTTCGCCAGCGCCTGATCATGCTGATGATAACCGTTTGCCTGGCGGCGATGGTCCTGGTGCTGCGGCTGTTCTTTTTGCAGATCATCAAAGGCCAGGAATTCCGCCGGCTCTCGCTCAACAACAGCATCCGCCTGCAGAGCATCGATGCCCCCCGCGGCTTTGTCTACGATCGCCACGGGACCTTGCTGGTCGACAACCGCCCGTCGTTCGATCTGTACATCAGCCTCAAGGACGCCCGCCCGCTGGCGGAAACGCTTCAGCGTCTGTCACCCTACAGCGGTCTGGCGGTCGAGGACCTGACCCGTAAGATCGAGGCGGTCGGCACCGCGCGCAGCTTCAAACCGGTATTGATCGAAAGGGACATCGGCCGCGATGCGCTGGCTTCGGTCGAAAGCCACCGCTACGACCTGCCGGGCATCGATGTCCAGATCCGCAGCCTGCGCAATTACATCTTCCCGAATTTTGCCGCCCATCTGCTGGGCTATATCGGCGAGGTCAATAACCAGGAACTGGAGCGCCGCGGTAATGCCGACCTGCGCGTCGGCGATCAGATCGGTAAATTCGGTGTCGAAAAATCATTGGAAAAATACCTGCGCGGCGAAAGGGGCGGGCGGCAGGTGGAAGTCAACGCCAACGGTCAGGTGGTGCGCGTGCTCCATACGGTGCATGCCCGCAGCGGCCACAATATTTACCTGACCATCGATCGAACCCTCCAGGGGCGGGCCGAGGAACTGCTCGTGGGCGAGGCCGGCGCCGTAGTGGCCGTCGATCCGGCCAACGGCGAGGTGCTGGCCCTGGCCAGCAGCCCGGCTTTCGACCAGAACGATTTCATCACCGGCCTGAGCACCGAAAAATGGCGCGCCCTGATCGAAAATCCTGACAAGCCCCTGAACAACAAAGCCATTCAAGGCGAATATCCCCCGGCCTCGACCTATAAAATCATCGCCGCTCTGGCCGGTTTGCAGGAAGGGGTGATCACGGCCGACGAGACCATTTTCTGCCCGGGGCATTACCGCTTCGGCAACCGGACCTACCGCTGCTGGCGCCGAGGCGGGCACGGCAAGGTCGACATGATTCAAGCCATCGCGCGGTCCTGCGATGTCTATTTCTATCAGGTCGGCCAGCGTCTGGGCATCGACCGCCTGGCGTTTTACGCCAACTCGGCGGGCCTGGGCAAGCGCACCGGCATTGCCTTGGACCATGAAAGCCGCGGGCTCGTGCCCACGGCGGCCTGGAAGAAAAAACGCACCGGCATTGCCTGGCAGGAGGGCGAGACCCTTTCGGTGGCCATCGGACAGGGGTTCAATCTGGCCACCCCCCTGCAGATGGCGATGTTCACCGCGGCGGTGGCCAACGGCGGCAAACGTTTTCAACCCCGCCTGGTAAAAAAGATCGCCATTCCCGAGGTGGCGCAGCCCGGCGATCAGCCCCCCCATCTGGTGGGGCGCCTGCCGGTTTCCGACGAGGTCATGCACCTAGTCCAAAGGGGCATGTGGGAAGTGGTGCAGGGCGAGCGGGGCACCGCGCGTATCGCGCGGATCAAGCAGGTCGACATCAGCGGCAAGACCGGGACGGCGCAGGTGGTGAGCCTGGACAAATTCGAAGAAAACGCGGAGGGCAAGGACCTGCGCCGATTCAAGGATCATGCCTGGTTCATTGCCTATGCGCCTTCCGAAAATCCGCGTATCGCCATTGCGGTTATCGTGGAGCACGGCGAGCACGGTTCCAGTGCGGCGGCGCCGATTGCTCGGGAACTGGTCAAAACCTACCTGGGCCCGGATGCCGGCGAGCAGATCACGGCCCGCTCATCCAAGGCGGGCGCGGCGCCGAGCACCCCGGATCCGGATGGGGGGGCCTAATGATCGACCGCCGCTACCTGACCTATTTTGACTGGGGGCTTCTGGCCCTGACGTTCATTCTGGGCCTTTTCGGCCTGATGACCCTGTACAGCGCCGTAATGGCCGGTGTACCCACGCCCCAGAAGGCTCTTTTTATGAAACAGCTCATCTGGTATGGCATCGGGCTGGCGGCCATGCTGGTGTGTCTACTGTTCAATTACAAATTGCTCGAGCGCTGGGGCCTGCTGATCTATGCCGCTTGTGTCCTGATGCTGGTCTGGGTGATGCTCTTCGGCAAATTCGTGGGGGGGTCGCGCCGCTGGCTGGTCATCGGCCCCCTGTCGCTGCAGCCCTCGGAACTGGTCAAGATTGCGGTCATCATCGTCCTGGCGCGTTATTACGCCAAATATGTCTCCTCGCGCGGGTTTACCCTGCGCGGCCTTCAGGTGCCGGCCATCCTGACGGCGATCCCCTTCGTCCTGATCCTGCGGCAGCCCGATCTGGGCACCGCCGGCCTGATTGTGTTGATTGCGGCCACCATGACCCTGTTCGTCAAGATCGAACGGCGTACCCTGCTGTTCATGATCGGCAGCGCCCTGGTCATGATTCTGCCGGTCTGGAACTTCGTGCTCAAAGATTATCAGAAACAAAGGATTCTGACCCTCTTCAATCCGGAGGGCGATCCCCTGGGCACTGGTTACCACATCATTCAGTCCAAGATCGCCATTGGTTCCGGATTTTTAACCGGCAAGGGCTTTCTGCAGGGCACCCAGAATGCGCTCTCCTTTTTGCCGGAACAGCATACCGATTTCATTTTTTCGGTCCTGGCCGAGGAGTGGGGCTTTCTGGGCGCCGCCCTGCTGATCCTGACCTTCGTGGTCTTCCTTTTCTGGGCCCTGAACATTGCCTTTGGCTGTCGGGAGCCGTTTGGTACGATTCTGGCGGTGGGGATTACCGCCATGATTGCCTGGCAGGCGCTGATCAACATCGGTATGGTCATGGGGCTCATGCCGGTGGTGGGCGTGCCGCTGCCGTTTATCAGTTATGGCGGGTCCTCCCTTTTGACGACGCTTATCTGTGTCGGCATCCTGATGAATATCAGTATGCGGCGCTTCATGTTCGAATAATCCGTGCCCGCGATTGACAGCGGGCCACCAGCATTGGGGTGAATCACATGAAAAAACGAACGGAAAAAGAAAAGCAAAGCGGTTCCATTTCAACTCTGATCGGTGTGGATGCCCGTATCGAAGGACATCTCGAATTTGCCGGCACCCTGCGTCTGGATGGCAAACTCGAAGGCCAGATGACGAGCAACAACGGGATTCTGATCGTCGGTGAGCAGGCCCAGATCAAGGCGGATGTCAATGTTCACAAGGCGGTGGTCATGGGGGAGATCATCGGTTCAGTGGCGGCCTTGGAAAGGATTGAACTCTACCCGCCGGCGCATATTACGGGCGATATCTGTGCGCCGACGATCACGATCGAATCGGGGGCCGTGCTCAATGGAAAATGCGTGATGCAGAAGCCGGAAAGCCCCAAGGGCAAGGCGCAGGAGCCGACCGCCAAGCCCACGCCATCGCCGGAGAAACCGGCAGCGGCATCGTGAAAAAAAACTTTTGACAATGCGCGATGACTGATGCTATAGCACGCCGGAGTAAAAATTCGGCATCCGGAGGATCGTCATACCGATATAAGTAATTGATATAATAATATTAAAGTTGTGGGGGGATTGATATGAATTTTTCTGGTTCTAACCGGAAAGCTTTCGTTGTACCCGTACTGACCCTATCCATTCTATTCGTTGTTTTAAGCAGCCCGGCCTTCGCCGCCAGCATCGCCGTCATTCCTAACTGGACAACCTTTCTTCAGGCCGCCAATTTCATTTTGCTGGTGATCCTCCTCAACATCATCCTTTATCGTCCGATTCGCAGTATCCTCACCCAACGCAAAGACAAAATCGACGGGCTCGAGCAGAACATCGAGAGTTCCACCAGTGACCTGGCGGAAAAAGAAGCCACTTATGCGGCCGGTATTCGTGACGCCCGTAAAAAAGGGATGGTCGAAAAAGACGCCCTGATCCAGGCGGCCAGCGATGAGGAAAAGCAGGTCCTGGATAAGATCAATGCCGATGCCCAGGCGGAACTCAATGCCGTCAAAGCCAAAGTCGCGCAAGAAGCAGAAGCCGCCAAAGCGGCACTGCTCAAGGAAGTGGATATATTCGCCAACGAAATTGGTAAGAAAATCTTGGGGAGGGCGGTTTAATGAAAAATCCTGGTTGCAGTGGTACGCATCGCCGGCGGTGGGGCTCGGCCCTGCTGGCAGGAGTGTTGGCGATGCTTCTGGTTTTCTCAATCGTTACCCTGGCGGTTGCCGCCAGCGGCGGGTCCGGTGACGCCGAGGCCCACGGTCCGGGATGGGTCAATACGGATACGTTTCGCGTTCTGCACTTCATCGTTTTGTTCGGCGGGCTTTTCTTCCTTTTGCGCAAACCGGTTGCGAACGCCCTCAGCGCCCGTATCAAAGGCATCGAGGATCAGTTGACCGACCTGGAATCCAAGAAGGCGCAGGCCGAAAAACAGCTGGCCGAATACAATCAGAAATTTGCGCGGCTCGAAAAAGAGGCCGAGGAAATCATGGCCGAATACGTCCGGCAGGGCGAGGAGGCCAAGGTGCGCATCCTCAAGGAAGCCGAAGAGGCCGCTGAGAAGCTTAAGATTCAGGCTCAAAAAACGATTGAAAGCGAATTCCAGAACGCCCGCAACGAACTGCGGGCCGAGGTGCTGGACCGTTCGCTGGCCAAAGCCGAGGAAATCATCAAGGGGCAGATTTCCGCCGAGGATCAGGAGAAACTTGTCGACGAATACTTAGCCAAGGTGGTGGTATCGTGAAAAATCTCTCAATTGCACGACGCTATGCCAAAGCCCTTCTGCTCATCGGCAAGGAAGACGGCAATGCCCAGCTTTACCGCGATGAGTTGAATGGCGTGACCCAGGCGATTGACGCCCAGCCGGACCTCAAGCAGACGATCAACAACCCGCTCTATGACACCGCGGGCCGCCGCGGACTCCTGATGGCGGTGATCGAGAAGCTCAATCCCTCCAAGGAATTGCAGCAGTTTCTCCTGCTGCTCTTCGATAAGGGCCGCTTCGGTTTTCTGGACGAGGTCAACGATTTCTACCAGAAGCTGGCCGATGACCTAAAGGGGATTGCGCGCGCCAGTCTGGTTTCGGCCACCGTGCTGTCTTCGGAGGCCGTGGATAAAATTCGTGAAGCCCTGGTCAAGAGGACAGGTAAGGATATCATTCTGGACGTTCAGCAGGATCCCGAGCTGATCGGCGGCATCGTGACCAAGATCGGCGATCTCGTACTGGACGGAAGCATCAAGACCCAATTGGTCAATATGCGCGAATCTTTAAAAAGGGGTGAGAGTGTCTGATGGAACTAAAAGCTGAAGAAATAAGCCAAATTATCAAAGAGCAGATCAAGGACTATGACAAGCAGGTCGAACTGAGCGAAACCGGTATCGTGTTGTCGGTGGGTGACGGTATCGCCCGCATCTACGGCCTGGAAAAGGCCATGGCGCTGGAACTCGTCGAGTTTCCCGGCAACATCCTGGGCCTGGTGCTCAACCTCGAAGAAGACAATGTCGGTGTGGCCATCATGGGGGATGATACCCACATCAAGGAAGGCGACATCGTCAAGCGTACCGGCAAGATTGCCCAGGTGCCCGTCGGCGAAGCGGTGCTCGGCCGCGTGGTTTCCGGCGTGGGCGAACCGCTGGACGGCAAGGGACCCATCGAAGGTGCGGAATACCGCCGCGTGGAGATGGTGGCCCCCGGCGTCATCGCCCGCAAGAGTGTGCATGAGCCCTGCTACACCGGCCTCAAGGCCATCGATGCCATGACGCCGGTCGGACGCGGCCAGCGCGAACTGATCATCGGCGATCGCCAGATCGGGAAAACCGCGGTGGCCATCGACGCCATCCTGGCCCAGAAGGATACCGACATCTACTGCATCTACGTGGCCTCGGGACAGAAAAAGTCCTCCGTAGCCCAGGTCGTGAACGTGCTCGAAAAGCACGGCGCCATGGAATACACCACCGTTATCGCGGCCTGCGCCAGCGACCCGGCCACCCTCCAGTACCTCGGCCCCTACGCCGGCACCGCCATGGGCGAGTACTTCCGCGACAACGGCAAGCATGCCCTGATCATCTACGACGATCTTTCCAAGCAGGCGGCCGCCTACCGCCAGGTCTCCCTGCTGCTGCGTCGCCCCCCGGGGCGTGAAGCCTACCCCGGCGACATCTTCTACAACCACTCCCGCCTGCTGGAGCGCTCGGCCAAACTAAACGACGAGGGGGGCGCGGGCTCCCTGACCTCGCTGCCGATCATCGAGACCCAGGCGGGCGACGTTTCGGCCTACATCCCCACCAACGTTATCTCGATTACCGACGGGCAGATCTACCTCGAACCGGCGCTGTTTTTCGCCGGTGTACGTCCGGCCATCAACGTCGGTCTTTCGGTATCCCGCGTTGGTGGCGCCGCCCAGGTCAAGGCCATGAAACAGGTGGCCGGCACCCTGCGTCTGGAGATGGCCCAGTTCCGCGAACTGGAGGCCTTTGCGGCCTTCGGCAGCGATCTGGATGCCGCCACCCAGAAGCAGCTCATCCGTGGACAGCGCCTGGTGGAAATTCTGAAACAGCCCCAGTACCAGCCCCTTTCAGGCCCGAAACAGGTCTTGGTCCTGTATGCCGGTACCCGCGGCTATCTGGACGAGCTGCCGGTCGACGTCCTGGCCAAATACGAAGCGGGCCTGTACAAGTTTATCGAAGATCGTTTCCCGCAGGTGATGGAAGGCCTCATCGAAAAACAGGAGATCACCGACGATCTGGATAAACTGATGGGTGAAGCCCTCTCGGCCTACGGTGACGAATTCGGAGACACCATCAAGTAGAAACCGTTGGGCGAGACACCGCTAACGTTCAAGGGATAAGGGCTTAACCTATGCCAACACTAAAAGACGTCGAACTGAAAATCAAAGGGGTCAAAAAGACCAAGCAGATCACCAAGGCCATGAACATGGTGGCGACTTCGCGACTGCGTGGTGCCCAGCAGAACATGGACGCCTTTCGACCCTATGCCGGCAAATTTGGTGAAGTGCTCGGCAGCCTGGCGGAAAAAGCGGGGGAGGAGGCCAGCCCCCTGCTGGTGCCCAAGGAGGAGGTCAAGAAGATCCACGTGGTCCTGTGCACCTCCGACCGTGGTCTTTGCGGCGGCTTCAACATCAACCTGATCGATAAGGCCCAGGCGCTGGTGAATGAAAAGGCCGGCGACGATGTGGCTTTCTCATTTACCTACTTCGGCAAGAAGGGGCGTGACTGGGGACGCAAGACGGAATACGAGACGCTGGAAGAGTATCTGGGAGTGGTGGGCACCACGGTTGATTTCAGCGTGGCCGCCACCGCCGGCCGCCAGCTCGTGGACGGTTTCCTGAGCGATGCCTATGACGAAGCCTATATCATCTACTCTAAATTTATGGGCATGGCCAAGCAGGTGCCCGTCGTGCAGCAGCTTTTGCCGATTCCGCCCATTGAGGCGGAAGAAGCCGAAGAAACCGGCGACGAGCCTTACCAGGCCGAGCACCTTTGTGAGCCGAGCGTGGACGAACTGTTAGGTACGCTGCTGCCGCGCAACGTGTTCGTGCAGATCTTCAGCGCGCTTCTGGAGACATCCACCAGCGAGCATGCTGCTCGCATGATGGCCATGGACAATGCCACCAAGGCTTGTAACGACATGATCGAGAACCTAACCCTGGCTTACAATAAAGCCCGTCAGGCCGCCATTACTGCAGATTTGATGGATATCGTCGGTGGCGCCGAGGCCTTGAAGGGCTAATAACAATATTCGGTTTTGTGACAATAGGAGGAATAGATGGCTGAGAACATTGGCAAGATAGTGCAGGTTATGGGCCCTGTCGTCGACGTGGAGTTCGAGCAGGGCAAGCTGCCGACGATTCTGACCGCGCTTTTCGTCTCCAACCCGGCGATCAGCGACGAGGAAGACAACCTGGTGATCGAGGTGGCCCAGCATCTGGGGGACAACGTGGTGCGCACCATCGCCATGGACGTCACCGACGGTCTGGTCCGCGGAATGCCCGTCAAGGACAGCGGTTCCCCCATCCAGATGCCGGTCGGCGAGGCCAGCCTCGGCCGCGTGCTGAACGTGGTCGGCCGTCCGGTGGACGGCCTAGGTCCGGTGAGCCAAGAGAAAATGATGCCGATTCATCGTCCGGCTCCCAAATTCACCGAGCAGGACGTCGAGGTCAACGTGCTGGAAACCGGCGTCAAGGTGATCGACCTGCTGGTACCGTTTCCGCGCGGCGGTAAAATGGGCATGTTCGGCGGCGCCGGCGTGGGCAAGACCGTTATCATGATGGAAATGGTCAACAACATCGCCATGCAGCACGGCGGTATCTCGGTGTTTGCCGGCGTGGGTGAGCGCACCCGTGAAGGCAACGACCTTTA
>JASJED010000147.1 GCA_030065585.1 Desulfobacterales bacterium | reverse complement strand
AGCGCTCCTCGCTGTCGAAGGTCGGGTAGCGGGAGTGGACCAGGTTCAGCGGGGGATAGGTATAGGTTGTGCAATGGGCGGCCTTCTGAATGAGTTCCCCGGCCGCGGACAGTTCCAGGGCTTGCGGGGGACGATCCGCCGTCGCATCCAGGCGGGTCTCGATAAACCGCAAGGCGGCGCCCAGGGCCCCATAAAGCTGCGGCTCGCCCTCCACCAGGATGGGGGTTCCGATCAATTGTTCGAGGTAGCGGTGGACCGCCGGGTTCAGGGCCACGCCGCCGCAGAACAGCAGCGGCGGCGCAAGCGCTGCGCCCCCGGCCACGGTGTCGGCGATGTTCTTGGCCAGGCCGTGGCAAAGCCCGTCGCAGATGGCCTCCAGTCCGTGGCCCTCCTGCTGGGCGTGAATCAAGTCGGTCTTGGCAAAGACGGCGCAGCGCGAGGCGATGCGGGGGCGCGGAGCGCTGTTGTGCACCGCCTTGCGGGCGATGGCCGCGGCGCCGGCGAGGTCGAGGCGCCGCGCCTGCTGATCCAGGAAGGCCCCTGTGCCGGCCGCACAGGAGGTGCTGCCGCGGCTGCCAAGGTACCCGCCGTCCGCCCCCAGGCGGATCAGCTGAAATTTCTCGCCGCCCACATTGAGGATGGCGCGGGTTTCGGGTCGATGGTGCCGGGCAGCGGCGATGCAGCAGATCTGCTCGTCGAAGCGCTCGGTGGCCCGGATGGTATCGGGGGTGGCGGCGCTTGCGGCCACCCACAGGGATGCGGGCAGATCGAAGCCGGCCAGGATGTCGACCAGGGTGCCGGCGCTGTCGCCATAGTGAAATTCATATCCGGCGTTGACGATCCGGCGCTCGGTGGTCATCTGGACGACACCGACCGAAACCGATCCGATGTCGATCCCCAATACGGTGGGCGATATGGGCTTCATGCGTTGTCCTTTGTCGCAGTCCGGTCAAGTTGCGAGGGCCAGGCAGCGGGGCCGTCGTCAGATCCGATCCAGCGTTAAATGCTGCGGGGTATGGTGTGCGCGATGCGGGGTCATGGCGGTTCCAAACGATTAATCTACGGAACTGAAGATAATGGTTTTACATTTCTTTTACAATATATATTTGCTGATCCGCGGAAAATAATCCTCGCTATGGCGTCCCGCATTCATCGAAAGCCTCATTGCCAGCTTGTTCAACGAGGTTCAGCGTCACGCCCCTAAAACCATAACCGCTTTGAATTAATAGGATATTTAATCCTATTGGGGAAAGGCGGATTCGAAGGACGGTGCGCCTGGCATCCCGGGGTAAGCACGGGCGGAGGATTGTAGATGAGCGTTGCGGTCAGATCCATTGCTTTCGTGGATGACAATTCTTTTACAATGGAACTGCCGGTGCGATCGTGCCCTGGGCCGAGCGGTACGGTGCTTGCCGTCCAAGGCCCGGAATCCCGGGTGCAAAACGCGAAGCCATGGCCGGTCAGGCCTTTGAATTTCTTTTTCTGCACCAGATTCACCACCGCGGTCAGATCAGCCAGATTCTGGACGCCCTCGGTCTGCCCAACAACTCTGGGGCGGCAATGCCGCCTATTTAGAAGGCCCGGGCGATTAAAGCGCTTCAGCAAGCACCATCCCACTAAGTAACGCCATAATCGGAACGGCCCCGCTGCGCTGATTCGGGGATGCCTGGCTTTTCCGTCAGACCGCCTTATGTTGACGGCATGAATTCGGAACACGGAGTGGAATTCTTCCCCACAATCATGAACATCGGCCGGTTTCTGGCGCTAGCAGCCGGCCTGGGCCTGACCATGAACGCATTCGCCCATGAAACCAGTGCGCCCGCCGCCGCGGCGCGAATGGCGGCGGCGGCCGGCACTTTTTTGCAATCCCTGGCGCCGGAGCAGCACCGGAAGGCAACATTTGTATTCAAGGATGATGAGCGCTTCGACTGGCATTATGTGCCCCGCCAGCGGGCCGGACTGGCCCTCAAGGACATGACCGCCGACCAGCGCCGCCTGGCGCGGGCATTCCTTGAAAACGCCCTGAGCGCCGGCGGTTATCGCAAGGCCTCCGCCATCATGGCCCTGGAGGCCGTCCTGCGTGAGATCGAGACCTTCAACTGGCTGGGCCGGGACCCTCAGAAGTACTATTTTTCGTTTTTCGGCTCACCGTCGACCACCGCCACTTGGGGCTGGCGCTTCGAAGGGCACCATCTGTCGCTGAATGTCACCATCGTCAAGGGCCATCTGCTGGCCGCGGCCCCGCGTTTCCTCGGCGCCAACCCGGCCACGATCCCCGACGGGGCGCTTGCCGGACAGCGCGCTCTATCCTTGGAGGAGGACCTGGCCCGCGCACTGGTCCAGTCGCTGGATCGGATCCAGCGGGAAAAAGCGGTATTCCGCCAGCGCGCCTTTCGCGACATCGTAACCGGTGCGCAAAGAGAAGTGCAGCCGCTGGCCCCGGTGGGGATTCCGGCATCGGAACTCAATCGGGATCAGCGCAACCGTCTGATTCAGTTGATCGACGAATACATCCAAGCCATGCCGGCTGAAATCGCCCGGCCGCGAATGACCGCCATCCGCAAAATGGGCTGGGGCCAAATCTATTTTGGCTGGGCCGGCGCCCTCGAAGCCGGGCAGCCACATTACTACCGGATTCAGGGGCCATCCTTTATCGTCGAGTACGACAACGTCCAGAACGAGGCCAATCACATCCACACGGTCTGGCGCGATTTCGAGGGCGACTTCGGCCGCGATCTGCTCCGGGAGCATTACGCGCGGGACCACCGATGAAGTCGCTGCAAGCCGCCGGACCACGCTAACCGATCAAAAGGGGAGAGCGAAGCAATGACAACGGCAATGCGTGTGGCCGTTTACGGTACCGGGGCCGTCGGCGGTTATTTCGGCGGGCGTCTGGCCCAGGCCGGCGTCGAGGTAACCTTCATCGCCCGCGGACCTCATCTTCAGGCCATCCAGGAGAGGGGTCTGCAGGTCAACAGTCTGCAGGGGAATTTTAAAATTCAGCCGGCCCAGGCCACGGCCGATCCTGCCGCCGTGGGGCCGGTCGATCTCGTGATTCTGGGGGTCAAAGCCTGGCAGGTCCGCAAGGCCGCACAAGCCATGAAACCCATGATCGGTGAGGACTCGATGGTGCTGCCCCTGCAAAACGGCGTGGACGCCGCCCGGCAATTGGTCGATGTCCTGGGAGCGCGTCATGTGGTGGGCGGGCTGTGCCGGATCATGAGCGTCATCGCGGCCCCGGGAATCATCCAGCATGTGGGCGCGGCGCCCTACATCGCCTTTGGGGAACTGCACGGCCCGCCGGGCCGGCGACTGGAGCGGCTGCAGGCGCTTTTTGCGCAGGCCCCAGGGGTGAGTGCCGAGGTCGTCACGGATATCCAGGCGGCGCTCTGGAACAAATTTCTCCTGATCGCCCCCTGGAGCGGCGTGGGTGCCGTCACCCGGGCGTCCATCGGCACCATCCGGGATCTGCCCGAAACCCGGGCCCTGCTCGAGGGCGCCATGCAGGAGATTTACGACCTGGCCGCGGCCCAGTCCATCCATTTGCCGTCGGACGCGGTGGCCCGAATGATGGCTTTCGTAGACAAGCTTCCGGCTGAGGGGGTCGCCTCGATGCAGCGGGACATTATCGAGGGGCACCCCTCGGAGCTCAACGAACAGACCGGGGCTGCTAGTCGTCTGGGCCGGCAGCTCGGCGTACCGACACCGGTCAACCATTTTATTTACAGTGTTTTGGTGCCCATGGAGGTGGCCGCCCGGAAGTAGCCGGTCAGAAGGGGCATCTTTCGATCTCATGCTGCGTTCTCGCCTCTTGTCCGTCCTCGCCGTAGCTGGGCTACGCCTGCGGGGGCCAATCGGCTGCGGCCTTGCCTGAGACCGAAACCTACCCCTTCTGACCGGCTACTTAGGTGTGAAGGGGCATCTTGCGGCCCCAGCCGGCGTTCTCGCTTCCTGCCGGTCCGCAAGTTAATGTTCGAATCGGCTTCTCCTTGGGGTCGTGCAAGGAAGTCGATTCAGCTTGAGGTTCACCATGGATAAAAGCAATACGGCCTGCGCCCAGCTAGCAGGCCTGTCAGATCCGGAAAAGCACCCATAATTACGAATGAATAGACCGGCGACGCCCAGAACACGCGGAGCTGCGGACCGAACCCGGTTGATGTCCACCCTCGAGGACGGCACAACGGTGGGCTATGCGGAATTCGGTGATCCGGCCGGCCGGCCGCTGCTCTTCATTCACGGCTGGCCAGGCTCGCGGCTGCAAGCCCGGATCATCGACGGCCCGGCGCGGCGCTTCGGTCTGCGGGTGCTGGCACCCGATCGTCCCGGTATCGGGCTGTCGACGCCGGCGGCCTGCGCTTGTGTGGCCGCCTGGATCGATGTCCTCTCTGCCTGGGTCGATCAGATGAATCTGGCGTCATTTTATGTGCTGGGGGTATCGGGCGGAGGCCCTTACAGCCTGGGCTGTGCGGCGCGCCTGCCGCAGCGCATCGTCGCGGCAGGCGTCTGCTGTGGCGTGCCGCCGCCCGGGCTGCTCGACAAAAGCCGCGATCTGTTCTGGCTTTACCGCCTGCTGCGATTGATCGATCGTGGGGCGCCGCGTTTGCTGACGGCCCTGATGCGCTTGACGCGCCTTTACCTGCTGCTGTTGCCGCCGCTCTGGTCGCTGCAGCCTTTAAGACTGCTGTTGCGACGTGCGGACCGCCGGGCCTTGCAACCGCGAACACAAATGGACACCGTGGCCGTCAGTACCCGCGAAGCTTTTGTGTGCAGCGCCGAAGCCGTGATCACCGACGCCCGTCGTCTGCAGCACCCCTGGGGTTTTGATCCCGGCGAGATCGCCATCCCGGTGCATTTCTGGCATGGCGTCCGGGACCGCAATATCCCGCTTGCTTTGATTCAGCCTTTCATCCAAGGCCTTCCGCATGCGCAGGCGCATTACTACCCCGCGGACGGCCACTACTCGCTGCCCCTCGGCAGAATGTCCGAAATTCTGGACGACCTGACATCCGATCGCCCTTAACCCATTTGAATCCAGAGTTATCGTCTCCTGCGGCGGTCGCAATTGGCATGGCCGCTGCCTATGGACGAGCGGCTTAACACGGCCCGGTGGGACGGCCACGTGCGACGGCCGGGCCCGGACCCGGTAGGCAACCGTTCAGCTTGGCAGGCTGTTGAAAAACGATTGCACATGGCCATTAGGATTGGGGCGCGGGTTTTGTCTGGTGATGGGCTTCGAGTTCGCGCTCGATGGCATCCGCGATGGCATCCACGGAGCGGCGATGCTGCTGTTTGCCGTTGATGAACATCGCGGGGGTTCCGCTCACGCCGGCCGCGTAGCCTTCCCGGCGGTCCGCTTCCACGAGCTGCTGCGCACGCGGCGCGTTGCGGTCGGCCTTGAAACGGGTGGCATCCAGCTTGAGATCTTTCACGATTTGGGTGATGCGGGCTTCATCGAGTTCATTGAAGTGCTCGAAAAGCCGGTCGTGGAATTCCCAGAATTTGCCCTGCGCCTGAGCGGCGACGGCCGCCCGGGCCGCCGGAATGGCGAACTTGTGGCTGCGCAACGGGTAGTGTTTGAAGGCGATGCGGACATCGCCGGCGTATGCTTCGGCCACCTGGTCGAGCACTTTGGGCAGCCGGGCGCAATAGGCGCATTCGAAATCACTGAACACGGTGATGGTCACGGGCGCATCGGTCGGACCTTTGATGGGGGCCTTGCTCAGGTCGAAGTCGATGACGGGATTGACGCTGACCAGCTGGACGCGCTGCTGGTTTTTGTTGGCGACCAGCAGGATGTCCTCCCGGGGTCCGGGTTGAATGCGGTGGTAGCCCGGATCGATCGGCATGGCGCCTTTCAATTTCCCTCCTGATGAATAAATCCGAATTTCATTCGTGGCGGTCAGTATATAGATCCAGCGCCCATCGATGGATATGGCCATGTCGCGCACTTCCGCATCCACATCGATCTCGCGCAGGACCTGCCAGTCCATTTCCGCTGCGAGGGGGCCTGCCAGGGTGAGGTTCAACAATAACGCCGCAACAATACAGCTCTTCAATTTCATGGAATGCTCCTCGGGGTCAGGAAGGATGTCATCAACGCCGGCGCCCATCCAAAGGCTTCCGCCGGACGACGTATGGTAACACAATCGCTTTGGCAATGTAAAAGGGTAAAAAAGAGTATTATAAAAGTACAAATGGTCAATTCCGTCGGGACGGTGGTCGGGATACCGGCGGGATCATCGGGGCCCCGGGGTGGTCCGGTAATTCCGGTCACCCTTGATCGGCACCGGTGGTTCGATCCTCCTGCGGGATATCTGGTGGCGCTACGTGCGCAAGCAGGAATGCGGCCATGGCCAAAGAAGATCTTTACCTGATCGTGGTGGTTGGCACGATCGTCCTGTGGGTTTCCCTACTGGGTATGGGGTTTTTCGGTTAACCCCATCCCACCCGACAATCCAAACAATATCTATGGGTTGTCCAGGATTATCATTTTATTTAGCAGGCGGTGCGCATTTTGCCATAAATTCGCTATTGCGCATCGACATCGGTTAGATTCCTTTTGGGATCCGATAACGTTTCCATCATCACAAGAAGACTTGATTTTTAAAATTATCCATAATATCAGAGGCTCAATCATTTTAGCGGCAAGAAACGCGTTAGGGTGTTGAGTGCCTTCGTGCAGCCATTGATTCACCGGTTTTTCTTCTACTTCCGGTTGCATGCATTAGCAAACCTTATCATAAATTTAATAAGCAGAGCCCAGGATAAACCGAGCTACGGGCATTTCGTATCTCAGGTGATGAGGCTTCCAAGATTTTGAGAGGCGCAGGATGAACAAACTTCTGGCGGCAGCGGTCAAGGAAATGGCCAACGGCGGATGGCATCTATTCCAGAGTGTAAACCAGATAATACCGGAGGCCGAAGCGCCCCATCCCGATTGGGCGCCCCGTCCGCTGCTCAAGACGCAGGACCGCAGCATGCCGCCCCTGGGATGGCCGCGTGAGACGGACTCGCTGTGCCCGCGCTGCGCGATCGAAGCCCGCAATGCGGTCGTCGATGGCCAGATGGGCATCGATGAGCTCGTCGATGACCGGCCGGGCGAGATCAAGGCCCAGATCCTGGAGGAAGACGGCAAGCTGATCATGCGCAAGACCTGTGAGCGGCATGGGACTTTTGAAGATGTTCTCTCCATCGACCCCGAGTTCACCCGGCTCACGGAAGAACGTTTTCCGGGAAGGGATCTGCGCACCCTCGGCGATGAACTCGTGCACCGGCACGGTAGTTCATCGATCAAATACGGCAGAGGTTCGGTATTGAATATGGACCTCACGAATCGCTGCAATATGATGTGCACCCCCTGTTTTGCCAATGCCAACCAGGCCGGCGTGGTCTACGAACTTACCCTGGAGGAGATCAAGTGCTTCCTGGATCGGGCGATTTCGTTCAAACCCCGGCGTCAGATGTCCGTTCAGTTTACGGGCGGGGAGCCGACCATATCGCCCCATTTTCTGGATGCCTGCCGATATGCCAAGAAGCTGGGCTACTACAGTGTTCAGGCCGCCAGCAACGGTATCCGCTTTGCCCTTGAGCCGGACTTTGCGCGCCAGGCCAAGGAGGCGGGCCTGAACATGGTCTACCTGCAGTTTGACGGGGTGACCAACGAAGCCAACAAGCACCGCCATATCACGAACCTGTTCGACATCAAGCGCCGCGCCATCGAAAAAATGGCCAATGCCAAGATCCAGACCACCCTGGTGACCACCGTGATCAACGGCCTGAACAACGATCAGATCGGGCCGATCCTCGATTTCGCGATTGAAAATTGTGACCGCAAGATGGGCGGGGTATCCTTCCAGCCCATTTCGTTTACGGGACGCGACGAAGACATCAGCGATGAGGAGCGCCAACGCCAGCGCTACACCATTTCGCATTTGGCCCATGATCTCAAACGATATTCCGGGGGACGGATCGATCCCCGGCGCGACTGGTATCCTCTGGGGCTGATGACGGCCTTCACCTCGCTGGCCGATCATATGCGCGCCTTGAACCCTCCCGAAGGGCGCAAGGGGCAGTTCGGCGGCCTGGCCTGCGCCTGCCACCCCGATTGCGGGTCTTCGGTCATGCTGATGTGCAACAAAAAAACCAAGGCCTGGGCGCCCATCACCCAATTTTTCAATATTGGGGCGTTCATCAAGGATATGGAGGTGATCGTCGACACGGGCAGGGGCTGGAAAGCCACCCTGACCCAGATCGCCCTGGCCTTTCTGCGCAACTTCGACGAGCGTAAGGCCCCTCCGGGCCTGACCCTCAAGGATTTCGTCAAAATTTTCAACAAGAAGACCGGGCGCTCCATGAGCAAGGGTAAGAACCTATTCAAGAGCGACTGGCGAACCCTATGGGTCGGCGGCATGCATTTTCAGGACCTGTGGGTTTACGATTTCCGCCGGACCGAGATGTGCTCGGTCCCCTACGGCACCCAGGAAGGCGAAATTTCCTTCTGCGCCTTCAACACCGGCATCGGCTGGCGGCAGATCATCGAAAGCCGGCACCGCCAAGCCACCATCGAGGAATGGTTCAAACAATGCGGCCGGCACACCATCTACGGCGGCGACCGCCCCATTGATTTGGAAAAGGTCCTTGCGGAAGGTGAAGCGGCGCTGGCCACCGCGCAAGAGCGCGAAACCGGCACCGGCTGAGGCGGCGTTTGCCCACCGGCCGGGAATAAGGATGAGCCGTTCTATCAGCAACGCCACCCCGGATCAAAAAGTCGAAAGCGCTGATCCATGACCTGAAGTCCCATGGAAAATCGGGGTTGAATTGGATCCTGGCCGGTCTGATGCTGTGGGCCGGCCGTTGGGGTATCTCCTATTTGATCCGCCATTATTCGTCACCGCCCCGGGGCGTACACCCTTTAGCCTTGTTCGTCGCGCCAGATCTCCATGAGCGTCACGTCGTCGTTGATCGAAGAAGCGCCCCGCCACCGGTTAATCGAATGAAGAAGTTCGATACCCCAGGGGGGGCCGTTGGCGCAGGCAATATGATCTAAAACCTGCGCCATGCCGAAGTGTTCCTGGTTCTCGTTTTCGGCTTCAACGATACCGTCCGAATAGAAGAGAACCGATTCCCCGCTTCGCAGCTGTTTTGTGCCGGATTGGTAGCAGCTGCCGGGCCGGACCCCGACGGCCACCCCCCGGGGTATCGACATTGCCCTGCCGACGCGATCGACAACCAGCAGGGGCGGCGGATGGCCGGCCGAAACAATCTGGAGCCTGCCATCCACAGGCCAGAATCGGGCGAGCACGATGGTGGCAAAGAAACCTTCCTCGGCGGCCAGCATGTGAAAATTCCGGTTGACCACTGCCAGAAGATCTTCAATGGTTTCATGCCGGGGGGCTTCGGTGCGGATTTGGGTGGACAGCGCCGCCATGATCAATGCTGCGGGAACCCCCTTGCCGGAGACGTCGGCGACATAGGCCAGGACGCTGCCGTCGGCCAGAGGGATTACATCGTAGAGATCTCCGCCGATGTAGCCGGCCGGTTGCGACAGGGCCCACACATGGCTGTCGTCGCCGAGAGCCGGCATGGATGGCCAGAACAGGGATTGGATTTTCGATGCCGTTTTGAGTTGCGCCCTGAGTTGCGCGGCCTGCTCCTGGACCGTGTCATGCAGGGCCTTGATCCGCAGCATGGAGGCCACCCGGGCCATGAGCGCGCCATGATCTACGGGCTTGGTCAGGTATTCATCCCCCCCGGCCTCCAGGCCGGCGATGATGTCCTTCGCATCGGCCTTGGCCGTGACCATGATGATTGGTGTGAAGGGGAAGGCGGCATCGTTCTTGAGGCGTCGGCAGACCTCAAGGCCGTCCATCTTGGGCATCATGATATCCAGCAGAATCAGGTCGGGTCGCCGCTCCTTCGCCATGGAAAGACCGGCTTTACCGTCACTAGCGGTAATCACCGCATAGCCGTTGGCCTCGAGCCGGGCCTTCAGTATTTCCAGACTGGCCAGGTTGTCGTCCACAGCCAGGATCAGTGGCGTCGACCGCATGCGGCCTCCTTGTGAATGGCGATCAGGCCAGATAGCCGCGGACCTTCTCCAGGAGCCGGCGGGGGCTGAACGGCTTGGCGACATAATCGTCGCCGCCGGCGGCATAGGCTTTCTGATCGTCTCCGCTCAAGGCGTACGAGGTCACGATGATAATCGGGGTCTGCTGCATTTCGGGCATGGCCTTGATACGGCGGGTGGCCTCGTAGCCGTCGATGCCCGGCAGCTGAACATCCATCAGGATTAGATCCGGCCGGTGTTCGGCGGCGGCCTTAACGCCATCAATGCCGTTGACCGCCTCGCGCACGGCAAACCCACCGCTCGTCAGGAGATCCCGCATGATGCGTCGATTGTCCTCCTGATCCTCGACGATCAGTATCGTTTTGTTCATCCCGGCCCCCCCTGTTCGGCGACCCTTACCGGCACGCTGAACCGGAAAGTGGATCCCTCTCCGGCGATGGAATCAACCCCGATTTGTCCGCCGTGCATTTCGACGATGCGCTTGGCAATGGCCAGCCCGAGTCCGGTGCCCCCTTTTTCGCGCGTGCTGGAGCCGTCGACCTGGTGGAATTCATTGAAAATGTGCTCCCGGTCGGCTGCCGCCAGCCCGCAGCCGGTATCGGAAACGGCTACCGTAAACTGCCCGCCGCTTTCTTCGACATTGACATCGATATGGCCGCTGTCGGTGAATTTGACGGCATTCCCCAGGAGATTCATCAGGACCTGGGCGATGCGCTGGGAATCACCCCGGCCGGGGGATAGGCTTGCCGGCATCGTTACCGTCAGGGGTAGGTTTTTTTCGGCGGCCAATCCTTCGACCGCCGTCACCACCGAGTGCACCACGTCGGCCATGGCATAATCATCCAGCGCGAGTTCCAGTTGGCCGGCCTCGATCTTGGAAAGGTCGAGGACATCATTGATCAGGTTGAGCAGGTGGCGGCCGTTGTGCTCCAGGCGCTCCAGAATTTCTCCAATCTTGTCGGGCACCGCACCGTAGATCTCGTCGAGAATCAGCTCGGTATAGCCCAGGATGGCGTTCAAGGGGGTGCGCAGTTCGTGGCTCATATTGGCCAGAAATTCGGATTTGTGCCGATTGGCCCGTGCCAGTTCACGGCCCTTGGCTTCGATTTCGCGGAACAGGCGGGCATTGTCGATCGCGATCACGGACTGGGCCGCAAAGGCTTGGAGCAGCTCGATCACCGGTGATTCGAAGACGCCGGGTTTTTTGCGGCGGACGACCAGCCCGCCGATCAGGCGTTTGTCGCGCATGAGCGGTACGGCCAGCAGAGCGCGATAGCCGGCCGCCTTCACATGGTTCAGGGGGTAGGTGGTTGACTTTGAAAGATCGGGGATCTGAAATGGTTCGCGCTTCATGAGGGCACGGCTGACGGCGGATTCGTCACCCGGACGGGGACCCGCCCGGCGCAGAACCTCGATGTAGGCGTCGCTCAAGCCGTAGTTGATGCGCGGCGTGAAGACCTGCTCCGCGAGGTCGACTTCATACAGGGTGCCGGCATCGGTCTTGGAAAGCTGAACCGCGTGGCGGACGATGCGGGCCAACACCGTTTCGATATCGAGCGTCGAGCTTACGGTGCGGCTGACTTCAACCAGGGCGTGCAGTTCCTCCACGGTCTGCGCGAGCTCGCGGGTTCGATCGGCAACGTTCTGCTCAAGCATGCGACTGTGGTCCTCCAGTTCGGCCTTGCTTTGACGCAGCGCTTCGAACAGACGTTTGATCGATCCGCGCATGGCATCCAGGTTCTGGGCGAGGCTCCCGATTTCACCACCGCCGCTCAAATCGACAAAGGTATCAAGATCGCCATAGGCGATCCGGGAGGCGGACTGCTGCAGCATCAGCAGGGGCAAGGCAATGTAGCGGCGGGTGATGATGATGGAGGTTATCCAGATGGCGGCGATCAGGAGAAAGGCCAGGGCAATGATGCCGTAGATCTGCCTCCGGGTTTTTTCCCTAAGGCTTTTGCGCGACAGGACGATCTGGATTTCGCCGATGGGGTTGCCCTCGAAGCGTATCGGCGCGGATTTGATCAGGAACTCCGCTTCGATCCCGGCTGGTAAAACGGCATCGGCGGTGAGGTTCGCGACCAGGCTTTGGCCACGCACCTTGAAGGCCATGATCTCGCGGCCCGTGGTGATTCGGGTATAGACCACGGCATCTTCCAGAAACAGGGCCTCCACGAAGTCACGGATAATCTTGCGGTCCAGATTCCATATCGGTGTGGGCAGGCTGGTTTGCGCCAGCCGGATGGCATTGTCCAGACGTGACATCAGTTCCCGCTCCGAGCGCTGAATATTAAGAAAGATCGCCACCGCGGCAAAAGTGGTCAGCAGCAGCGTCGCGACGCCGATCAGACCATAGCTGAAACGACGGCTGATGCTCGCCATTTTTTTGTCCGGGTTGCTTCGGTCGGGGTGCCGCACGGCCAGACGACTCCTTTCCGCGGCGTGGGCGCAGCAACATTCCGTGAGACCGCGCAGGGGTTTGCCCCTATCAGGACGCCGGCTCAGGGAGGGGCAATTTCAGGAAAGGGGGCGTCTTCCAGTTTACGGTTCCAATCACGGCGGATGCTCATAATCGTGCCGTCGGCCTGCAGGGCTTCAAAGGCTTCCCGCCAGGCCTGGACAATCGCATCGTCGGTCGATTTCGAGAAGGCGATCATCACATCGATGGTGCGCAGATGGTAAACTTCCTCGACCGCCTCGAAATCAACACCGGCTAGCGCGCAGACGGTTTTCAGTCCCGGCTTTTTATAGGCCCATAGATCAATGCGTCCAAGCATCAGCTTCTGGGCATTTTTCTGCTCGTCGGAGACGGACTCGAGATTGGTAAACCCGTGGGCCTGAAGAAACCGCTCGCGGGTGTCGTCGCGGAGCGTTCCGATGCGTCGAACCCTTTGGGCATCTTTGAGCGTCGTTATTTTGATACCGGTGTCTTTGAGGGCCACCAGGATGTCCCGTTTGGTCGCCAGAGGGCCGACCCATTTAAAGAGCTCATGGCGGTCGCGGGTATAGGTCGTGCTGAACAAGACCGTATTTTCTTCGGCCAGCGCCATTCTGTAGGCCCGGGCCCAGGGATAGACCTGGATAGGCGCCGTCGAACCGACCCGCCGCTGGATGGCGCGCACGATGTCGACCGATGGGCCGACGAGTTGGCCCTCCTGGACATAATTCAGGGGCGGCAGATTCTCGGTCAAAATGGTGAGTTCGTCGGCATACACCGGTGAAACCAGGATGCAAAGCGATAAAAGGACGAGGCCCCGCGCATTTTTCATCGTCGTCCTCCTTCGTGGCCATCGCCGGTTGCCTCGGGAAACAGCGGTCTGGTGCGTCCCGCGCATCAATTGTTCATCTGTCGATAGCCGGGTCGGAGCCGTTGTGTCGGTCCGGATTAATCAACAAGCGAAGGATAGCAGGCGATGCTGGAGGTGATCTGGGAGTCGTTCAATCGCTGAATCGGCGGATTGGGCGTGTCGGCGATCATCGTGCCATAAGCGTTGCTTGATGACCCTAAACATAAACAGGAATCGTAGAATTGTCAATAATTCAAATTGTTTACATGTAGTTTTCGCATGGGGCCCGGCCTCCCAGAGTCTTCGCGGTCCTTTGGAAGCATGCGTATACACTAATAATTTCAGTTTTCCCGGGAGCGCGCAGCCCGCGCGGGCAAATGCAAGGCCGCCTGCCGGGTTCAGGAGGCGGCCCGCTGGACGGCGATCAGGGTGACGTCGTCGTCGCGGGGGGCGCTGCCAATAAAGTTGAACAGGCTCGTTTTGACCTCTTCAAGGAGTTCGCCGGCCGAATAAGGTGGGGTTGTGAGCAGGGACCGCAGGCGGCTGCGGGAGAAAAACTCCCCTTCGGGCGAACGGGCCTCGGTCAAACCGTCGGTGTAACCCATTAGAACCTCACCGTGCGCCAGTTCGACGAAGGCGGGCACATAGGCAGTGCCCGGCATCAGCCCCACGGCCGGGCCGGTGGGGTCGATAGGGGTTCGAATCCCGTCGCGGCCGACCACATAGAGGGGTTCGTGGCCGGCATTGACATACTCTAACTGTCCGGTCCGGGGATCGAGCACACCGAAGAAGATCGTGGCGAACATTCCGTCGTGACCATGATTGCGGGTGATGTAGTCGTTGGTCAACTGCACCACGCGGGGTACGGACGCCGAGGCGGGGGGCGCGGCCGCAAGCCGGTTTTCGGGTCGGTAGCGCGAGAGCTGCTCGGCATAGATGCGTATCAGGCTGCGAAACAGGGCCATGTAGAATGCCGATCCGACCCCCTTGTCGCAGACATCGGCGATGACCAGGCCGATACGGTTCTGATCCAAGGGGAAGACATCGTAGAAGTCACCGGAGACTTGGCCGGCCGGGTCCAGATAGGTGGCAATTTCCCAGTCGGGCAGGCTGGGGATCT
>JASJED010000146.1 GCA_030065585.1 Desulfobacterales bacterium | reverse complement strand
ACGCCCGGCAGCCAGATGCACCTGACGCGCCATCTTGATGGCGGCCTCGTTGGCCTCGCCGCCGCCGGAAAGAAAATAGAAGCGTTCGATACCCTGCGGGGCATGGCCGCTCAACACGCGCGCCAGGTCTTCGACCGCCGGGGTCGTAAACATGGTGGGATGCACGTAGCCGCAGGCGCGGATCTGATCGTAAACCGCCTGAGCAACGGCCTTACGGCCGTTACCCACATTGACCACCACGGCCCCGCCGCTGGCATCCAGGTAGCGGCGCCCCTGATGATCCGCAATCCAGACGCCATCCGCTTCGACCGCGGTGGGCAGGGGGGAGTCCACACGCCGCGGGAATACATGGCCGCGGCGCGGATCGTTGGAAAGGATCGTCATAGCGCTTCCTTAGCGGGTCTTGGAGCTCAGTTCCGGAAACTGATGATAAAAATACTCGTGGGCCGCCACCGCCTGGCCCTGTTTCTTCTTTTCCTCGGTTTCCCTGAGTTCCACCCGACGAATTTTACCGCTGATCGTCTTGGGCAGTTCCTCCACGAATTCAATGATGCGCGGAATCTTGAATTTGGCCAGAGCCTCGATGGTGTGCTGAAAGAGCTCCAGGGCCAGGGCCTTGGAAGGAGCATAGCCATTGGCCAGGATCACATAGGCTTTGACCAGCTGATAACGCTGGGGATCGGGGCTGCCCACGACCGCCGCCTCCATCACGGAGGGGTGTTCGACCAGGGCGCTTTCAACCTCGAAGGGTCCCACCCGGTAGTCGGAGGATTTGATCACGTCGTCAGAGCGGCCCACGAACCACCAGTAGCCGTCCGCATCGAACGAGGCCTTGTCCCCGGTAAAATACATGTCGTTGCGGAAGGCCCCGCGGGTCTTGTCGGGATCGTCGATATAGGCGTGGAAGAGCCCCAGGGCGCGCCAATTGTTCAGGCGGATCACGATATGCCCGGTCACGTCGGGTTCGGTGACCTCCCGGCCGTCATCGTCGGTTAAGATCACATCGTACATCGGCGAGGGATAGCCAAAGGAGCCAAAGCGCATACGCCCTTCCATCCAGGGCGGGTTGCCGATCATGCAGGTGGATTCGGTCTGGCCGTAAAAATCCCTGATCTCGGTGGCCGTGGCCTGCTGCCACTGGTCGATCACCTCCGGGTTGAGCGGCTCCCCGGCACTCAACGAGTACTTCATGGCACTGAAATCGTAGCGGCTCAGATCGAGCCCCACAAAGGCCCGCCAGGCCGTGGGCGGGGCACAGAACGAATTGACCTTGTATTTGGCGATGGCGGCCAGGTATTTGTCGGTATCCAGCGCCGTGAAATTGAAACCCGTGGCCGTGGCGCCCAGGTTGAAGGGTGCGAAAAAACTGCTCCAGGCCCATTTGGCCCATCCCGGGGCGCTCAGATTATGATGGACGTCCCCGGGCGCGAGCCCCTGAACGAGGGCGGTTGACAGGTGACCCACGGGATACGAGGTGGCACTGTGTCCCACGCGCTTGGGAAGCCCGGTGGTCCCGGAAGTAAAGAAGCAGAACAGGATGTCATCCTTGCCCACTTCGGCCGGCTGCGCCTCGGCCGACTCCGCTTCGATTTGGTCATAAGGCACCCAGCCGTCTTTGGTGCCCAATACGATTTTGGCCTTGGGCGCGCAGTTCACCTGCTCTAAGGCGGCATCCACCAGATCGGTCAGCCCTTCGAAGGCCACGATCACATCCGGCGGGTAGGCTTCGAACCGGAAGCGAATCTCGCGCTCCGTCATCGTGGTGGCGGTCGGTACCGAAACCAGACCACCTTTGATGCCGGCAAATGAGGCAAACCAGGTTTCGGGCACGATCGGGGTAAGCATGTAGAGGTTGTTGCCGGCGACCACGTCGTTTTTACGCACGAAATTGAGAAAGCGATTGCCGTTGGCTGCCAATTCACGATAGGTGTACCGGCGCTCGGCATCCGTGGCCAGATCCGTCCAGATCAGGGCCCACTGATCCCCCCGCTCGCGGACATGCAGTTCCTCGAAAATTTCTGACGCCCAGTTGAACTGCGCGGGCAGTTCGCTCCGATTCAGCTTTTCAAAAAAAGCCTTGGCGGCCGATTCTCGTTGGGCCATGTCCTCGATGGTATTGAGCGCCATGGCTTCCCGGTAAACACTTTCCAACCCCATATCCTGCCTCCCCGTATGATTTGCCGGCATCGTCGCCGCTTCGTCTAACGAACCCTGAGCCACGGTGCCGGTCATCCCTCATAGACAACCGGCACCGTGACTTGTTCTCCTAAAGGTGTCGTGCGCCACGACGCTAACGGGCGTTCGGTCCGGTGGTTTGCCATGCGCGATCAGGGGTTGTCAATCGATAAATTTGGGCGCTTTCAACTTCAGCCCCCGGCCGGGCAACTGCATCAGGGTGGATGTGCCGTGGGCCACTAGGACCCGCTGGGCATCCCACACCCGGGCCTCGGCATAGGAGAGGGATCGACCGGAACGGATGGCGCAGCTTTCAGCCGTGAGCGTGCCGTCTTCCACCGGTTTGAGATAATTCAACTTGAGATCGATGTTCACCAGGCCGGCATCCTGGGGGATCCGCAGGTAGACGGCCCAGAAGGTGGCCGTGTCGATCAGGGTGGCCAGGACACCGCCGTGCACGATGCCGTAGGCCTGGAGGTGGCAGGGGGCGGTGGCCAGTTTGACGACGGCTTTATCCAATTCGATGGTATCGAGCCGCATTTTCATATGATTGGGGAAAGGACTGGTGTTGATGACTTCGAAGAGTTCACGAATATAGACTGGATTCGGCTGGGGCATGGTCTTTATCACTCCTGATGAAGGATAGAAACGGCGCATCCCGACCTTTGGGCAGCCAGCGCGGGCCAAGATAAACCGTCGTCATGCCTGGCACCCGGCGCCAGCCTAACGCCAAACCATGAAATAGAGCAACACAAAGGGCGTAATGCAGAAAAGTACCAGGACGACCGTGGCGTTGAAGGCCAGTGACTTGAGGCGATCGGTACGTCGATCGATCGCCTCAAAAACATCGTCCGCCCTGCTACCACGGGAAGCCCGCATTTTAAGCAGCCATCCGGAAAAGGACAGGATCAGGGTCACCGCCGAGTACAGGAGCACCAGGATAAAGAAGAAAATGATCAGGCTGTAGAGCGATACCATGATTCGTCGGCGCCCCAGCAGAATGCGGGGCAATGTATCCACGGAGCATCCGGATGCGGTTCAGGGTGCTTGGTTTCCTAAGCCCACGGGCGACGCAGTGTTCAGCGATTAGGCCTCGAGGAGATTGATAATCGTGCGCCCCCGATGTTTTCCCTGGAGCATCAATTCGATCTTGTCGTCCAGTTGGGCAAAAGGCGCCTCGGTGGTCAGCTTTTCCAGCCAAGCGATCTTCCATTCCGAAGCGATCTTGTCCCAGATCTTGGAACGGATGGGCATGGGACAGTTCTGGGAGTCGATCCCGATCAGGGTCACGCCCCGCAGGATAAAGGGGTAGACCGTCAGCGGCAGGTCGGGCGAGGCCACGTTGCCGCAACAGGTGACGGTTCCGTCGGGGTTGACGGTTTTAATCGTGGTGGCCAGAATCTCCCCGCCCACCGTGTCGATGCCGGCCGCCCAGCGCCCCTTGAGCAGGGGACGCCCGCTGGTATCCGTGGCCTCTTCGATACTGATCACCTCGGCCGCACCGATTTCCTTGAGGTAGTCGGCCTCGTCCACGACACCGTTGACAGCCACGACCCGGTAGCCGCTCTTCGCCAGAATCGAGACGGCGATGCTTCCGACCCCCCCCGTGGCCCCCGATACCAGGACGTCGCCGTCTTCGGGCTTAACCCCGTTTTCAACCATCCGCCAAACCGAAAGCGCAGCCGTAAAACCCGCCGTACCGTAAACCATGGCCTCGCGCAGACTGAGCTCCGCCGGCAGCGGCACGACCCACCCGGCCGGAACCCGGATGTATTGTCCAAAGCCGCCGGCCGTGTTCATCCCCAGATCGTAGGAGGTGACGATCACCTCGTCCCCGGGTTTGAAAGCGGGATCCTCGCTTTCGACCACGACACCGGAGGCGTCGATGCCCGGTGTGTGCGGATAGCTCCGGGTGACCCCAGGATTGCCCGTGGCCGAGAGCACATCCTTGTAATTGAGTGAGGAATAGCGAACCTGGACGATGACCTCTCCGGCGGGCAGATCATCGATCGTACGCGTCGTGATGGTTCGCAGGTACTGTTTGTCATCGGTTTCGCTAACGACGAGGGCCTTGAATTCGTTTGGTCGTGTCATGTCTTCCAGCTCCCATGCTGTGCCCCGGTAATCTGTGGGGCGATTTAAATTTAAACGGGTTCAGCTTAAATTTTTCTTGAATTTGACACCGATTCCGCGGTTGTCTTTGCGCACAATTAAACCGTGCTGCTTGCTCTCGCGGCCGTCAGCTTCAAAAGGGCCCGCCACCGTGACCGCCTGCCCCACTTTGAAAAAGCCGTCGGTCTCGATGTAGGCGCCCCCCTTGCTGATGTTTTTAATCGTGCCCTCGTACAGCCGTTGCTTGGCCATGAAATGCGTGTCTTCGATGATGATCACCCGTTCGTGGCGCCGGCTTTCTCTACTCCGCGCTGGCTTGCCTTCGGTTTGTTCTTTTGGGGTGCGATCACGCATCGTTTACTCCATCCCGACCCGACCATCAATCCTTGTTTAGCCGCAAGATGCTGAATCAGGGCTTGCCGTGTTGCCGGACCATCGGAGCCGAACGGGCCGTTCCTTCTTGCCGGTGGTGGGCATTCATTGGGCGGCACGCGAGAGGCCGTTCCGCAATAGTGTGATTGACTCTGTCAGGGAAAATACCATTTGTAAATGAAATTAAAATTTTATATCGATTATCCATGGTAACCCGACTCCTGTTCATCACCGTTCTCCTGATCATCCCCAGGGCGTCCCTGGCCGCCCAGACCACGCCGCTCAGCGAAGAAGAAATCGACCAGCGCTTGGCGTTTATCGAACAACGCCTGAACGCCGGGCAACCCGGCGCCCGGCGGTGGCAGTATGGCTGGAGCGGTTTGTTTGCCGCCAATGCCGCCTTTCAGGGCTTTATGGCCATCAAATCCAACAACGGCGACAACCAGGTCAGCTATACCGTGGATGCCGTTAAATCGGCGGGCGCGCTGGCCCTGATGCTCCTGCGTCCCCTGCCGGCAATCGATGGCGCCAAACCGCTGGAGGCCATGCCGGCCGCGAACCGAGAGCAGAAATACGCCCGGCTGCAGGCGGCCGAATCCCTGCTGCAAACCAACGCGCAACGCGCCCGGGAACGCACTTCGTGGTCGCGTCACTTGCTATCCATTGGTGTCCATCTGGTCGGCAGCAGCGCCATCCTGGCGCTGGGTGATGTCCAGGATGCGGTCAAATCGAACATGATCGGTATCGCCATCAGCCAGGCTCATATCTGGAGCCAACCCTGGCGGGCCATTGACGATCAAAAGGCCTACGAACAGCAGTTTCCCGCGACGCCAACGGCCGCGTCGCGCGCTTGGGAGCTATCATCGATCCCCGGTGGGCTGGGCATCACGATTCATTTTTAATTGGCATAACCGCTGCCGATGGCGGAAAAGGGCAGGTCCAGCCCCAGCTCGGGCACCCGCTTGGCGATCCAGGCCGTGAACGTGTTGCTGTTGGGTCCCGGGAAAGCCTTGTAGGTCGATTTCCAGGGGTAGTCTAAAGCCGCCTCATGAACGGCCGCAATCAGTTCGTCGACCCCCGCCCCCCGGTGTTCCTTGAGAAGCCGGGGCTTCTCACCGTACCAGTAGCGGTCCGGTATATCGGCGGCGATGCGCATCACGGGCTGACCATAATAACCGCGCCAGCCCACGACGTCATAAACCGTGAACGCATCTTCGCCGGTTCGTTTGGCTGCGATCCAGGTGTGAATGGCGAACCAGCCGCGCCAGCCCCAGACATCGGCACCATAGACCTGCAAAACCGCCTCATGGGTGATGGCCGGGTCGGGGGCGATCCCCGCCGAATCGCGGCTGGCGGTCCGCCAGTCCTTGCCGGAGGAACAGCCGGAAACGATCAAGGCGATCAAGGTGTAGGCCATCAGCCGTTCTTTGAATTGCAAGATTGTCGTCTGCATTTGATTACCGCCTGCATCGAATAGCATGAGGATCGGGAAAAACCGCGGGCCGAATGGTTCGCTGCCTGAGAGATCAGAGCGCAAGGTTCCGATCACACGCGGTAGGCTCTCGGGCTTATTTCCAAAACGATTAGATGGTAATCACCAAAGTTGGAAAAACCAGCATCGGCCGCTATGAAATTGAGTAGCCCGCCGCTCAGCCAGGCCGCCTGGAAGCTTCACGGTCTCACGGCATGTCTCTGCACCCTCGCGGCGATGCTACAGCGGTGTTGTCTACCCCTCGATCGCTTCCGCGCACGGGACGCACAGGTCGGCTTCGGGCAGAACCTTTAACCTGGCCAAGGGAATGGGTTCTTCGCATTCGCGACATCGCCCGAAGTCGGGGTGGTCGATCTTTGTCAGGGCGTTTTCCAGTTTGTCCTGGGCCATAAGGGCCTTGCTCAAGGCGGCCTCGTTGATGCCCTGGCTGCTGATGGCCTCCATGCGGGTAAGCCGGCCGATGGCATTGTCCGGGGCCACGGGTTTAGCGAGCCGCCGGTAGGCCGCAATATCCTCCTTGACCGCCTGGAGTTTGTTTGCAATCAACGCGCGAAGTTCGGCCTTGTGCTTGGCTTCCATCATGATCCTCGGGAGGCGCGTTGGTTCTCGGCGGGCTGCGGCGCCGCGGGCGACGGAGTTTTTGAACGATCATTGACCGGTGCAAAAGCGAGGGTTTCGCCATCCTCGGGAATGGCGACTTGCAAATCAAGGCCGTTGTCAGGCAGGCTTACCGTTGGATTCGGCCGCGGTCTGTGCCGCCAGCGGGCGAAAGGCGGCAGTCGGTCTTTGTCACTGAGCATGGGATCGACCAGGATATGATGATTACCGGATTCGATTACCATCGTCGCGTTGCGCAGATGGTGGATTTTCATTTGCGGCCTCTCCATGCCGGTCTTGACCTAATTACGGTCAAAACGGGCGACGTTCTTATCTGCGGGTTCCGTGAACGGTCTGCCGTTTAATGGTCCAATAGTTCATAAGGGACAAGGTATGGAAAAAGATGGCATAGGGCACCAGGAACAAGGGAATCATCCCGGTGGGAAAGCGGCAGCCATTGACGATCAAAGGGTTGGCTTGTTTCCGGCCAACCCTTTGATCCACCGTCTCTTGCTTTTATATGGAGGCCCATCGATTAGCGCCCCCGGGGGAGAACTAACCTTTGCGCTTTTTCAAGGCGATGATCATGCTCAGGCGGAGTCGTTCCAGCACGGCTTGCAGGCGACCGACCTCGTCCTTGCGCGTCACCGGGATGGACTGCTCCAGGTTATTGGCATCGGCCAGGTCCTGCGCCACCGCGGTTAATCTTTTCAACGGTGCCAGCGAAAAATTGACGGCGATATGGGTGACCACCACCGATAGGACCAGGATGACGCCCATCACGATCATCAGGCCTTGCATCAGGTTGTTCTTCTCACGCTCGATCACGTCCAGGGAGAGGCCCACGCGGAATCCTCCCCAGTGCTTACCCTTGATATAAATCGGCGAGGACACATCCCACATGACCTTGCCGGTATCCCGGTGGTAGATCTGCAGAAAACCCAGATCCTTGTTCTGGGCGGCTTTCAGACCCACCGGGTCGTTGAACACCCTTTTGGTGCGGTTGCCCACCCGGTCCTTGTCCACATCACCGGTGATGGGCTGCTGATAGCGCGTGTTGTGGGTCGGCAGATAGCCGTTGACGTCTACCGGAACCGCGAAGACGATACTTTCGTCGAGAAGAAACTCGTCGATGATGCCCAATACGGCCTTGTCGGTATAAAAATCGTACTTGGTGTGAAATTTGGGGGGATCGAAGTTACCGATCTGCTGGTAGTCGGTATCAAACGCCTCACGGATCGAAAAAACGCCGTTGTCGATGGCCTCTTCGAAAATCTTGCCGACCATCTTGGCACCGACGATGGACTGCATTTTTCCCCGCTCGAGCAGGTCGGCCTCCAGCCTTTGGCGCTGCTGGGTCACGAGGAAATAGGTGCCGGCGCCGATGACGACGAGAATCACGAGGTTGACGACAATGGCGACTTTCGAACTGATGTGTCTGGTAATTAGGCCCATGGGAGTGTCCTTTGTGCTCGGTAGATGTTCGGGTTGTCGGGAATTAGCGCAGATAGCCAATGCGAATTGCGCCCCAATGTTTGCTTTCGATATAGATCGGCACGGATAGATCCATCATCACCTCTCCGGTATCCCGGCTGTAGCGTTGCAGCAGGAATTTTTTTTGGTTGCGCGCCGCGGCCAGGCCGGTGCGGTCATTGAACATCCGCTTGGTGCGGTTGTGCTTCGTGTCGTAGTCGCCGTTGCCGGTAAGCGGCTTGGAGTATTTGGTGTTGTGGGTCGGGAGATACCCGTTGCGATCGACCGCGACCACGAACTTGATCCGATTGCTCTCGGCGAGATACTGGTCGAGAATGATCCGGATCGTCTCGTCGGTATAGCGGTCGTACTGGGTGTGAAATTTCTGGGGGTCGGTATTGGGAATCGGGATGTAGAAGGTGTCGAACAGTTGGGCCAGGGTCAGCTTGTTGGCGGCAATCAATTTGTTCATTTCGGCGGTCACGCGATCCCGGCAGTCATAGGCCATCCGGCGAACTTTCAGGTCGAATGCCGAATACTGTTCCTGCGACACGGCCGTCCTCGGTCCACTGCAAAGGGCCGCGACCACAATCAGGCCCAGGCCGATTCGCCGCAGGTATCTTCTTTGGCAATTCACTTCAAAGCTCCTCCTGCTGGAATGGTTTGCCCGCAGACGCCGGTTACCAGCCCAGCGTCTTGATCTCCTCGATCATCTGCTTCTTGAATTCATTGCCTTGTTGATCGCCCGGGATCTCCCGGGCCACGGCCACCACGAAATCGGCCACCCGGGCCAGCGGGATGCGGCTAACGACCCACCCCATAGCGTCGGCGGCATCATCCACCAGCACACTCCCCAGAGGGCCGATGAGCTGAATCAGCGCTTCCCGCATCTGCTCGATAAAGGCCGGTGTGACACATGCCAGATCCTGGCCGACTTTTTCGACGAGGCCCAGTTTGTAGAGTTTGAGAAAGGTACTTTTGAATAAGCCCCTAGCCATGTCGACTTCCACCGACACTTCCCGCACGGTTTTCTTGCCGTCCAGCGCCATGAGCACCTTGAGCATATCGGAATCGATGGTGACGTCGCGGCTGATTTCGCGCTCCGCTTTTTGAAAACACACGTTAGAAATGTCCGCCATTATCCTTACCCCGCTATTACGTGCTCATCCCCAAAGGGCCAATCTTGGTGCCGTCCCCCGCCCCTCGGCGGGAGACCATCGATGTCCGATCGTTTTACCAGCGATCACGCCGGCATTTTCTATTATTATTAAATATATAGACGGCATTTCCGAATTGTGTCAAGAAGCATTGCCATGCGCCTCATTATGTTAATTTTATTATTTTTGCTAAATTTCATTCATTATGCCTTTGTTATCGGCCAATCCTCCAAAATTATTAATTTCCACATTACCTGCCGCACAACGCTAGCGCGTTGAGCAAGGCGATTGTTTGCCAACGCGTTCATACCGAAGATCAAAGGCCGTTGAAGATCCGGTGGCCATTACACGCGCACCTTGCCCGAAAGGACGGCCGGCATCCATGGCGCATGGCTGCCATTTGGTGCCATTACGGGCTGATAGCGTGCATTGATGATCAGGGACAGATCGAGGGGGACGCTAGTTCATTTGGGATTCATGCGAATCTGGAGGAGAGGGAAAATGCGCAGCGATATCGTCGATGACCGCTCGGGCGTTGTTGTAGGTCGATGCCTGATCGAATCTTATCTGGGTGATGCCGTCGATATGTTCAATGGTGTATGGTTTCCGCATGATCCTTACCACGATAGAGGGCCGCCACAGGAGTGAGCCGGTCTTGCCGGTCTGACGCTATGCTATTGCTTCCTGGCGATGTATTCAAGCCTCTGGCCGCAGATCGACGACTTGGCCCTTGTAGGGGGCGTCCCGATTGCCATAGGGCAGGATTACGGGGACATTGAACTTTCCCAGCGCTTCGATCAGTACGAATTTGCGGGCGTCATTGCGCAGCTTGACGGAATTGACATCGACATTTTGCAGCCAGGCAACGGATGGAAATTCTCGGAGACTATATGGGCCCAGATGTTCTTCTCGACGGAGGCGGTGCGCGGTGCGGCCGGTACAGACCCATCAAGGAGCAGCTGAATCAGGGCGGCCAACAGCACGATTCGCAACGATACCCTAACGGTTAGTTTGTGGCGTGTGAACCCCATACCAAAGATTATGCTTCACGAATGGGCGGTCGGCAACTGAAAATAATGCTGCAAAACACTGAAATGCCTATCCCCTGCAGCAAGCTGCCGGGCATTACGGAATTTCGGCTCCGAGCTTCGGCCTCCGCTACGCCCTTTTGCTGAAAATTAAAGACCATCCCCAAGGATGATCAGGATTGGCCGAACAGCCGGGGAAGCACGCTTGGTTGGCTGATTGACAAGGCTCCGATCGGTTAAAAAATTAACGTTTAGAATAATTGAATAGAGGAGGCGCCATGCGAACCGTGTTGGCCCTTTGGGTTGTCATCAACATCGCCGCATTCAGTTCCGACGTTTGGGGCCGCTCAATGCGCTGCGGCGGTCGCCTGGTGATGATCGGCGACTGGCAGCACGAAGTCATTGCCAAGTGTGGAGAGCCTCAACACGTTGAAGCCGATGAGGACCTTCCAGACGAATGGCGATCCATGCGCTATGATTTTGACGAGGAGCGCTTCAAGGCACCCTACTTGCTGCGAAGTCCGATCAAAAGAGAAGTGTGGACTTACCGGCGGGGCCCCAACCGTCTGGCCTACGATCTCTATTTCTTCAAGGGTCGCCTCACCCGTATGGAAAAGGGTGTCCAAACGAAAGGGGCTGATGGCCGTTAGGGAAGCATCACCAGATCAAAAGACACATACTGGGTTGTCGATGGCTACCGCAGCGCAAACCATGTGAATCCTGTGCGCGCAGCGCCTTGGATTCTATGGCCACCATGCTACATCTGGCACGCTGGACGCCTATCTCGATCGAGAAGACGGATATCCGGGCGATAGCGTGAAATAGGAAATCGCCGGCCGGTACGACCAGGCCGGACGCACCAAACTCAGGAACCCTAATCCTAATTTTGAGATAGATTCTACGAATTCGCTCGGCTAAAGGGCTTTGGCGATCGCCTCGATGCCCGCCGCATAGGCCTGAATGAGTCCCTCCTGATTATCGTCTACAACCTTAAGATCACTGTCATTGTCGATGAAAAAAGGCTCCGCGATCACGCACGGGGCCGATGTGTTCCTCAATAGATGCCCACCGCGATCCTCCGTTGTTTTGGGCTTGACCCCCCTGTCTTTCAACCCCAGCGCGCCCACCAGGTGTCCGTTTAGGATTTCCGCCATGATTTTCCCTTTGGTGGAACGATGGTAATACAGCACCTCGGTTCCGCTGGCACTTTCGTTGAATGCATTGCAATGCAGACTGATGATGAAATCCGGTTCCAATTCGTTGATGTCATCCGGCAATGAATTGTAGGTGCGGCGATAAACCTTCTGCACATCGACACCGCTGACTTCGGATTCGATTTTGAAAGCCAGTTCTTCATTAAACGTAAATTCCGTCAATCCGGAGGCCTTGTTTACCGCGCCCGGCGAAGACTTCTTATGACCAATCACCAGTGCACATTTTTTCATTTCAGCTCCTTTCCGGGACTCGACGCGCGTTGGTCTTGCGTCTGCGGTGTGAAGGCCCTCGGCGCCTTGTCCTCCAATGCGTTTAGAATGGATCTATGGGCCTTGAAGCCAAGCGTGTCCATCCCTGTTCGATGCGCCTATGCGGTACGGGTGATCGTCACCTGGAGTGAACCGTCATTGTTACCGTAGCGCGAGTCCATGTCGTTGGCGAAAAGGTAGAGATCATCATTCCGTGTCGCCGTGATCGAATTTTGATTATCGCCGATCGGGAAGAGATGCTCGTCTTCGTCACCATAGGCCCCTATCAGAGCAAACCAGTTAGCCTTCGGGTGACGCCGGTGCTTCTCGAATAACTTCACAAAACCTTCCTTGTACCAGGGAAGTTGCTCCGTCTCCCAGCCGGCCGGACCACAATCGATCGAGTCATCCTTCCATTGATCGTTCGGCGGCACCACGAAACTGTATTGCTGCCCCTCCTTGAGCACCACCCCGCTCCAATTATATTTCAGCTTGGCAACCACCGTGCAGACCTGCGATTCCCCGACGCCCAGATTCTTCCCCAACGCCGTGGGATGGTACTCGTCATTGGGGAATTCTTGGCGACGCGGGTCCAGGGCCACATCCTTATTTTCGAAAATGGGGGCCAAGGGATCGGTCTCATCATAGCGGGGAAGCTTGGCCTTGGTTTCGTTGAAACGCAAGCCGCAGTTGCGCGCCTGATCCAGCATCCACTTCAAGGCGATGTTGGAGCGCTGGACATTCAGGTTGCCACCACCAATATCGCTGTGGACCCCGCGGAACCAGACCTCGTGGATGTTGTTGAATTGGTTGTCCGGATCAAGTCGCGTCACGTTGAAGGATTCCCGGCGTTCATCCAAGGCCATGGCATGGAAGCAGTTATCAACGCACTTGTTTACCGTTTCGATATCGTAGCCCAGGTTAATTTCTTGAAAGTTCAATATATTGTTAAAGGAAAGCCCGAAGGAGCCCACAATGTCCCAGAGTCCCAGAAACCTGACCCGCGGTTTCTCCGCCTGACCACCTTTAAGTTGGATCCCCTCCTTTCCGATCTTGTTTGCAAAATGCACCGCCAGGGCGGCCCCCCGGCTGAAACCGATAATGTCGATTTCCTTGTCGCCATTCGCATAGTTTTCGCAGAGTTCGTCGTACATTTCCTTGATCCGGGTTTGCCCCCCGGCACCAAAAATGCCACCCAGGAATTTGCCTACGATGCCAAACCGGGTGCCTACACCCTCCATGTATTCGGCATTGTTACCCTGGTACAATTCTTTGAAGCGCACAACGTTGGTATCCTCGATGTCATGGCCCTCGTCCTCGTTCCAGGTGCCGTCGAATGCATATAAAGCCATTTTGGACCTCCTTGATTATCAAACCGTTCGGCGTTTTGTGGACCCTGATGATGTCCGCTGCGGATAATCTACAGGTGCCTTCGTCATTCGCATGGGCGGCTGTGCAGGTCGAGGGGGTTATTCAACAACAGCTAGCACGTTGGGCGGCGAGACGAGCATCCAATAAAAAAAGCTGCGACGACGAGTTCGAGAGCAGAAAGGTCGTGGTCGGAAAGAAATTTTAGCAAGTTACCGCGGACGGCATCGCTCAAAACCTGCCACCAGCCGCGCAGTCAGACAACGTGAACACGGATCAGCTTTAGCACAATCTATCAAGCAATCAATAAACCCTTTGCACGGCATGTGGGCGCGCCGGCTTGGGTAAGAAAGGCGTTGCTGCGAAAGTTTTAAACTACCGATATTGTTAAATAATAATAACCTAAATAAAGTTTTTCACAAATTATCCGATGTCAAGTGAATATCTGCATGCCGATCACGAGGCTTAAGCCGACCCCCAAACGATAGGTTTTATTTCGATATGCGCACATCGATTCATCAGCTTTTGAGCCTGAAAATCAGATGAGTGTAACCATTTTGTATATTGTGATCGGGATGCTCGCGGTAGCCGGTCTTGCGCTCCAACTCGCGGTTGCGCGCCGTCGTCATAATCGCGATCACCGCAATGATCTCGAACCCATCCTCGCCGCGCATGGCCTCACTTTCGTAGCCGCGCGATGGCCTGGCATTTTCAAGGTCGGCCCCTTTCCCCAATTCGAGATCGAAGTTGGGCGCCCCCAGAGTCGCTTGGGGGGCATTCGCGGTGAGTATGATACCTATCGGGTCGTTTCCGCCAGAGACTCCAACGGCAACCTTCACGCGCTTTGGGCCAGAATCGAATTCGAAGGCTTCCGCCTTCGAAGGATTAGC
>JASJED010000145.1 GCA_030065585.1 Desulfobacterales bacterium | reverse complement strand
TTTGGCCTGCGGCGACGCCTTACGGTTGTTATGGAGCAAAGCCTGCTGGTCCACGACCAGGTTTTGATCAACGGGGGGCAACGCGGGGTGCTGCTCAAAATGGCGCCCGGGGACATCGCCGCAGGATTGAACTGTCGGCTGGGTGACCTGCTGGCGGACAGTGCGCCGGGAAGCGCCTGAAGGATCCGCGTCGGTCCCTTCTTGCTACATATAGATGAGCCCGGCCAGGGCCACGGTGACCACCATGGTCAGCAGGAGCAGGGGGATGCCCACCTTGACAAAATCCATGAAACGATAGCCGCCGGGTTCCATGATCAGCATGTTGACCGGTGATGATACGGGGGTCACGTAGGCGGCCGAACAGGCAATCGCGACGGTCATGGCAAAGGCCTGGGGCGGCACCCCGATCATCAGGGCCGCGTCGATGGCGATCGGGGCGATGATGACGGCGGTGGCCGTGTTGGAGATGAAAAGACCGATGAGCGACGTCACCATGAAGATAAGGGCCAGCATGGCAAACGGGCCGAGATGGCCCAGGGTGTCCACCAGGCGGTCCGATATCAACTGGGCGGCGCCGGATTTGTTCAGCGCGGTGGCCAGGGGCAGAATGCCCGCGATCAACACCACGGCCGGCCAGTTGATGTTGCGGTAGACCGATGCCAGTTTGACACAGCGCGTCAGCACCAGGGCCACGGCCGCCAGCATGGCGGCCGCCACCGTGGGCACCAACCCCGCGATCATGGCCGCCACCATGGCCCCGATGATGACCAGCGACCAGGAGGCCTGCTGGCGCGCCGGGACTATCTCGTCGAATTCCTGGGGCAGGGTGAGCACCACAAAGTCCCGCCGCTCCTCGCGCAACTGAAGAATATCGGGCCAGCCGGCATTGACGAGCAGGGCGTCGCCAAAATCGAGGGGTTGATCAAGGAGATCCTCCGTCAGGAGTTCGCCGCGCCGTCTAATGGAAAGGACCGTTGCCTTGAACCGCGAATGGAACTGAATCTCCTTGAGGGTTTTACCGATCAATTTGGAGACCGGCGCCAGCATGATTTCGGCCACGCCGACTTCCTGCAGCAAGGCCTTGCGCTTGCGGCCGGTCAGCGGTGGAATTCGTTTGAGATTGTTGGCCTCGGCAAAACGATCGGCCTCTTCTTTGCGACCGACGACCGTCAGGGCATCGCCGGGCTCAAAGATCGTTTCGGCCGTGGCCTGCACATAAAGCGGCCAGCCACCCTGTTGTTTTTCAAAGGCCGCCAGGTGCAGGCCGTAATCCTGCCGCATCTGGATGCGCGCCAGCGTGCGGTCGATCAGCGGTGAATCCGGCATGACGCGGAAACGGTTCACACGGTCGGTCAGCCCGTAGTTGCCCACCAGACCTTCGACCGTAAGACTCGTCTGCTGGGTCTTGCCTTGTTTTTCACGATCCAGCATTTGTCGCCCGGCCAGAATCATGAAACCCGCGCCCACCACCAGGACCGCGACGCCGAAGGGTGTAAAACTGAAGAAGCCCGGGGCAGTAAGACCTTTTTCCTTGAGGACCTCGGCTACCACCAAGTTGGGGGCCGTGGCGATCAGGGTCATCATGCCGCTGATCAGGGCCCCGGCCGCCAGCGGCATCAACAGGCGTTTGCGGTTGAGTCCGGCCTCCCGGGCCACCGAAAGGGCCACCGGAATGAAGATGGCCATGGCCGACGTGGAACTCATGAAGGCCCCCACGAGGGCAACGACCACCATTAATAGAACGATAAGCCTGGTTTCGTCCCCGCGCCCCGCCCTGAGCACGATCGCGCCGATCTGCTGGGCGATACCGGTGCTCACGAGAGCCTCGCTGACCACGAACATGGCCACTAGAATCAGCACGACCGGGTTGGAGAAACCGGCCAGGGCCTCGTCTACCGTCAGGACGCCGCTTAGCATCAGGGCTAGGACCACCAGGACCCCGACGATGTCGCTGCGCACCAGGTTGGTGACGAACAGCACGGCCGCCGCCCCGAGAACGGTGAGCACCACGATGATTTCATAGTTGAAGAGCATGGCCGGTCAGCTTCAATATTCAGCTAGAACCTGTCTCACAAAAAATCTAAGTGCCCCTGGCGGTGTTGTGAACCGGCTCAAAATGCTCACATACTAAGTGTATGCTCCGCTTTCTCGCCGATCCACGCCTTGCCAGGAACCCTGATCTTTTTTTTGAGATCAGGTTCTAGTGTAATCGGGATGGGGTGGAATCGCTTGAGACGATCGGCGCTATGGTAGCGATAATTCAAACGTAGGTCAATGATGACCTAAAGACCTTCGCCAGACGTTAAACGGCGACCAATCTTGACATGCCCGGGGCGATGCAATAGGCTCGCCAGGTTAGTTCAAGGGCGGCTTTATGCTTCCTTACTTTGCCTGGCAAGCACAACCGGGGGGCCATGGCTTCCAAACCTAAACCCAATCGGGATCGGGATCAGCGCGGTGGACGTGATCGCCGCGAAGTCAATCTGGGGCCGCCGGCGCTGGAACGGCGCTCGGGACAGGACCGCCGCAAAAAGATCAAGATTCCCATCTTCGTGAAGTTCGTCGTTCTCTCGACCCTGCTGACGATTATCGTCAGTTCGATCATCAGCGGCGTTATTTTACGCAAACAGGCCGAAGACTTCCGTGACCAGTTGATCACCATGGGCGGCAGCCTGATTCGGATCGTCGCCGACCAGGCCCCCGACAAACTATTGAACGAGGAAGATCTGGTTCTCTTCCAGCTCGTCAAGGACGTGGCGGCCGAAGATCAGGTGGCTTTTGCCCAGATCACGGATGTCAAGGGGATTATCCGGGCCCACAGCCGCAGTGAATACATCAACACTCCTTACCAGCCGCCTCCCGGCTATCGCGATCTGGAGCCTATCGCCGGTACTCGTATCGGTACCTTCGACCGTCCGGGGGAGACTTATCTCTACTTCGAAAAACCGATCACCTTTCAGAATATTGAGGTCGGCCGCGTCACCCTGGCGATCTCCCAGCAGCACGTTCGGGAAAATATCGCCGGGGCGACCCGCTATATCGCCGTGGTCACGGTACTGATCATTCTTTTAGGTATTTTCATGAGCCTCCTGGTGAGTCTGTACTTCTCCAAACCGATTGACCGGCTGATGGACGGTATCCGGGCCATTCTAGACGGCGATTACGACCACCAGGTTCAGATCGATCGCAATGACGAACTGGGCGATGTCGGCAATGCCTTCAACCAGATGTCCCAGGGACTCAAAGAGCGCCAGATCATGCGCCGGTCCCTGGCCCTGGCCATGGAGGTTCAGCGCAGCCTCCTGCCCCGGCGGGTTCCCCGGATCGAAGACCTGGACATCGCCGGCAAAAGTATTTATTGCGATGAAACCGGCGGGGACTACTATGACTTTATCGACACCGGCCGGGAGGGCCTGGGCAAAATCGGGCTGGTGCTGGGGGATGTCTCCGGTCACGGGATTCCCTCCGCCCTCCTGATGGCCACGGCCCGGGCCTTCATCCGTCAGCGCTCCTATCTGGCCGGCAGCATCGCCGAGGTGGTCAGCGACGTCAATCATCTGCTGACCCATGATGTTGAGGAATCCAGCAGCTTCATGACGCTTTTCTACCTTTCGGTGGATATGCCGGCACGGCGTTTGTGCTGGGTGCGCGCCGGCCACGACCCGGCCATTTACTACGATCCGGCCACGGATCGCTTCGATTATCTCGTGGGCCAGGGGATTCCGCTGGGCGTCGATGCCGATTGGTCCTTTGAAGAAAACCACAAAGACGATCTGCGTCCGGGGCAGATTATCGTCATCGGCACCGACGGCATCTGGGAATCGCGCAATGCCGAAGGCGTCATGTTCGGCAAAACGCCGGTCTTGAACCTGATCCGTCAAAATCGGGAGGCCACGGCGCGCGAAATCCTGGATGCGATCATCGAGGGGCTCGACCGTTTTCGGCGTGGCGTGGAACTCGAGGACGACGTTACCCTGCTGGTGATCAAGATCGGAACATTGGCTGACAATGCCAGCTAAACGGATTGACTGGCGGTATGACCCATGACGGCTCCAGACATCCTGGTCATCGGGCGCGGCTGCCTGGACCACATCGGCGTGGTCGCGCGTTATCCCCATGAAAATGCCAAGGTGCCCGTCCTGTCCTCGTGCGACGAGGGCGGCGGTCAAGGGGCCACGGCCGCCTGCTGCATTCGGCGGCTGGGTGAGACCGTACGGCTGGTGGGGCGGCTGGGTGACGATCCGGCCGGGCAATTCTGCCGGCAGCGGCTGGAGGATTTCGGGGTCGACCACGGCCGCGTGCAGACGATCGCGGGGGGCCAGACCCCGGAAGCTCACATCTTTGTCACGCAAGCCACCGGCCAGCGCACGATTTTCTACCAACCCAGCACCTTGCCGCGACTGACGGGTGCGGATCTCACTCCCGATCTCTTCCGTCCGGCCGGGGTCGTCCTGCTGGATCCCGAAACCACCTACCTGGCGTCCCACCTGCCCACGCCGGGCCCGCGGGCCCCGGTCATTATCTATGACGCCGAACGCTGGCGCCAGGGCCTGGAAGAGATGATGCGCCGGGCCGATTACTTCATCCCCAGCAGCGCGTTCTTCGAGGATCCCCATCTGAATTTCAACGGCCTGTCGTTCAACGAACAGTTTGAACGCCTGGCCGCGCGCATCGATGGCACGCTGATCGTGACCCGCGGCCGTCGGGGGGCCTATTTTCGGCAGGATCGTCGCTTGTACCGCGTTCCGGCGCCGGAGGTCCACGTGCGGGATACCATCGGTGCGGGAGACAATTTTCACGCCGCCTTCGCCGTGGCCCGGCTGCGCCGGTATGACCTGGCCCGGGCCGTGAAGTTCGCCGTGGCGGTGGCCTCGCTCTCCTGTCGGGCTTACGGGGGGCGTGAAGGTGTGCCCACCAATGCGGAAGCGCTCGAGCGGGCCGCCGGATTAGAAGTGCGGCCCGTCGCCACCTGAAAGACCGCTTCGGCCGTACCGCAACGCCTACCTGGATATCGGAATCTAACAGTCTGATATCGCATTTAATCCATCAGCATACCACCTGAAAAATTACTCGCGTCGGACTAAGGTTTTTGGCGATGCGGCCGACATTAACTAGAAGGCGTCGCCATAATGCCTTGGGCCCCGGCGCGGTGTTGGGCGATCGAATTGAATCCTCGTAATACCGGCGTACTCCTCCGGATCGATGCGTAAGGCCGCCGTCGCTGAAACCACAATCCTAATTGGGGGACGCCTTCCAGGGGCAGTTTCAACACCTCGACACGCCGGCCGGGTTGAACGGATGCATCGCCCACGGCGCAATCAAGGAGGCCGCATGTCGCGATCATCGGGTTCGCTGCAGCGGGAGCCCGACCGGGCGCCGCTACCGATATCGGCCCACGGTCTGGCCGTGGAGACCGAACATCTGGTCGCTTCGATCCCTTCCCTGCTGATCGGCCTGGATGCCAACGACCGGATCGTCTTGTGGAACACCCAGGCCGAAGCACTGCTGGAGCGATCGGCAGCGGAGGTCGGCGGCCGACCGCTGGACGGTCTCGATCTGCCGTGGGACCGTGACCGCATTCTCGCCGGCCTAGCCGCCTGTCGCTCCAGCGGCCGACCGGTGCGGATCGAAGACATCGCCTGCACCCTGCCGGGTCAGGCGCCCCGGGTTCTGGGGCTGACCGTCAATCCCATGGCCGATGGTACGCCCAGTCCGCTGCGTCTGATCCTCATGGGCGCCGATATCACCGCGCGCAAGCAGTTGGAGGAGCAACTGGCCCAGGCCCAGAAAATGGAGGCCATCGGCCAGATGGCCGCCGGAATTGCCCATGAAATCAGCACGCCAGCGCAGTTCGTCGGGGACAATACCCAGTTTCTGCGGGAGGCTTTTGGGGACCTGCAGCAGGTTTTGACGGTCTATGGTCAACTGGCGGATGCCGTGCGCAAAGACGGGGCCATGCCGTCCATTTTAAAGGCCCTCGAAGCCACCATCGAGGAGGCCGATCTCGACTACCTGGCCGAAGAGGTGCCCAACGCCATCGAACATATTATGAACGGCGTCGAACGGATTTCCAGGATCGTGCGTTCGATGAAGCTGTTCGCTCATCCCGGGGGCGAGGAAAAGACGCCGGTGGATCTCAACGAGGCCATCGAAAGCACCATCGTCATCACCCGCAACGAGTGGAAGTATGTCGCCGAATTGACTACGGATTTGGACCCGCAGCTGCCCCCGGTGCCTTGTCTGCGCGGCGAATTCAATCAGGTCATCCTCAATTTGATCACCAACGCGGCCCATGCCATCGCCGATGCCGCCAATGGCCGCCCCGGGACCAAAGGGTCGATCCATGTTGCCACCGCATGCCGGCCGCAATGGGCCGAAATCCGCATTCAGGACAGCGGTACGGGAATTCCGGAAGCCATCCGGCACAAGGTCTTCGATTTGTTTTTCACCACCAAGGAAGAAGGCCGCGGTTCGGGCCAGGGCCTGGCCCTGGCGCATGCCGTGATCGTTGATCAACTCGGCGGGCAGCTGCGTTTCGAAACCACCGAAGGCCGGGGCACCACCTTCATCCTGCGCCTGCCGCGGGAAGCGGAGGCGCACGGCCATGGATAAGAAGCACCTGCTGTTTGTCGACGACGAACCCATGGTCCTGAAGGGCCTGCAGCGTTCCTTGCGCAGCATGCGTCATGATTGGGAGATGACCTTCGTCAACAGCGGAGCCGAGGCCCTGGCCGTGATGTGCGCGCAGGCCGTGGATGTGGTGGTGTCCGACATGCGCATGCCAGAGATGGACGGGGCCCAGTTGTTGGAATGCGTCAAACAGGACTACCCGCAGGTCGTGCGCATCATCCTGAGCGGTCAGCTCGATCGGGAGATGATCCTCAAATCCGTGCGTCTGGCCCATCAACACCTCTCCAAACCGTGCGATGCCGTGCTCCTCAAAGACGCCCTGGCCAAAACCTTTGCCTTGAACGATATCCTTGCACATGCCGGTCTCAAGAAGATCGTGGCCGGTATCGATGCCCTGCCCAGTATGCCCACCATCTGCATGGAAGTGATGGAGGAAGTCCAGTCAGCGGATGCATCGATCCAGAAGGTGGCCGACATTATCGCCCGCGATCTGGGCATGGCCGCCAAAATTCTACAGATGGTCAATTCGGCCTTCTTTGGACTCTGCCGCCGCGTGGGCGATATCCGCGATGCCGTCAAGCTTTTGGGGCTGGATGCCATCAAAGCCCTGGTGCTTTCCGTCAACGTCTTCGCGGCTTTCGAAAAGGAGAAACTGGGCCTTCTGGATTTCGAAGGCCTCTGGCAGCATAGCCTGGCCACCGGTGGTTTTGCCAGGCATATCATGCGCGCCGCCGGCCAGCCGCGTGATGAAGTCGATGCGGCCTTTCTGGCAGGCATGCTGCATGATATCGGCAAATTGATTCTGGCCGTCAATTTTGGGTCGGAATACCAGAAAGTCATTCAGGCGCCCGGATCCGAGACACGCGCCGAATGGGAACGGGAACAGGCCGCGTTCGGCGCCTCGCATGCGGAAATCGGCGCCTACCTGATGGGTTTGTGGGGGCTGGAGACCGCCTTGCTGGCGGCGATCGCGTTCCACCACAATCCGGGCCAGAGTCAGATCGGGGAATTCGGTCCCCTGGCCGCCGTTCACCTGGCCGACGTGTTTGATCGCCAAACACCCGCCGGTGAGGGCGGCGATGTGGATTATCTAAATACGATCGGGGTCCAGCAGCGGGTGGCCGAATGGCGCCAGGGCTGCGCCGATCTTGAAGGAGAAAATCAATGAAGGCCCGCATTCTTTTGGTGGACGACGATCCCATGCTTTTGGCCGGGCTCAAGCGTCAGCTGCGGCGTGAATTCCAGGTGCTTACGGCCAGCGATGGGCCGGAAGCCCTGGCCATGATGCGCAGCAGCGGTCCCTTTTCGGTGGTCGTTTCCGATTTTCGCATGCCGGGAATGAACGGCATCGAGCTCTTGTCCCGGGTCAAGGAACTCAATCCGGACACCGTGCGCATGATGCTCACCGGTTCGACCGATCTCTCCACGGCGGTTCAGGCCGTCAACGAGGGCAATATCTTCCAGTTTCACCTCAAACCCTGTCCCTCCGGGACCCTGGCCCGCGCCATCCACGAGGGCATCCAAAAGTACAGCCACAAGGCACGGGAAACGTCGCATTTGGAGGCCTTTCGCAAGTCCATTGCCCAGGCCAGCGAGATCCAGCGCAACCTGATGCCCAAGGATCGACTGGAAATCGAGGGGCTGCAGATTGCCGGCCGCAGCGATTGGTGCGACGAGACCGGTGGGGACTATTATGATTTTTTCACGCGCTCGCTCAACGGCAAGACCTGCGCCGGGATCGTGGTCGGTGATGTCACCGGTCATGGTCTGCCCTCGGCCCTGCTGATGACCACGGCGCGAGGGTCCATGCGCGAACGAATTGCCAACGACGGCAATACGGCCGACGTCGTATCCGACGTCAATCGCCACCTGGTGCGCGACGTGGACGGGACCCACCGCTTCATGAGCATGTTTTACTGCGAAGTCGATCCGGTCGATCATATCCTGCGCTGGACCCGCGCCGGTCACGACCCGGCCTTTCTATACGATCCCCACGCGGAGACCTTCGACGAACTGGCCGGCCCGGGGATGCCTCTGCCGCTGGGTGTTTTGGAGGAGACCCGCTACGAGGAATCGGTGCGCGCCGTGGCCGCCGGGCAGATCATCGTGATCGGCACCGACGGGATCTGGGAGACACGCAATGCCCAGGGAGAGTATTTCGGGAAGAATCGCCTCCTGACCCTGGTGGGCCAATATGCCCGTCAAGTGCCCCATACGATCGTGTCATCCGTATTGGAGGAATTGAACGCGTTTCGCGGGGATTTGCCGGTGGAGGACGATGCCACCCTGGTGGTGGTGAGGCTGGAGTGCTGACCTTCACCTCGTGCGAGGGCTTTCGCGGTTGTTTCCTAACCGTCAGGTTTTTTGGGTGATACGATCGCTTGCTGTTGCGGGATGCGATTCGCGTGAGGGCCAAGCGTGCTCGCCATCGGCCCGGCCGAATAATTCGACCTGGGGCAGAGGGATGTCCTGGTCGCCGGGCATCCAGGACATGACAACCCCCAGCGCGCCCACGATCCGGGCCGGTAATAGATCGCCCAGGTGCGCAACCGGTGCCTGGGCCGTGCCGCAAGCAGCAATGACCGCCTGCGTGTAGCCCCGATTGAGGCACATCCTCATTAGGAAGCGTCCTAACCTGGCCAGCACGGGGCGGCGGGCGCTCGCCAGGGAGGCATACCAGTGTTGAATATCAATGCCGCCGAACCGGCCGAACTGTTCAAAATCGGCGATGGCGATATCCTTCGGCCGCCGGCTGGTGTCATCGGCGGTCAACTGTCGGTCCAGCAGGACGACCAATGTCCGGCAGCATAGAAAGACCTGCCAGTTGGGCAGGCTGTCGATGCGGTCCAGAATGTCGTCGAATTTGCCTGATTTCATGGGGGTTGCTGGGCCGTGAAGTCGATAAAAATTAATTAATTTATAACTATAAGCACTTTTCGCACCATTGAAAGGGTTATTGAGAAGATAATCTGCTCGTTCTCGGAAAACCGAATGATATTAACATGACGCACGCTGCAGTTTTATGCGAGCGATTAGCGGCTTTGAGAACAAATTGACAAGTCGGTTGGCAGGTGAGGCGTCCATTCCATTGGCAGCGGCAATGAAGGCGCTGCACGCCGGGCCGTCATGGAAGGATCGCCAGCCGCTGCAAAAAAGTTGCCAAAGGGGATTTGGGGCGCCTTTTGGCGTAATCTTTGCTTGATTTAGATGGGGCGGCAGCGGACGGCCGCCCACAGGTGGCCGGAGACCGCTTCCACCGGAAAAAAGAACGGTTTTCAATGAGCGGCGTAACCTGTCCGATACCAAGCGTATCTTTTTAACGACAGATGCGCAGTGGTTGTTCCGGCAATAGGGCCGACCGCCGCTGGAATTATTTTAGTTGAGGAGGCTCGCGCGCGACCATGCTGACCACCACCGACGACTTGTTTCTGCCCTCTGAAGCGGCCGGTCCCCCAACGGCGGATTTGCCGGCACCCATCATCCGGGAGCGCATTTTCGGAATTCCGGTGGATCCGGAAGTCCTTTTTGCGGATGCTCACAATGTCTACCGTGCGCGGATCGAGAAACGACAGCGCCAATTGATTGTCAAACTGGCCTTCATCAGGTCGTTTCTCCACCCCGGTGAGCGTGTGATTCTGATCACCACGGCCTTCAGCCCTCTGCGTTTGGCGGAACAGCTCCTGACCGCCGGGTTGTTTCTCGAGTTGGAACGGGCCCTGCTGGTGTGGACCAACTATCGCATTCTGCATGTGCCCGTGGGGCGCCATAAACACTACCGCCACGCCATCGCCCAGATTCGTTATGGCGATATCAAGGCCATCAGGTTGCGGCGCGGGGCCCTGGAGGTTGACTACAAAAAGGGCACCACCGAGATATTCAAGGCCGTGGATTTTGCCGAGCGGCCCAAGATCAGGCAGCTTTTGCCGGCCCTGCCGCTCACCCAGAAAGTACGCACCCCTTCCGCGCGAACCCATCTCTGCCCGCGATGTACCCGCAGCCTGATCAAGCCGGTGCCGTCCTGTAAAAAATGCGGGTTGGTGTTCAAAACCAAGACCCGTATGCGGGCCGCCACCCTGTTGTCCCCGGGTGGCGGGTACTTATACCTGCGTCACCGGCGCCCGTTTGCCTATTTTACATCGGCGGAGGCCATCGCGGTGTCGACAGGCGCTCTGCTCTTCGTAAACCAGGGTCAGATGGCGTGGGCCAGCGGTCCGACTTGGATGGCCCTGGCCGCCTTGGTGCTTCTACGCGCCCTGGCATGGTTCCACGCGACCCATCTGCTTAACGAGTTTGTGCCCTGTCGGGAAGGGCAGCACCCGGTAATCAAAAAGCTGGCCAAGCTTTCCTGGTTGCGGTTTGGTCCCCGCAAAACCAGGGCGGCCGCCTGATCGCGTGTCGATCTCCCCGCCGTCGGCGCCTGGCGTCCGTATCCCTCGCGCCGATGGCTTTGACGCCTTCACTGGCCGAATGGTGCGGCCCCTCCAGGGGCGCCGTCCATTCATATGATCAGGGGGGCGTGGTCATTATTTCTTGACGATCACCCAGATGGCATGAACGATCCCCGGGATATAGCCCAGCAGGGTCAGCAGGATATTGATCCAGAAGTGCAGGCCGATGCCGACCTGGAGAAACACGCCTAAGGGAGGAAGAATAATGGCCAGTAGAATTCGAATGATGTCCATGACGGTCTCCTGATCCAGTTGATATCGAAACGTGGGGTCAGAACTGCATTCCCGGGCACCGTAAGTCCTTGCATTTCCCGCCGCAGAGCTTGGACGACTTCTTTATAACCGCTGCCTCGATCCGGTGCAATAGCTGACCGGGGCGGCAGGGTTTCAACGACGCCTCCGGCGATAAGCGGGTGCGAAAAGCCCTTTGCGGTTATTGGGAAGAACAGGTATACGGAAAAAGCATATGATACCTCGACGGAAGGAAGCACATGCGGATAAGAAAGATATTCGGGAGCCTATTGCTGGTTGGGGTCATCCTCGTCGGCTGCAGGGGGGATCTGGAATTCGCGATCCGCTTCCAGGCCATTGACGGACTGCGGACCGGCGACCGTTTTTTGACCGAGGAACGCGCGATCGGAGCGGTTCAGGCGGTGGATTATAGCGATCAGGGCGATTACCGGGTTGCCGTAAAGGTGGCGCGTGCGCATGCTGCCAAGCTCGATCGCAACAGCATTTTTTATATCGATGCTGATCCGCAGCGGCCGGAGCGCAAGGCACTGATGGCGATCGCGTCACCAACCCGCGGCGGAACGATCGCGGATGGGCAGACCCTGGAGGGCAGTTCCAAATGGGCGGCTCTCATGCAGCGTATGACCAGCCGCATGGAGAATGCACTTGCGGGATTGGCCGTCGAGCTTGACCGGTTCTGGCAGGATCTGCGGAATTTATCCACCAGTGAGCAGGCCCAGCGTCTGGAACAGGAACTGGACCGGATTCTAGCGGAGCTCAAACGCCTGAGCGCTTCGGCCCAGCATCAGCTCAAGACCGAAATTCTACCCCGCCTGCGGGAGAAGCTGGAAGAACTCCAGCGCCAACTGACAAGGCCGGAGCATGAAGACTTGCTCGATCGCCTGAAGGACAAAATGGATCGTATCGAAGGCGAGTTGCAGGTTTAGACGATTCGCCAACCGCAGATCGCATTCATTCCAACCTCATCACGCGCGGCCACCGTCCAAAAGAGGAACGATTCAACGTCACTAGCAGGCGGCTAATGTTTCATCTGGTTATTGGCGCCGCACCAGACATGGCGGCATAAGCGTCATGAGGGGGCTCGAGCGGCAGACGGTCTCAGCTAAGAAGCCGCCGTAATGCCCGGAACAATCGGTCGCTATCCGCGGCTGTGTTGTAAACGTGCGGCGCCACCCGGATAGCGCTACCGCGCACACTGACGTAGACGCCTTCTTCGGCCAGCCGGCTCGGCAGGTCCTTGGGGGGGGCTTCGGCCAGGCGCAGGCCGATCAGGTGGGGGGCGCGAAATGGGGGCGGTGCCGTACCAATTCCCATTTCGCTTGCCATCTCAGCAATGGCATCGGTCTTGGTTTGAAGGGTGGCGGCAATGGCGGGGATCTCCCAGGCCAGGAGCTGGCGCAGCGCTTCCGCGGCCACCGGCGCCAGGATAAAATTGCTGGCCTCGCCGCAGTCAAATCGCTGGGCACCGGGCTGATAGGTATCGCGGTAGTCCACCAGGCGCGCGAAGTCTTCCGACCCTTCCCGGTTGAGCCAGTTCTCTTCAAGGGGCGTCCCCTCCTGCCAGCGCGGCGCGATGTAGCAGAAACCGAAGCTGTAAGGCCCCAATAGCCACTTGTGGGCCGTGGTGATCAGGAAATCCGGTTGAATGTCGGCCACGGTAAAGGGCATGGCGCCTAAAGACTGGGTGCCGTCCACCACCAGGGCCGCCCCCACTTCCCGGCAGCGCGCTCCCACCGCCACGAGATCGATCAGCGTGCCGTCCGTCCAATGACAATGGGGCAGGGCGGCGATGGCGGTGTCCCGGTCGATGACGTCGAGAAGGGCCGATGTCCAGTCACCGTCGGGGGGCTGCGCGACGGTCGCCAGCGCCGCGCCCGTATCGAGCGCCCGCCGCCGCCAGGTATACACATTGGAAGGGAACTGATCCTGGAGCACGACAATCTTTTGACCGGCGGCCACCGGGATGTTGCGCGCCGCCAGGGCCACACCGTAGGATACGGACGGAATCAGGGCCACGTGCTCGGCAGGGCTTTCAATGATCCGGGCAAACAACCGGCGATTTTCGTGAATGGTTTCAAAGAAATGGTCGGCCGTCAGTTGCCAGGGGGCCGCTTTCTGGGCCAGGGCCCGGCGGCCGGCCGCCTCGGCCGACTTCATCAGCGGTGCCGTATAGGCACAATTGAGGTAGGCCACGTCTGCGGGCAGGCTGAAGCGGTCGCGTTGATTGGGAATCATGCAAACTCCGTTCGGCGGGCCAGTATTGGGATGATGCCGTTATGCCACAAATCGTAAAGATAGAAAAGTGGGTATCTCAAGCCGATGTCGGATCATCCACCGGATACCGTGGCCCGGGGCCGTCCGGCCATCGCGACTTGAAGACCCACGAACATTGGGGTAATAAGAAATAAAGCGTGCGGCCGGAGGCGCCCCGGAAGGCCACGCCCGGTGGGATGCCCAGGCGGCCCAGCCGTCAACCCCTTTAAGGATATGTGATGACGACATCCCAGCCCATTCGCATCCTCATCGCCGACGACGAAGCCCCCATGCGTCGGCTGTACGCCCAGGT
>JASJED010000144.1 GCA_030065585.1 Desulfobacterales bacterium | reverse complement strand
CCCATGCCCGTGCCCTCGGTGAGTTCCTTGGTGGTGAAAAAAGGATCGAAGATCCGGTCGATGATCGCGGCGGGAATCCCGCGCCCGGAATCGCTGACCGTCAGGCGCACATAGGCTTCGGCGGTCAGTTCCGGATAATTGCGGCGCCAGGCCGCCGCGTCGGGAACCACGGCGAGCTCGATTGTGAGGGTGCCGCCCCGCTCGCGCATGGCATGACCGGCATTGGTGCCCAGATTCATCAGGACCTGGTGCATTTGGGTGGGATCGCTCAGCGTGAACGCGTCGGTCCGCAACCGGGTCCGGATCCCGATGGTCGCGGGCAGGGAGGCCCTGAGCAGCTTGCAGGCCTCGGTAATCACCCGCTTGAGCTTTACCGGCCGCAGTTCCTGATCGCTCTGGCGGCTGAAGGCCAGGATTTGCTGGACCAGTTGTTTGGCGCGCATCCCGGCCTGGAGGACCTGCTCCATGTTGTGCCGCAGGGGCGATGCTGGCGGGGCGTCATCGATGACCATTTCGGTAAAGCCGATGACGGCCGAGAGAATGTTGTTGAAATCATGAGCGATGCCGCCGGCCAGCGTGCCGACGGCTTCCATCTTCTGTGCCTGGCGCAGCTGCCGTTCGAGCTTTTTCTTTTCCTCCTCGGCCTGAATGCGCCCGGTGAGGTCGAAGGCCGACACGAAGACTTTGGCCCAGGTGTTCTCGTAGCCGGGCGGAATCGAGGAGCGGATCATCAAATGCCGCGTGCGACCCCTGAGCGTGCGGTTGACGCACTCGATCTCGAAGTGGCCTCGGGTGGCCATGGCCACCAGTTCGTCCCTGATCACCTTGCGATCCGAGATCGGCAGGATGCGGTGAAGATTGGCCATCAATTCTTCCTTGCTGTCGGCTTCATAGAGCGCCAGCGTGGCCTTGTTGACGTCACGGATACGGACCTTGCGGATACATCGGACGATTTCCTCCGGGTTCTCCCGGAAGTAGGCCTGAAAGTCCCGGATGCCCTGGGCCTTGAGATGGTCGAAGTGGACTTTGAGCCGCGAGAAATCCTCCTCCCACATGGATGTGGGCGAGAACTCGAAAAGCGCGCGGTAGCGCAGTTCGCTCTGTTTGAGTTCCCGCAGGCGCTGCCGCAGTTGGGGGTAATAGCTCTTGCGGGCGGTGCGTTCGCCCAACCCGATGATGCGGTTGCGGGTCAGTTCGAAGGACGAAAGGGGATCAGAAGGCTTTTTCATAAAGGGCCTCGATGTCCGCCTGGGTCGGCAGCAAGGGGTTGGTGGCCATGCAGGGATCGCGAAGCGCGTTGCGCGCCAGGGTCGGAAAATCGGCGGGCGCCACCCCGTAGTCGCTGAGGGACCGATGGAAGCCGATTTCGTGTTTGATCTTGGTAAGGGCCTCGACGACGGTCTCGCGGGCCTGCTTCGAAGATTGCGTGTCAAGCGTCAACCCCATGGCCGGCCCCATCCGGCGATAGCGTTGTTCGGCCGCCGGCCAGTTATAACGCACGACGTGATCGATCAGGATGCCCTTGCACTCGCCATGGATCAGATCGCCCCATCCGCCCAGGCTGTGGGCCATGGCGTGCGCCGCCCCCAGACTGGCATTGGAAAAGGCCAGGCCGGCCTCGAGACTGCCCAAGACCATCCGCGCGCGCCGATCCACGTCGCCAGGCTTCCGGAGCACGGCGGGCAGATTGCCGAAAATCAGACGGATGGCCTCCAGGGCATGGAGATCGGTGAGGGGACTGCCGGCGCTCGAGACCAGCGCCTCGATTGCGTGAACCAAGGCATCCATGCCCGTTGCGGCCGTCAGCGTGGCGTCCATGGTCGTTGTGGTGCGCGGATCGATCAAGGCCACGTCCGGTACGACGGTCTTGCTGATGATGGCGATTTTGGTTTTCTCGTAGCGGTTGGTGATAATCGTAAACTGGGACACGTCCGAGGCGGTACCGGCGGTCGTGGGGATGCAGATCAGGGGGGGGCCTGGGATATCGACCCGGTCGACGCCTTCGTATTCGAGGATATGCCGGCCGTTGGTGGCGACGATCCCGATGCCTTTGGCGCCGTCCAGGGGGCTGCCGCCGCCCACGGCCACGATGACGTCGCAGCGCTCCCTGGCATAGTGATCAACCCCCAGCATGATTTCCTCGGCCCGGGGGTTGGGGCTGATGTCGGTAAAGACGGTGTAGGCCACCTTGGCGGCGGTCAGCGATGCCAGGACTTTCTCCGGCCATCCCGCCTTCACGACCCCCGGGTCGGAAACCAGCAGGATCTTGGACGCCCCCAGGTTGCGGGCATAGCGACCGGCCAGACCGATGGCACCTTCACCCAATACGATTTCAGGGGCTACAAATTTACGGAGCTGGTCCATGCACTTTCAGCGTCGGCTGCGGGTTGGCTTGCCGGTGGCAGGCGATTCACCGGAGTGTCCTCAGAAGCGGTTTCGAAACCCCATCTAACGCCCGATGGCGGCGTTGCCACCTTCTTCAAAATGCTCACATATTATGGCATAGGCTGCGCTTTTTCATCAGGCGGCGCCTTGCCCTTGAACGCGATCTGAGGTTTGGAAACCGCTTCTATACAACCCTACGGTAGGGACTTTTCGATGTCAATCGTTGGAGAGATGCGGGTATGACCGCGGCGGCCGGTGCCGGCCTGGACTTGGGTTGACAATGGCCCACCATGACCAGGCCAGGCCCTGCCGGTCAGGTCGCATCCGGCCGCATCGTTTCCTCGGAACGCTCCCAAACGTCTTGCAAATTGCGGTCACCCCGACGTTAGATAAATTGATGAATTGACTTTGGCCAACTTTTGATTATTTTTTTGGATAACTTGGCACTCATTCGGGAAAGGAAGGGTGATGGAAAAGGAACATTTCATTGGAAAACGCGTCAAGATCACCATCAATGCTTTCTGGATCGGGGCCGTTGAAGGCATCGTGATCAAAGAGTTCAAAAATGGCAAGGTCGCCGTCAAAGTCGAGCGCCCCAACAAAGTTTTCCACGTCAAGCAGACCGAAGTCACGCTCCTATGACCCCTGCCAATCGACCGGAGAAGGGGGCGCGAATCAAGGTCGAGCCAATACGTTCTCTGGTCGCCATTGGCCGTATCAAGCAGCTTCTTACCAAGCGCCCTCGCGACTTGGTGCTTTTCACCATCGGTATCAACACCCCCCTGCGCGTATCTGATCTGCTGGCGCTTCAATTCGGTCATGTTGGTCATATCAAACCCGGCGACCTACTCACGGTCAGGGAAAAGCGGACCAGCCGGCGTATCAAGATCGGGTTCAATCGGGTCTGTTGTGAGGCCATTGCGGGGTTGGTCGGAAGCCTCGGGCCGGCAAGCACGGAATCCGACTGGGAGGCGCGTCATCTTTTCCAGAGTCGGCGCGGGGATGTCCTGCTCGCATCATCGGTGCACCGTCTGGTCAAATCGTGGTGCAAACATGCCGATTTGAACGGCAACTACGGTGCCAATTCACTCCGCAAAACCTGGGGGTATCATCAGTTCGCCACCTTTGGCACCGATCTGAACCGGCTGATTACCATCTTCAATCACGCCACCCGCCGGCAAACCCTCGACTACCTTTGCCTCCAACCCCAGGATTTCAAGAACATTTTCGAACATCAGCTCTGACAGGTGAAGGAAAACATGAAGCACGCCGGCAAGGCGTGGTAACGATCCTGCGGGCATGAGCGGATTTGTGGAGAATCGCTACCGCTTGGCGCGATGCCTATCATTTGCGCTCCAAGATCAACGGTTCGGGATTGCGATCGGTGGGGTCATGGCCCTTGCAGCGGCAGCCACCGCCGTGCTGCGCGTGGGCCTGGCAGCCGGAGCGCCTGCCTGTCGAGCGTTCGCGCCGATCCTTGAAGAAAAACACCAGCAGGAACAGGAGAAAGACGATGCAAGCGGCGCCCAGGACGATCAGTGTCTCCAGCATTGTGGAAATCTCCCCCTTTGGGTCGTGTGAATGCGTGTCCCAACTTGTAACAATTTTGATGGGGTCGTCAAGTCTTGTCGGGCCTCCGGCAGCGCGGTCGGGGGAGCGTCTGACGAACTTGATCTCGTGCGGGCATTGAACTATGGTGGGATCGCTTCTTCATTGTTGCGGAAAAATGACGGGGAAACGACCGGACGAACGGATGCGTCTGAGCCGACCAGTTCGATCGAGGACCGGTTAACCTAGAACAAAGGGGTACAGCCATGCTAGCGAAATACCGTGTGATCGGAATGATTGTCTGTTTGACCGTTATCGTCGCCCTGGTCGGCTGCGGTCGCAAGGTCGTCAGCACCCAAGATACATTGAGCAAGGCGCCCGATGATCAGCCTTCGGTGGCCGGCAGCGGGTCGGATCAGGGTTGGCGGGAGGAGGACATCGCCGGCCCGTCCGACCAGGCGCCGGGATCGGCGGACGAATTTACCACCGCTGACGGCGTGTTGATGAACCGCGAACGCTTCATCAATGCCGATATCTTCTTTGAGTTCGACAGTTCCACGATCAGCACCGAAGCCGAGGCGATCCTGAGAGCCAAGGCCGAATGGATGCAGCGCAACCCATCGCTGGCCATCGTGATCGAAGGCCATTGCGACAATCGCGGCACCACCGAATACAACCTGGCGCTGGGTGAACGTCGGGCGGAAGGGGTCAAACGGTTTCTCATCGATCTGGGCGTCTCCGAGACCCGTATTCGCACCATCAGCTATGGTGAGGAACGTCCCCTTGATCGGGGGGATGGTGAGGCGGCCTGGAGCAAGAATCGCCGGGCGCATTTCGAATTCGATTAAGCGCTCAGAATGAAGCCCGGGCATGTCCGCCCGAACGGCGTGAACCCCCGCCGCCACGACGGTGGGCTCCGCGGCGACCATGGCCGCCGCGGTCTGAGCTATAGTACCTGTCACGCGGGGGGTATACAGGACGGTACCCCATATAATATGGGCTCGGGATGGCGCGCACCACCCGGGTCAGGCCGGAGACCACACCACGTTCACGCTTGCTGCGCCGGCGCTGGCTGACGCGCTCATGCCGGCGCGCACGCGATGACTTCGTTGCGCGCCAGTCATCATGACGTCCGTCTTTAGAGCGGTAACCATGACGGTCTTCCGATCGCTCGCGGTGGCGTCCTTGGCGACGGTCGCGGTTTTTGCGGTCGCGCCGATCATCATCAGCATAGCCATCACCGCCGTAGGAACTGCCCCAGTAATAGCCGTCATCATAACCATAATCATCATCGTCATAGTCGTAGGCCTGGGCCTGCTCCTCGATCCGCCGTTCGGCCGCCCGGGCCCTCTCCAGACTTTCGGATAGCGCCCGCTCGGTTTGCCGCAATCGCCTGAGCGTACTTTCCATGGCCTGCTGGTCGAAATAGCGCGCGTCACGCGCCTGTCGCTCACGGTCCGCGGCCTCGGCGTAAGGGATCTCCTCGATTTGCCTTACGGACTTGACGTTTTCCGGCGGCGGCCGGTTGGTGAAATGCTTTACACCGTCGGCATCGATCCAGGAATACATTGCGGCCTGTCCGGGTTCAGGCGGTATGATCAGAAAGTAGGTCAGCCAAACGATGGCCAGCTTCGGGGGGATGAATGATCGTGTCGTTCGGGGCATGGGCTTAGGCTTTGGTTGGGTTAATATGGTGACTACCTTATAAATCTAGTCATGATCAGACATCCCGCAAGCCTTGGTATGTCGGCTAATCGTCTAACGTGCCGAGTGACCTTGTGCGGCGAGATCGGCACGGTTGGCTTTCAGGGGGTCCACCAGAAGCTCCATTCGACACGATCGCCTGTGCGACCCCCGGGCCCGCGGCGGCCGCCGCCATCCGTCATCTCGCCGGAGTAGCTGAAGGTCAGCATGGTCGTGTTGGGTGGCAGGGGCAATTGCCGTCTGAAATCGAATCGGATTAAGCGCGTGTCCGTCAGGCGGCTGGCCGTCCACAGGCGGTGCGTCGACAGGATCAGGCCCTCGTCGTCGAGAAAGTGGACCCAGATGCGCAGATAGCTAATCACAGGGAAGTTGTAGAGCCGCTTCTGCAGTTCCACCGTTCCGGACATTTGGATCATCATGCCGGTTACGGCGAACAAATCGGCTTCACGCTGGTAATCAAAGTCGATGGCGATATCATTGGTCTGCCAGCGTTCCTGATGATGGCCCGCCGTGCTCAGGGTGATGCGGCTGTATGGCTTGGTCGATCGGCCGACATTGCGGTAGACCCCGCGATCGGCGGCGCAGGCCCATAATCCGCAAAGCAACAGCCCTATCGCGATGGACGCCCGCCTCATGGCGCGGATGGCCGATCCTGATAGCCAGGTGCGGGATTTTCCTCGGTGGTCTGTTCCTCTGATGGATGCGGTGCGACGGGCAATACAATGTTTTCGGGGGTCTTTGCCGGACAGCATTCGCGTTCGAAAGCCAGCAGGGTTTCGAGGTGGTAACGTTGCTGATTGATCGCGCTGTCGGGGTTGTCCAGTTGATAGGCTTTTTCGGTCCGGCTGCGCTGTTCGCGGCGTATGAAGGTGGCCGTGGCCAGGTCGGGATCGAAGGCCAGGCCCTCCCAGATATAGTGCCAGTAGTCTTCACGCGCCAGGGCCACGTACATGCGTCCCTGGGTGGCATTGTAGTAATGGCCGCGAACCGGCAGCCAGGAATTGGTTTCCGGGGTGGTCACACCCTGCTGCAGCTTCACCCGGGTACGATAGTCCGTCAGCGCCTCTTCGGGATTTTTCTCTGCGGCGGCCAGCACGATTTGAGGATCTTGGAGCTGGGTCTCGGCGGATTCGATCTGTTGTTGGCGCTGCTCGATCTCAGCGCTGACGCGCGCGCAGCGTTGGCTGCGTTCTTCCGGTGCGGTGGGGCAGTAAACCAATGACTGGCCCTTAGCCGGTAGGGCCGCGACGAGCAGGATCAGGCCTGTCAGGTTTCGCAAGGTGCGCTGCATGGGCGTACTTTCGGAGAGCAATTGGTCGACTTATCGAATGGTCTCTGTTTAGCATAAAAATACAGAAGCGCCAACGGCTGCTGTGCGACCACCGCTGACGACAGCGGTTGACAGGGCGGCGGCAGACTGTAATATGACAGGCGATCATATTTCAGACCGACTGACCGATGGCCGCCGGCAAACGATGAGGAGGAGACCATGCTCGCCCACAGAACCCTGTTGATTACCGGCAGCAGCCGGGGCATCGGCAAGGCCATTGCCCTGCGGGCCGCCCGCGATGGTGCCAACATCGTGGTTGTGGCCAAGACCAGTGAACCGCACCCCAAGCTGCCGGGAACCATTTTCACGGCGGCCGCGGAAATCGAGCAGGCCGGGGGCCAGGCCCTGCCGCTGGCGGTCGACATCCGCGACGAAGCGGCCGTTAAGGCCGCGGTGAACCAGGCCGTCGAACGTTTCGGCGGTATCGATATTCTGGTCAACAATGCCAGCGCCATCAACTTGAGCGGTACGCTGGAAACGCCGCTGAAACGTTTCGATCTGATGCATCAAATCAACACCCGTGGAACATTCGTCTGCGTTCAGGCCTGCCTGCCGCATCTCCACAAAAGCGCCAACCCCCACGTGCTGATGCTCTCCCCGCCCCTGAACATGGCGGCCCGCTGGTTCGGACCGCATGTGGCCTATACCATGGCCAAATACGGCATGAGCATGTGTGTGCTGGGGATGGCGGCCGAATTCCGGGAAGCGGGCATTGCCTTCAACGCCCTATGGCCCCGAACCGCCATTGCCACGTCCGCGGTACGCAACCTGCTCGGGGGTGACGAGGCTGTCCGGCTCAGCCGCAAGCCGGAGATCGTGGCCGATGCGGCCTACGCGATTCTCTGCCGGGAAAGTCGTCGCTGCAGCGGACAGTTTTTCATCGACGATGAGGTGCTGCGCGCCGAGGGGGTCGGCGATCTGCATCACTACCAGGTGGACCCGGAGGTGGCCCCCGAAGATCTTCTGCCGGATTTCTTCCTCTAAAGGAAGCCGGTCTTACGGACAACCTGCGCGATGGGCGCGATTCATGGCCGGCCCCGGCGCCTCATCGCACATCACCACACCCGGCCGACGGCCACTTGTTTCCCAGGAAAGGGGTCTTGATGTCAGCTTCCCGGAGCGCAAAGGTCCGTTGGCATTACCTGGCGGCGTTACTGCCGGCCGGGCTGTTCGCCCTGCTGGCCGTATCCCTGCCCGCCACGGCCGCCCACCAGGTGCTGCGCTGGGAGATCGACTGGGTGCCCGCCCTGGGCGTTGATCTGGCCCTGCGCCTCGACGGGCTGAGCATGCTCTTTGGGCTGGTCATAACTGCCGCCGGGGCGATCATCAGCGTCTATTCCGGGGCCTACCTGGGACCCCACCGCTACGCGGGCCGCTACCAGGTGCTGCTGCAAAGCTTCATGCTGGCCATGCTGGGACTGGTCATGGCCGACAATCTCATCCTGCTGTTCGTCTTCTGGGAACTGACCACCTTTACTTCCTTTCTGTTGATCGGTTTTACGCATGACCAGTCCGAGGCCCGCGAGAGCGCGCGTCAGGCCCTTTTCGTGACGGGCGCCGGTGGTCTGGCCATGCTGGCCGGCTTCGTTCTGATCGGCCGCGTGGCCGGGACCTATTCCTTGACCGAACTCTTGTCGCGCGGGGATATCCTGCGCCAGACCCCCTTGTATCCGGCCATCTTCATCCTGGTCCTGGCCGGGGCGTTCACCAAATCGGCCCAATTCCCGTTTCATTTCTGGCTGCCCAACGCCATGACCGCCCCCACGCCCATCAGCGCTTTTTTACATTCGGCCACCATGGTCAAGGCTGGGATCTATCTGCTGGCACGCCTGCACCCGGTGCTTTCCGGCCCCCCGGCCTGGACGATCACGCTGACCAGCTTCGGCGCCCTAACCGCTCTGACGGGCGCGCTGCTGGCTTTCGGGCAGACGGATATGAAGCGCATCCTGGCCTACACCACCCTGATGGCGCTGGGCATGCTGACGCTTTTTTTGGGCGGCACCCACACGGCCGCGCTGGTCGCCGCCCTGACTTTTTTTCTGGTGCACGCCCTCTACAAATCGGCCCTGTTCCTCGTGGTGGGCATCCTCGACCATGAAACCGGCACGCGCCGCCTGGATGCCGTGCGCGGGCTGGCCCGCGCCATGCCCGGGACGGCGGCGGCCGCTGCGGCGGCGGCCATGTCCATGGCCGGATTCCCGCTGTTTTTCGGCTTTATCGGCAAGGAGATCATGTACGACGGGGCCTTGAGCATGGACTTCATGCCCGGCTCCGTCACCCTGGTGGCGGTCAGCGCCAACACGCTGATGACGGCCGTGGCCGGCATCCTTCTCGTGCGGCCTTTTCTGGGAAAGCCCCCGCAGGGTCAGGTGCCGGTCCACGAAGCCGCCGCGGCGCTGTTCGCCGGCCCGCTCCTGCTGGGGGGCACCGGTATTCTGTTCGGGATCATTCCCTGGTGGGTGGCCCGCTGGCTCGTCCAGCCCGCCGTCCATGCACTGGGACACGACGGCCCGCCGCTGGCCGCCCACCTTTTTCACGGCTGGAACATGCCCTTGCTGCTCAGCATCGTAACCCTGAGCGTCGGGGTGCTGTGCTATGTCGGCCGATCGGTCATCACGCGTTTTTTGCGGCGCTGGCTGGCGGCCTGCCCGCTGACCGGCGATGCGGTTTACCAGGGCGCCCTCCAGGGCGTTCAATGGAGCGGGCGTCTTCCGACAGGCCTGCTGCAGAACGGCTCGCTGCACCGCTACCTTTTCATCGTCATGGCGACCTTCGTGGGGCTCGGCATCTGGCGTCTGGCGGCCGGCGGTCAACCGCCGATTTGGGGCGGGATACCGTCCTTGGCCTATCGCGAATGGTTGCTCGTCGGGCTCGAGGCCGTGGCCGTGGCGGCCGTGGTCGTCACCCAGAAACGACTGGTGGCCATATCGAGCCTGGGTGTTGTGGGTGCCGGGCTGGCGTTGATTTTCCTGATGTTCGGGGCCCCGGACGTGGCGCTGACCCAGCTGCTGGTGGAAACCCTGACGGTCATCATCGTGGCCGTCGTGCTGCTGCGGTTGCCCGACCTGCAGTCCCGGGAATGCGGGGATCGTCCCGTGCGCATCGTCGACGGCCTGCTGGCCCTGGCCGCCGGGACGGTCGTGGCCGTGATGCTGCTGAATGCCACGACACCACCGCTGGACCGCGACGTGACGGCCTACTACGAGCAATACAGCCTGCTGGCGGCCCATGGACGCAACATCGTCAATGTGATCCTGGTGGACTTCCGGGCGTTGGATACCCTGGGCGAGATTACGGTGGTGGCCTTGGCCGGCCTGGCCGCGTTCGCCCTGATCCGCCGCGAGCGTCATCGCAAGGGGGGCCAGAAATGGGAACCCTGATTCTTAAAGCCGCCACCCGGCTGCTGGTGGGGTTGATTCTGGTGTTTTCGGTCTACCTGCTCTTTCGCGGGCACCAGTCCCCGGGTGGCGGTTTTGCCGGGGCGCTCGTGGCCGGTACCGCCTTTGCGCTGTTCGCCATTTCCGAAGGGGCGGCGGCCTGTCGGCGGGCCCTGCGGATCGATCCCCGTCTCCTGACCGCCGCGGGCCTGCTGACCGCGCTCGCGGCCGGGATCACGGCAGTCGTTGCCAACAAACCTTTCCTGACGGGGCTATGGTGGGGGTGGGGCCACGGTGCCGAGGCGCACGTCATCATCGGAACCCCCGTGATCTTCGATATCGGGGTCTACCTGACCGTGCTGGGGACGATTCTGACCCTCGTTTTGGCACTCGAAGAGGAGGCTTAGCCATGGAATCCGTTCTGGCCATCCTGGTGGGGGTCATGGTGGCGGGCAGCGTCTATCTGATTCTGGGGCGTAACCTGATACGCTTCATCTTTGGACTCGTGCTGGCCAGCAATGCCGTCAATCTGCTGCTGTTCACCGGTGGGCGTTTGACCCATTCGCGCCCCCCTTTGATCGCCGAAGGCGCCTCGACGCCCGTCGGCCCGGTGGCCAACGCGCTGCCCCAGGCGCTGATGCTGACGGCGATCGTCATCGGCTTTGCGCTTTTGGTCTTTATCTTCGTGCTTTTTTACCGGGCCTACCAGGAAATCGGTACGGTTGACACCGAATTCATGCGCCTGGCCGAACCCCCCGATGCGGTAACGCCGGGCCCCACCTGCCCGATCGAGCCGAAAGAGGTCTGATGAGCCTGCTGGTGTTTCCCATTCTGATCCCTTTGCTGGCCGCGGTCTGCGCTTTCTTCTGCGGCCGGCGGCGGTTGTGGCAGGCCTACGTGTCCGTCGGCGCCAGCGTGCTGCAGCTGGGGGCCTGCGGCATGCTGTTCAGCACGGTCCGCCAGGGCGGGATTCAGGCCGAACAGATGGGTGGCTGGCCGGCACCTTTTGGCATCACCCTGGCCGCCGACCATCTCAGTGCCGTCATGCTGGTGATCACGGCCATCATCGGTCTGGCCGCCAACATCTATGCCCTGGCCGATATCGACAAGCGCTATCAGGCCCTGGGGTTTCACACCCTCTACCAGATTCTGATCGCCGCCATCAGCGGTGCCTTTCTGACCGGCGACCTGTTCAATTTGTATGTCTGGTTCGAGGTCATGCTGATGGCCTCCTTCGGCCTGCTGGTGATGGGCGGTGAGCCGCACCAGTTGGACGGGGGCGTGAAATACGTCACCCTGAACCTGATTGCCACCCTGATGTTCATTACCGGTTTGGGCCTGCTCTACGCCCTGACCGGCACGCTTAACATGGCCCACCTGTACGTCAAGGTGCAGGCCGTCGATAATCCCGCGCTGATGACCACGGTGGCCATGTTGTTCATCATGGCCTTCGGCCTGAAGGCCGGCGCCTTCCCGCTGTTCTTCTGGCTGCCGGCATCCTATCACACACCGCCGCCGGCCATCGCGGCCGTGTTCTCCGGCCTTTTGACCAAGGTGGGGGTCTACGCCCTGATCAGGGCTTTCACCCTCATATTTATCCAGGATGTGGCCGCCACCCACGGCCTGATCCTGATCATGGCCTGTTTCACCATGGTGGTGGGCGTTCTGGGGGCGGCCGTCCAGAATGCTTTCCGGCGCATCCTGGCCTTTCACATCATCAGCCAGGTGGGCTACATGATTCTGGGTCTCGGGCTCTATACCCGCCTGGCGCTGGCCGGTGCGGTTTTTTATCTGATCCACCACATCATCGTGAAGGCCAATCTGTTTCTGATTAGCGGACTGGTGAGCAAAATCTACGGCCACGACGACCTCAAACACCTGGGCGACCTCTACCAGCGCTCGGGCCTTATGGCGGTGCTGTTTATCATTCCGGCCTTCTCCCTGGCGGGGTTTCCGCCCCTGTCGGGTTTTTGGGCCAAGTTTGTGCTGATTCAGGCCAGTCTGGAGAAGGGGGCCTATCTGCCCGCCGCCCTGGCCCTTGTGGTGGGGTTGCTGACCGTCTATTCCATGACCAAGATCTGGATTGCGGTATTCTGGGAGCCGCCGCCGGAGGTGGAGAAGCCGACACCTCCGGGGAAGGAAGTCGGGATTGGCCTACCCCTCTTGGTGCCGGTGATGATACTGGCCGCCATGACGGTGGTTATCGGGCTAGGGGCACAGCCCCTGATGGAAGTTGCCCTGGCCGCAGCGGACGAACTGCTGGCCCCGCAGCAGTATGTACAGGCGGTTCTGGTGGGGGAGGGCTCATGAATCTGTTCATGCTCAATCTGTTTCTGGCCCTGGGATTCAGCGCGGTGCGCGGCCAGTTCAACCTGACCGGCCTGTTGACGGGATTTGCCGTCGGCTACGCGGCCCTGTGGATCTCCAAACCCCTCTATCCCGATGCGGCCTATTTCGTGCGTGTCCCCCGGGTGCTGCGTCTGGCGGGTTATTTTCTCTACCAACTGATCGTCTCCAACTTCCGGGTCATGTGGGAAGTCATCACGCCCCGGCACAGCAGCCGTCCCGGAATCATCGGCATCGACCTGGCGGCCCGCACGGATCTTGAAATCATGCTGGTGGCCAACATGATCTCACTGACCCCCGGCACGCTGAGCCTGGATATTTCCGATGACCGGCGGGTGCTTTACGTGCATTTCATGTTTCTGGACGATCCGGCGGCCGCCCGGCACGAAATCAAAGAAGGCCTGGAACGAAGGGTGTTGGAGGCCCTGCGCTAACCATGGAAGAGACGATCCTGGCTCAGAGTGTCACAATCACCTCCGTGCTGCTGCTGGCCGCTATGCTGCTGGCCTTTATTCGGCTGATCAAGGGACCGGATGCGGCCGACCGCATCGTGGCGATCGATTTGATATCGGTATTGATCGTGGCGCTCCTGGCCGTTTTGGCCATCGACGCCGACGAGACCTCTTTCCTCGATGTGGCCATCGCCTATGCCCTGGTGGCCTTTCTGGGGACGGTGGCCCTGGCGCGATTCCGAATGCGGATCGGCGCCAAGCGCGGGCGGGGGGCGCAAACCACAAGGAGGGGGCCGTGACGATTTACCTGACGGCGGGCCTGCTGCTGGCCGGCGGCCTTTTTGGATTTGTGGCCGCCGTGGGCATGCTGCGGCTTCCGGATATGATCATGCGCATGCACGCTTCCACCAAAGCCGGCACCCTGGGCGCCGGTTTGATTCTGGCGGCGGTGGCCATCCATTTCATGGAGGTCGGCATCACCCTGCGGGCGGCGGCGGCCATCCTTTTTCTGCTGCTGACGGCCCCGGTGGCGGCCCACGTGATCGGGCGGACGGCCTATCGCTGCGGCATCCGCCTGTGGGAGCGCACCGGGGTGGATGAACTGGCCGCCCTGCGCGGGGTGCCTGCCGACCAGGCCGTCAACCCGGTTGTAGAGCCCCGGAATGAATCTGAAAAAGCTTAAAAAGTGGTTGCGGCGCGCTCAGAAGACCGTGCGCCCCCAAAAAGCGGCAGCCGGCGCGGATGGGCCCCCTACTAGAGCGCAAT